>NZ_AP038773.1:325357-650714 GCF_047159485.1 Krasilnikovia sp. MM14-A1004 | reverse complement strand
GCGCGGTCCTTCTTGAGCTTGGCTTCCTTCTGCAGCCGGGGCAGCGCCTTCTCCAGCGTCTGCAGGTCGGCGAGGAGCAGCTCGGTGTTGATCGTCTCGATGTCGTCGGCCGGGGACACCTTGCCGTCGACGTGCAGCACGTTCGGGTCGGAGAAGGCGCGCACCACCTGGCAGATCGCGGACGCGTCGCGGATGTTGGCGAGGAACGCGTTGCCCCGGCCCTGACCCTTGGACGCGCCGCGGACCAGGCCGGCGATGTCGACGAAGCTCACCGGCGCGGGGAGGATCTTCTCGCTGCCGAAGAGTCCGGCGAGCTGCTGGAGCCTGTCGTCGGGCAGCCCGACCACGCCGACGTTGGGCTCGATCGTGGCGAACGGGTAGTTCGCGGCAAGCACGTCGTTCTTGGTCAGGGCGTTGAACAGGGTGCTCTTGCCGACGTTGGGCAGGCCGACGATTCCGATGGTGAGGCTCACGACCGGCCAGTCTACTGACCCCTCAGCTGCGGATTGCGCGGAGTTGGCAGCCATCCCACCCAGCCCCGATTGTCAATCCAGGTTGACACAATCCACAGGCGCGAAAGCAGGCACCGATATTGTCGGGGGAACCCGGCATCATCGGCGGCATGACCGAGATCCTGCTGTTCCATCACGCTCAAGGGCTGACTCCGGGGGTGCGCGGCTTCGCCGACACGCTGCGGGGCGCAGGCCACACCGTCCACCTGCCTGATCTGTACGCGGGGCGCGTCTTCGACAAGCTCGACGACGGTGTCGCCCACGCAGGCGACATCGGCTTCGGCGAGATCATCGAGCGCGGCCGCCGGGCCGCCGATCCCCTGCCCCCCGATCTCGTGTACGTGGGCTTCTCGCTGGGCGTCCTGCCCGCGCAGGCCCTGGCCCAGTCCCGTCCGGGCGCCCGTGGCGCGGTGCTGTGCCACGCCTGCGTGCCACCGGCCGAGTTCGGCGGCGACTGGCCCGCCGGGGTTCCGGTGCAGATCCACGGCATGGACGCGGATCCCTACTTCGCCGGTGAGGGTGACCTCGACGCGGCTCGCGCACTGGTGGCGTCCACGCCGGACGCCGAGCTGTTCGTCTATCCCGGCGACCGGCATCTGTTCGCCGACTCCAGCCTGCCGGATTTCGACCCGGACGCGGCGGCCCTGCTGACCGAGCGGCTGCTGCATTTCCTCGGCCAGTACGGCTGATCGGCCCGCCCGTGGTGACGTCACCCCCGGGCGGTCGTCGCGCCCGCGTGTGTGCGGCGCCGCGTCCGGCGTCGCCATGTCCGAAAGCCGCCAGCCGGGCGGCCGTGGCGCGGGGCAGACTCGACGGCATGGAGCTGGACTTCGAGCGGTGTTATCGGGCCGTCGACAGCCGCGACCAGCGGTTCGACGGCTGGTTCTACACCGCGGTCAAGACGACCGGGATCTACTGTCGGCCATCCTGCCCCGCCCTCACCCCGAAACGCGCAAACGTCGCGTTCTACCCCAGCGCGGCCGCCGCCCAGCGCAACGGCTTCCGCGCCTGCCGCCGCTGCCGGCCCGACGCCGCACCCGGCTCACCCGAGTGGGACGTGCGCGCCGATGTGGTGGGCCGGGCGATGCGGCTCATCTCCGACGGTGTCGTCGACCGCGAGGGGGTGCCGGGCCTGGCCGGCCGGCTGGGTTACACCGAGCGCCACCTGCACCGGATGCTCACCGCGGAGCTGGGCGCTGGCCCGCTCGCGCTGGCTCGTGCGCAGCGTGCACAGACCGCCCGCATCCTCATCGAGACCACCGAGCTGGGCTTGGCGGACATCGCGTTCGCGGCGGGCTTCGGCAGCGTCCGCCAGTTCAACGACACGATCCTGGAGGTGTACGCCCAGCCGCCCAGCGCGCTGCGCTCACGGCGCCCGGCCACGATCGCCGGCGCGGGCACGATCACGGTCCGGCTGGCGTACCGGGCTCCGTTGCACGCCGAGGCGCTGCTCGGGTTCCTCGCCGCCCGGGCCCTGCCGGAGGTGGAGGAGTGCGACGGGCGGACGTACCGGCGGGGGCTGAGCCTGCCGCACGGGGTCGCCACGGTCGCGCTGACCCCGGCCGACCGGTGGATCTCGGCCACCCTCACGCTGGCCGACGTGCGTGACCTGGCGCCGGCCGTGGCCCGCTGCCGCCGCCTGCTGGACCTGGACGCAGACCCGGTGGCAGTGGACTCCACCTTGGCCGCGGACCCGGCACTGCGCGCGGCGGTGCAGGCGGAGCCGGGTGTCCGGGTGCCCCGAGCGGTGGACGGCTTCGAGATGGCCGTCCGCGCAATCGTGGGGCAGCAGGTCAGCGTCCGCTCCGCGCGCACCACCCTCACCCATCTCCTCTCCTACACCGCCCCGGTCCCCGGCCCCGACCACGACCACGACCACGACCACGACCACGACCACGACCACGACCACGACCACGACCACGACCATGGCGATCATGGCGATCATGAGAAGCGCTTGCGGGCCTTTCCCGACGCCGCGGTGGTGGCCGGGCTGCCCGATGAGGCGTTCCGGATGCCGGGGGCGCGGCGCGAGAGCATCCGCGCGCTCGCCCGGACCGTCGCCGACGGCGAACTGGATCTCGATCCCGGCGCCGACCGGACCGCGACCGTCGGCCGGCTCACCGAGCTGCCCGGCGTCGGCGCCTGGACGGCGGGCTACGTGACCATGCGGGCGATCGGCGACCCTGACGTCTTGCTCCCCACCGACCTGGCGGCCCGGCGCGGCGCCCACGCGCTCGGCCTGCCCGACTCCCCCACCGCCCTGGCCGCGCACGCAGAGCGCTGGCGGCCCTGGCGTTCCTACGCTCTGATTCGACTCTGGAGGTCGGCATGATGCGACACAGCACGATGGACACTCCCGCCGGTCCGTTCACGGCAGTGGTGAGCGGCGACGGTGCGGTCCGCGCCGCCGGCTTCACCGCCGATGTGGCCGCGCTGATGCTGCTCGTACACCCGGATCTGGCCGGGGAAACGCGGCCCGCCACCGACCTCGGCGCGGTGAGCGCCGCGGTCCGGCGCTACCTCGACGGCGACCTGGCCGCGCTGGACGACGTGGCCGTGGAGCAGCGGACCGGCGGGGCGTTCATGGCGCATGCGTGGCAGGTCATGCGCGAGATCAAGCCGGGCGCCCCGGTGACCTACGCACTGTTCGCGGAGCTGGCCGGGCGGCCCGCCGCGGTGCGCGCCGCGGCCGCGGCCTGCGCCCGCAACCCTGTCGCGCTGTTCGTGCCGTGCCACCGGGTGCTGCGCACCGACGGCACGCTCGGCGGCTACCGCTGGGGCCTCGACGTGAAGACCTGGCTGCTGGAGCACGAACGGCATTAATGGAGGTACGGCGGGCGCGCGCGGCCTTAGCATCGGCCCATGACTGATACGGGAAAGACCGCGCGCGCCGGTCTCCCCGAGCGACCGTCGCTGGACGGCCTCGAGGAGAAGTGGTCGCGCCGCTGGCAGGAGGAGGGCACGTACGCGTTCGACCGCTCGAAGGAGCGCTCGGACGTATACGCGATCGACACCCCTCCGCCGACCGTATCGGGCGAGCTGCACATGGGGCACGTCTTCTCGTACACGCACACCGACACTGTCGCCCGGTTCCAGCGGATGCGCGGTAAGACCGTGTTCTACCCCATGGGTTGGGACGACAACGGGCTGCCCACGGAACGCCGCGTGCAGAACGTGTACGGCGTGCGCTGCGACCCGGCGCTGCCGTACGAGCCCGGGTGGCAGCCGCCGGCCACCCCGCCCAAGCCGCCGGTGCCGATCTCGCGGCTCAACTTCGTGGAGCTGTGCGAGCGGCTCACCGCCGAGGACGAGCAGGCGTTCGAGGCGCTGTGGCGGCGTCTCGGGCTGTCCGTCGACTGGTCGATGACGTACACGACGATCGGGGACACGGCGCGGGCCGTGTCGCAGCGCATGTTCCTGGCGAACCTGGCGCGTGGGGAGGCGTACACGGCGGAGGCACCGACGCTGTGGGACGTGGGCTTCCAGACCGCGGTCGCGCAGGCCGAGCTGGAGGACCGGGAGCGGCCCGGTGCCTTCCACCGGTTGCGCTTCCACGGCCCGGACGGGCCGGTCGAGATCGACACGACCCGGCCGGAACTGCTGGCAGCCTGCGTCGCACTGGTCTGCCATCCGACCGACGATCGGTACGCCGCGCTGGTCGGCCGTACGGTGCGGACCCCGTTCTTCGACGTCGACGTGCCGGTGCACGCGCACGCCATGGCGGCGCCGGACAAGGGTACGGGCATCGCGATGGTCTGCACGTTCGGCGACCTGACAGACGTGATCTGGTGGCGTGACCTGCAACTGGACACGCGCGTGGTGATCGGCCGGGACGGGCGGTTCGTGCCGGAGCGCCCGCACGGGGTCCCGCAGGTGGCGTACGAGGAGTTCGCGGGGCTGACGGTGCCCGCGGCCCGCCGGGAGATCGTCCGACTGCTGCAGGAGTCCGGCGATCTCGTCGGCGAGCCGCGGCCGGTCACCCATCCCGTGAAGTTCTACGAGAACGGGGACGCGCCTCTGGAGATCGTCACCAGCCGCCAGTGGTTCATCCGCAACGGCGGACGCGACCAGGACCTGCGCGAGCAGATGCTGGCGCAGGGCCGCGCGCTGCGCTGGATTCCGCAGCACATGGCGCACCGCTACGAGCACTGGGTGAACGGGCTGACCGGCGACTGGCTGATCAGCCGGCAGCGGTTCTTCGGCGTGCCGATCCCCGTCTGGTACCGGCTCGACGACGCTGGCGGGCCGGACTACGAGAAGCTTCTCATACCGGACGATTCGGCGCTGCCGGTTGACCCGTCCTCGGACTGTCCACCCGGCTTCGAGCCCGGCCAGCGTGACGTGCCGGGCGGGTTCACCGCCGACCCGGACGTCATGGACACGTGGGCCACCTCGTCGCTGACCCCGCAGATCGTCACCGGCTGGAGCGTCGACGAGGACCTGCACCGGCGCACGTACCCGATGGACCTGCGCCCGCAGGGCCAGGAGATCATCCGCACCTGGCTGTTCTCCTCGGTGGTGCGGGCCCACCTGTCCACCGGCACCCTGCCCTGGCACACCGCTGTGCTCTCCGGCTGGATCCTCGACCCGGACCGCAAGAAGATGTCGAAGTCCAAGGGCAACGTCGTCACCCCGATGGCGCTGCTGGAGCAGAACGGCTCCGACGCGGTCCGGTACTGGGCGGCCAACGGGCGACCCGGCACGGACCTCGCGTTCGACGCCGCCCAGATCAAGATCGGGCGGCGGCTGGCCACCAAGCTGCTCAACGCGTCGAAGTTCGCGCTCGGGCTCGGCGCGGCGGACGCGCTGCGGCGGCCGGTGACCGCGGAACTGGACCGGGCGGTACTGGCCCGGCTGGCCGCGGTGACCGGCGAGGTGACCGCGGCGTTCGACGCGTACCAGCACACCGACGCGCTGCAGGCGGCCGAGGCGTTCTTCTGGACGTTCTGCGACGACTACATCGAGCTGGTCAAGGACCGCGCGTACGGGCAGGGCCCGGCCGCCGAGTCGGCCCGGGCTGCCCTGGCGGCAGGGCTGTCCGTGCAGTTGCGGCTGTTCGCGCCGTTCCTGCCGTACGTGACAGAGGAGGTGTGGTCGTGGTGGCGGTACGGCTCGGTGCACACGTCGACCTGGCCCACGACGTACGAGCTGACCCGGGTCGCACCCGAGGGTGACGCGGGTCTGCTGGATCTGGCCGGGGAGGCGCTGCGTCAGATCCGCCGTGCCAAGAGCGACCGGAAGCTGTCCATGAAGGCGGAGGTGCCGCTGGCCGAGGCGCTCGGTCCCGCGGCGATGCTGGACCGGCTCGCCCGCATCGAGGGTGACCTGAAGGCGGCCGGCAAGATCGGCAAACTGGACCGGCTGCCCGACCGTACGCCGGAACTGGTCATCGCCTGCGCGTTCTGATCCGGGGAACGGACGCGGTCGGCTCGGCCGACCGCGTCCGCGGCCCGCCCGGCCACGGCAGTATGGAAGGCATGTCGACCGTGCCCGATCAGGTCGAGGCGCCGGCGGGGGATGCGGTGCTGTTCCGTTCGTCGCCCGCGCGGACCTTCCTGACGCTGTTCGCCGTCCTGACGGTCACGTACGTCGCCGCCGCGCTCGTGGTCGACGCGGTCGCCGGTGGGCAGAGCGACCCGTGGTGGTCGACCCTGCTCCAGGGCGTGGTGATCGCACTGCTGGTCGCGGGCGGCTACACGGCCTGCGCGCGGGCGGCCCTGACCACCTGGGTACGGATCTCCGCGGGCGGCCTGGAGCTGGCCGCCCAGGGCAGTGATCCGGTGCTGCTGGCCTGGGACGACATCGCCGCCGTGTCGATACGCCGCAGCGGCATGCGCACCGTGCTCGACGTGACCCCGGTGGACCTGGACCGGGTACACCCGGTCGCGGGCGAAGGGCCGGGCTGGCCCACGATGCGCGACACCCCGGCGGGTGCGGCGTTCACCGCCGACCTGACCCAGGTGTGGCCCGGTCCGCGCGCGCTTCGCCGGGAACTCGACCGCCGCCTGCCCATCCACACCTGAGCCCGGGACCGGAGCGTCCGCTCGCGGAGGCTGCCCGGGCTCCCGCGCCGCCACCCGCGAATCGGAGCGGAGCCGGTCGCCCGCCGCGCCGCCGCCGGCGGGAGGTCGGGCGGGACGGACTCGTCCCGAGGTGAGGCGGGAAGGGCTCAGCCCGCGGTGAGGCGGGAAGGGCTCAGCCCGAGGTGTGGCGGGACGGGCTCGGCCCGCTGTCAGGCTCGGCGGGAGCGCTGCACCCGGCCGCGCAGGATGATCGCGCTGGGATGCGCGAGAACCCGCGGGTCGAGGGTGGGGTCGGTGTCGTAGACGACCAGGTCCGCGGGTGCGCCGTCGACCAGTCCCGGCAGTCCGAGCCAGGACCGCGCCGTCCAGGATGCGCCCCCGATCGCGGCCTCGGGCGTCATCCCGCCGCGGATGAGCCAGTCCACCTCTGTCGCGATCGTGCCGCAGGGATAGCTGTCCGTCCCGGCCAGGACCGTGACGCCGGCGTCCACGGCGGCGCGGACGGTGTCCAGTGTCTGTTCGCAGCCCTTCAGCGCCCATTCGCGGAGCGGGCTGGGCTCGCGCTTGCGCACCTCCGGGAGCTTGTCCTGGAAGACGGTCAGCGTGGGGACGAACGCCGTGCCATTGCGGACCATGTGGTCGATCAGGTCCTCTTCGAGGAACCAGCCATGCTCCAGGCTGTCGACGCCGGCCAGCACCGCGTTACGGGTGCCCTGCGCGGTCTGGCAGTGCGTGGCCACCCGTCCACCGATGGCGTGGACGGCTTTCACGACCTCACACAGGAGATCGAACGGCAGCGGCGGATAGTCGAAGCCCCAGTCGGCGTGGATCTTGCACCATCCGGACGCGGCGGTGGCCTCCTCCACCGCGGCGGCCACCAGCTCCTGTTCGGTGACATCGCGCCCGTACCCCTTCACGAACCGGTTCGGGGTCGCCAGCCAGCGCCCGGCCGAGCGCACTCGGGGAAGGTCGGGATCGGCCTCGACCCAGTCGGGGATGCGGCCCGCGGTGCCGGGCGTACGGATCAGCAGCACGCCCGCCTCGCGGTGGTCCACCAGGTGCTTGCGCAGGACCTCCTCGTCGAACGGATCCTCCGGTGTGTCCGTGCTGCCCGGGTGCGTGTGGACGTCGACCAGCCCCGGCACGATCCAGCCGCCGTCGACGATCAGGTCACCACCGGGCACCGGATCGGTACGCAGGCGGTCGCCGTCGATCCAGAACGTCCGTTCCTCCCGCTCGGGCAGAACGACACCACGCACCTTGAACACGAACAGCCCCCTACCGTGTGGCCTTGCAGGGGTCCCATGACTGCCCGCAACATCGACGAACATAGCGGCCCGCCGCCACCGCGGGGACGCGAGGCGGCACGCACGACGCCGTTCGCGACCATCAGATCGCGCCGGGCCGGGCAGTCCCGTTCGCGCCGTACTAGAAGTCGCCGCCGAAATCGCCGCCGCCGAAGTCTCCGCCCCAGTCGCCGCCGCCGAAGTCTCCGGCGTCGCTGATGCCGGCGTCGTTGTCGCCGGCCGCGAACCCGTCCGCGAAGCCCTCCTGGTAGCCCATGTCGCCGAACCCGGCATCCCCGAATCCGGGCGAGAACAGCGCATCGAAGATCAACATTCCGCCGAGGACCCCGGCGCCGGCGCCGAGCGCGGTCTTCCACACCGGCGTCGAGTACCAGCCGGACGGCACGGGACGGCCCTGCACCTGCCCGCCGGGGTAGTAGTACGGCGTGTCCGGCCCCGGTCGCGGCCCGGCCTTGTAGTGCTGCCCCTGCACGGTGACCTCGCGGTCGCTGGTCAGCTGCCCGGCGCCCGCGGCCCCGGCCAGCGCCGGCAGCTCGGGGCCCGGATCCAGACCCATGGCGACCCGTGCGGCCCGCACGTAGGCCAGGCCCTCCAGGGCGCTCTCCCGCGCCAGTTCGAACTGCCGCACCGAGGTGGCCTGCTGGAGTTGACCGCCCGCCGCGTTGTACCGCTCCCCCGCGTCGGCCAGCGCCTGCCGGGCCGCGGGATCGTCGCCGTGCAGGTTCATCACCTGGCCGCCGAGGCGCTCGTACCAGCGCTGGGCGTCGGCCCGGGCGTCGGCGAGGCGCTGCTGCTCGCGGGACACGGAGCCGTGCCGCCAGGCGACAACGACGGCGATGAGCAGCAGAACCACTATCACCAGCAGAAACACCTTCATGTGTCCAAGCTACCCTCGCCTGTCGCGTCGTACCCCTCTGGCAAGCTCCAGGCGTGACCGTCTCGACCGTGGCCGTGGTGATCGTCTGTCTGGCAGTGGGTGCCGCACTGGGCTGGCTGGCCGCCCGGCTGCGCGCCGCCGCCGACATCGCCCGTCTGGAGGCCACCGTGCAGGCGGGCCGCGAGGGCGAGCAGCGCCTGGAGCAGTCGATGCGGGCTCTGTCCTACGAGGCCACCGCCCAGTCGCAGGAGGCGGTGGCGCGGGCCGTGGCGCCGCTGCACGAGGCGCTGCGCCGCTATGAGCAGCGCATCGGCGAGCTGGAACGCGACAGGGTCGACGCGTACGCGGAACTGCGCGAGCAGGTCAGGTCGATGGGCGCGGTCTCCGGCGAGCTGCGCACCGAGACCAAGCAGCTGGTCGCCGCGCTGCGGGCGCCGCAGGTGCGGGGGCGCTGGGGCGAGCACCAGCTGCGCCGCATCGTGGAGGCGGCGGGGCTGCTGGAGCACTGCGACTTCGCCGAGCAGGTCACCGCCGCCACGGATCAGCAGGGGGTCCGCCCCGACCTGGTGGTGCGGCTGCACGGTGGGCGCAGCGTGGTGGTGGACGCGAAGGCGCCGTTCGACGCGTACCTGTCCGCAATGGAGGCCCGCGACGAGCGGACCCGTGACGGCCACCTCGACCGGCACGCCCGCCACCTGCGCGCGCACGTGGATGCGCTGGCGGCCAAGGCGTATTGGACGGCGTTCGCGCAGACGCCGGAGTTCGTGGTGCTGTTCGTGCCCGCGGACCCGTTCCTGGACGCGGCGCTGCAACGCGACCCGGCGCTGATGGAGCACGCGTTCAGCCGCAACGTCGTGCTGGCCACCCCGGCGACGCTGGTCGCGCTGCTGCGTACGGTGGCGTACTCGTGGCGGCAGGAGGCGCTGGCCCGCAACGCGGTCGTGGTGCACGAACTGGCCCGCGAACTGTACGGGCGACTGGCCACGCTGGGCGAGCATGTGGGGCGCCTCGGCGGGGCACTGGGCGGGGCGGTGACCGCGTACAACCGGGCGGTGGGGTCGCTGGAGGGGCGGGTGCTGGTCAGCGCCCGCAAGCTGGCCGAGTTGGGGGTCAGCGACGATCAGTTGGCCACCCCCGCGCAGGTGGAGGTGACTCCGCGCCAGCCCCAGGCACCGGAGCTGGTCGACGGCTACTAACCCCGCGCGGCGGCGGCCTTCATGTCGCGGCGCAGCTCCTGCGGCAGCGAGAAGGTGAGCCGTTCCTCCGCGGTGGTGTACTCGGTGACCTCGCCGAAGCCACGCTCCGCCAGGTGCGCGAGGACCTCCATGACCAGGTCCTCCGGGACGCTGGCGCCGGACGAGACACCCACCGTGGTGGCGCCCTCCAGCCACTCGTCGCGGATCTCGGAGGCGTAGTCGACCAGGTGCCCGGCGCGCGCCCCGGCGTCCAGGGCCACCTCGACCAGGCGGACGGAGTTCGACGAGTTCGTCGAGCCGACCACGATCACCACGTCACAGGACGGGGCGATCTCCTTGACCACGTGCTGGCGGTTCTGCGTGGCGTAGCAGATGTCGTCGCTGGGCGGGGACTGCAACAGCGGCAGCCGGGTCTTGAGCCGGGCCACGGTCTCCATCGTCTCGTCCACCGACAGCGTGGTCTGCGACAGCCAGACCACCTTCTCCGGGTCCCGTACGGTGACCTTGTCGACCCCGTCCGGGCCGTCGACGAGCTGGATGTGCGCGGGGGCCTCTCCGGCGGTGCCGACGACCTCCTCGTGCCCCTCGTGGCCGATGAGCAGGATGTCGTAGTCCTCTGCCGCGTACCGCTTGGCCTCGTGGTGGACCTTGGTGACCAGCGGGCAGGTCGCGTCGATCGCCTTGAGGTTGCGGGCCTTGGCCTGCTCGTGCACCTCGGGGGCGACGCCGTGCGCGGAGAAGACGACGATCGAGCCCTCGGGGACCTCCTCGTTCTCCTCCACGAAGATCGCGCCGCGGGCCTCCAGCGTGCTGACCACGTGCTTGTTGTGCACGATCTGCTTGCGGACGTAGACCGGCGCGCCGTACAGCTTCAGCGCCTCCTCGACGGTCTGCACCGCGCGGTCGACGCCCGCGCAGTACCCCCTCGGCCTGGCCAGGAGCACGCGCTTACGGGTCTCGGTCACCCGGCCATGGTACGTGCCCGCATCAGCCACCGCCCCCGCTGCGACCCCCACCACTCCCGTCCGGCACCCACATGCTGACGGTCACCGGACCGTGACGCAGCCTGTCAGCGCGACGCTGACCCACGATGGCGATCACCGCGCCCGGTACCCGACTGCTCACCGCCTGCGAGGGCGTTGCCCGCTGCGCCCGCCCACGCCGCACGTTGATGATCGTCCGGGGCATACTCGTGCGATGCGACAGCGCCTGTGGCTCCGGATCGCCGCCGTGATTCCCGTACTGGTCGGGGCGTGCACCCTGGTCGGCGGCCTGACCTGGCTGCTGCTGAACCTGCACAGCCCGAAGCCCGTCCTGGACGTCGCGATCGGCCTGGTGCTGACCGCGGGTGGTCTGGTGCTGCTCATGCCGCATCGGGCCCGGCTGCCAGTGGCGCCCACCGCGATCGCCGCGGCGGCCGCCGGACTGGTCGGGACGGCGGCCGGGATGGCGATATCGGCGTCACAGACGTGGGGCGGCACCTACGGGTACGGCTACCAGACGACCCGCGGCTGGCCGTTCCGGTGGCTGGCCCGGGGCGCGCTCGCGGACGACCCGGCGACCGCCGAGCGGGTGGCCGACGCCCAATCCTGGCAGGTCGACGTGCTGTCGCTGGCGGCGAATCTGCTGGTCTGGTCGTACGTGGGGCTGCTGGCGGCCGGTGCCGTGGTGGCCGTGCGGCGGACGCTGGCCGCGCGTCGCGCCGCCGTGGCAGAGCCCGGCCGCGCCGCCACCGAGGATGTCAGACCTCTTCCGTAGGCTGACCGGGTGACCCAGCCGGAGCAGCAGACCCCGGAGCAGCAGACCCCGGAGCAGCAGAAGAGCACGGCCGACGAGCCGTGGCCGGTCCGGGTGGTCAGTCAGAAGATCGGCGCCTGGGTCGCCAAGCTCGGCTGGGTGTGGGTGGACGGGCAGGTGGCCCAGATCAGCCGCCGTCCCGGCGCCAGCGTGGTGTTCCTGACCCTGCGTGACCCCTCGGCCGACCTCAGCCTCACCGTCACCACCCACCGCGACGTGCTGGACGCGGGCGCACCCGAGCTGGCCGAGGGCGCGCGGGTGACGCTGCACGCCAAGCCCGAGTTCTACCCGGCCCGGGGCTCGCTGAGCCTGCGCGCCGACGAGATCCGGCAGGTCGGCCTCGGCGAGCTGCTGGCCCGGCTGGAGCGCCTCAAACGGCTGCTGGCCGCCGAGGGCCTGTTCGCCCGCGAACGCAAGCGACGCCTGCCGTTCCTCCCCCGGCGCATCGGCCTGATCACCGGCCGGGCCTCGGCCGCCGAGCGCGACGTGCTGATGAACACGCGGCGCCGCTGGCCGTCGGTGGACTTCCGGGTGATCAACGTGGCGGTGCAGGGGCCGACCGCGGTTCCGCAGATCATCGACGCGCTCGCGGTGCTGGACAGCGACGAGACGGTCGACGTGATCGTGCTGGCCCGGGGTGGCGGTGGCGTGGAGGATCTGCTGCCGTTCTCCGACGAGGCGCTGTGCCGGGCCGTGTTCGCCGCGCGTACCCCGGTGGTCAGCGCGATCGGTCACGAGACGGACGCACCGTTGGTCGACTACGTCGCCGACGTGCGCGCCTCCACCCCGACCGACGCCGCGAAGCGCATCGTGCCGGACCTGGCGGAGGAGACGCGGCTCATCGAGCACGCCCGGTACCGCCTCGACCGGGCGATCGGCACGATGCTCGACCGGGAGGCGCAGCGGCTGCAGGCATGGCGCTCGCGGCCCGCGCTGGCCCGCCCGGAGGCGCTGATCGACCAGCGGGCCGCCGACGTGGCAGCGCTGCGGGACCGCGCCGCCCGCTGCGTCGACCACCGGCTGCGCCGGGCCGACGACGAGCTGCGGCACACCCTCGCGCGGCTGCGCGCGCTGTCGCCCGCGGCCACGCTGCAGCGCGGCTACGCGATCGTTCAGCGCGCCGACGGCCACGTCGTCCGCGCGGCCACCGAGGTGGGCCCGGAAGACCTTCTTCGGGTACGGCTCGCGGAGGGCGAGCTGCAGGCGAGCGTACGGGAGACCCGGTGACCGACGAGACGTTGAGCTACGAGCAGGCGCGTACCGAGCTGGCCTCGGTGGTGGAACGCCTGGAGCAGGGCGGCAGCTCGCTGGAGGAGGCGCTGGCGCTGTGGGAGCGGGGCGAGCAGCTGGCCGACGTGTGCCAGCGCTGGCTCGACGGGGCCCGGCAGCGCATCGACGCCGCCAGGGCCGCCCGCGCGCAGGAGTGAGCCCGCCGCCCGGCGAGCTTCCGGCAGCTGGGCGGACAAGCACAGCGGCGCGCGAGCCAGCAGGTGAGCGACGGACGCGGGCGATCTGACGACGGACGTGGCCAGCCCCCCCCAACAGGTAACCGGCAGACTCGGGTGATCAGGACAGGGAGGCGGCCAACGCCTCCAGGTGGCGGGTGTCCGCCTCGCCCAGGACGATCACGGAGCGGTTCTTCTCCAGCAGCACCAGGGCCCGGGTGTCCTCCCCCGCCGAGTACCGCTGCCAGGCCCGACCCGCGTTCTGATACGAGCCGTGCGGGGCGAGGGTGCGCCCGAGTTCGCGCGGCAGCAGGGTCTCCGCCGGCACGCTGCTCTCGATCAGCTGGACCGGGGCTTTGCCGGGAGCGACGTACCCGAGCCGCAGGGTCGCCCCGGTGGCCTCGTGCCGCCACGTCGCGCTGGCCACGTGCCAGTCGTCGCCCAGCCCGCGCGGCTCGGCCACCGGGAACAGGTTGGCCGCCTGCGCCTGCTGGATGGTCGGCCTGGGGTCGATGGACGTCGGGGCGTCACCGTTGAGTACAACGCGGTAGAAGACCAGCACCAGCGCGATCGGCACCAGCAGGACGGCCAGCGACACGATCATGTCGCGCGGCGGCCGCTCGGCACTGCCACGTCGCGCGGGCCCAGCCGAAACCGCGGGCCCAGCCGGAACCGCGGGCCCAGCCGGAACGCCGCCTGCCGGACCACCCGTCGGACTGCTGCCTGCCGAAGCGCCGGCCGGGGCGCGGTCCGTCGCCGCGCGGCCTGCCGAAACGTCGGCGGGGTCCGCCGTGGCAGCGTCGGCGGCGGGCGGGGCGGCGGCTGCCGGGTCAGGGCTGACGGGGCTGGCGGGTTCCACGTACCCATCCTGACTGATCGCCAGTCGCGGGCCCCACCCGGTGTTAATCAAGTCGCTGCGGCGGGACTTTGCGTAGCCGCCCATGACAGGATCGGTGAACCCACACCCGCAGTGTCGCGAGGAGGCCCGCAGTGACTGTTGCCCGCGTTCCGCAGGATCTCGACCGGAACATCGCCCTCGACCTGGTCCGCGTAACGGAGGCCGCCGCGATGGCGGCCGGCCGCTGGGTGGGCCGTGGCGACAAGGAGGGCGGCGACGGCGCGGCCGTCGACGCGATGCGCAAGCTCATCAACTCGATTCAGATGAGCGGTGTCGTGGTGATCGGCGAGGGCGAGAAGGACCACGCCCCGATGCTGTACAACGGCGAGCGGGTCGGCGACGGCACCGGGCCGGAGGTGGATGTCGCGGTCGACCCGATCGACGGGACGACGCTGATGAGCAAGGGCATGCCGGGCGCGGTCGCGGTGCTGGCGGTCGCCGAGCGCGGCGCGATGTTCGACCCCAGCGCGGTGTTCTACATGGAGAAGATCGCGGTCGGCCCGGACTGCGCGGACGTCATCGACATCAACGCGGGCACCGCGGAGAATCTGCGCCGCATCGCCAAGGCGAAGCGCTCCAGCGTCTCCGACGTGACGGTGTGCATCCTCGACCGGCCCCGGCACCAGAAGCTGGTCGAGGAGGTCCGCGCCGCGGGCGCCCAGATCAAGTTCATCTCCGACGGCGACATCGCCGGGGCGATCTCGGCGGCGCGCCACGAGTCGGACGTCGACGTGCTCATGGGCATCGGCGGTACCCCGGAGGGCATCACCGCGGCGTGCGCGCTGAAGTGTCTGGGCGGCATGATCCAGGCGAAGTTGTGGCCGATGGACGACTCGGAGCGGGAGAAGGCCATCGCGGGCGGCCACGACCTGGACCGGGTGCTGACCACGGACGATCTGGTCACGGGCGACAACTGCTTCTTCGTGGCGACCGGGGTGACCTCGGGCGACCTGCTGCGCGGCGTGCGGTACCGGGCGGGCGGGGCGCACACCCAGTCGATCGTCATGCGCAGCAAGAGCGGCACGATCCGGGTGATCGACTCGTACCACCGGCTGGAGAAGCTGTCGTTGTACTCGGCTGTCGACTTCGACGGTCACCTGCCGACCGTGCCGACGGCACCGGGCGACACAGCCCTGATCTGACCGCTCAGAGATCCGTCAGCGTGGTGGTGGTCGGGTCGTACGCCGCCGGGACCGGGCGGGGCCGCTTGCGGCGGAACACGATCGCGGCGATGACCCCGCCGATCAGACCGAGCAGGTGGCCCTGCCAGGAGATCGGCTGGTCGGTGGGGAGCACGTTGTAGAGCTGGTACCAGTACAGCAGGCCGATGAAGGCGGCCACGCCCAGGTTCCACCAGCTGCGCTCGACGAAGCCGCGGGCGAACAGCAGCCCGAGGTAGCCGAAGATGACCCCGCTGGCGCCGACCACCACGCTGTCGGGGTCGCCGATGAACCACACCCCGAGGCCGCTGACCAGCATGATCAGCAGGGTCGACCAGATGAAGCGCTTGGTACCGGCGGCCAGCACGAACGTGCCCACGAGGATCAGCGGCACGGCGTTGCCGTACAGGTGGTCCCAGCTGGCGTGCAGGAACGGGCTGAACACGACGCCGTCGAGCCCGTCGAGGCGGTGCGGGATGATGCCGCCCGCCATGTCGAGCCGCCCCTTGCCGAGCGCGATGTCGAGGGCCTCGATGAGGAAGAGCACCGGAATCAGCGCGCACATGGCGACGAACGCCCGGCCGAGCGAAGCGTAGAAGGCCTCGGTGCCGAACTTCGCCGCCTCGTCCTCACGCGTCTCGAGGTAACTCACGGTTCCCAGTGTTCCAGGCGGCCGCTAGCCCGCCAACACGCTGCGTACTAGCCGAGCTTGCGGCTGGCCGCCCGGATCGCCGCCTGGAACGTGGAGACCTGCGTATAGACGCCCGGATATCCCTTGCGGGCGCATCCGACCCCCCAGCTGACGATCCCGGTCTGCACCCAGCCGTCGCGCCCGGTACGCCGGACCATGGGGCCGCCGGAGTCGCCCTGGCAGGTGTCGACGCCGGGCGCTCCGGCGCAGAGGGACTCCTCGGCGACCAGTTCGACCCCCACCTTCCGGTACGCGGCCGCGCAGGTGGCGTCCGGCACGACCGGCACGGTGGCGTACCGCAGACGGCGTTGCTGCACCGGGTTGGTCTCGCTGGTCTGTCCCCAGCCGAGGATGGTCTGGGTGCCGCCGTCGGCGCCCCGGCTGAGCGGCAGGACGGGCAGCTTGAGCGCCCGATCGAGCTTGATGACGGCCCAGTCGTCGCCGTTCACCTCCCCGTGGAATCCCGTGGCGCGGATCACCGTGACCGAGCGGGCGAGGAGGGCGTTGGGGGACTTGAGGTCGGCGACGCCGGCGATCACGCGGATGCTGCTGTCCGGCCCGGTGCCGGCGACGCAGTGGCCCGCGGTGAGCACGACGCGAGGTGCGGTCAACGCGCCGCCACAGCCCATGGAGAGGCGGACCATCCAGGGGAACATCCCGTCCGGCGCGAGTCTGCCGCCGACCACCGCGTGGACCGGCTGCGCGCCGCCACCGGCGTGAGCCGGTACGGCAGTCGTGGTCAGCGGCGCCACGAGGACGCCGCACAGAATCACGGAAAAGACATTCCGGACCATGCGGTCATTTGATCATCCCTGGAACGCAATGCGGGGGTACGCGCCGAACGCGTACCCCCGCATTGCGGAGAATTCTCAGTACCAGCCGGTGTTCTCCGAGTGGTTCCACGCCCCACACGGGGTGTTGTAGCGACCCTCGATGTAGTTGAGACCCCACTTGATCTGGGTCGCCGGGTTGTCTTCCCAGTCGTCGGCGATCGACGCCATCTTCTTGCCCGGCAGGGCCTGCGGGATGCCGTACGCACCGGAGCCCGAGTTGCGGGCGTGGTGGTTCCAGCCGCTCTCACGCTTGAAGAGCTTGTCGAGGCAGGGGAACTGGTCGATCTTGAAGCCCGCTTCGAGCATCAGCGCGCACCCGATGGCGCGGTTGCCGCTGAACTCGTCGCAGGAGGCCGGGATGTCACCGGGGTACGGCACCGTGCCGCCGTCGCCGGAGTCGGACGACTTCTGCTCCGCCGCCTTCTTCGCCTGCTCGGCCTTGGCGATCGCCTTCTTCTCCAGCGCCCGCGCCTTGCCGGCCGCGGCCTTGGCCTCGGTGGCCGCCTTCGCCGCGGCATCGTCCTCGGCCTGGCGCTGCCACGCCCGGGCCGCGGCATGCTCGGCGTGTCGTTCCTTCAGCAGCTGCATCTCGTCCGCGTCGGCCTGGACGACGAGTTGCGCTTCGGCACTGCGCTGCTGGACCGCCCGGTCCTGTCCGAGGTAGACGCCACCGATCACGCCCAGAACGAGCAGACCCACGGAGGCCACACGGACACCGACCCGGCTCCAGAGCCGATTCACGAAGTATCCCTTCGTCGGGGGCAATGACGCGGCGCGGGCCTCGCCGGAAATCCGGCATCGGTCCGCGCCGTGAGCACCGCGACCCCTGCGGGCCGAGACCTCGACCTGCTTCGATCGAAGGGATGTGGGCTGCGTCGATGTCCGACGAGCACCCATCCGGTGGTACTCGCCGAACACCATCGCGCACGGTGAAGTCGATGTGAAACAGTGGCGCGCCGTTGTGAAATGGATCACATAGCTTATGGGTGCAAATCAGGCCGAAATCCCACCGCGCCTTCACCTACTGCGGTATGTCCTCCAGCAGATCCGTGACCACCTCGGCGATAGGCGAGCGCTCCGAACGGGTCAGTGTGACGTGCGCGAAGATCGGGTGGCCCTTGAGCGCCTCGATGACCGCGGTCACCCCGTCGTGACGGCCGACCCGCAGGTTGTCACGCTGCGCCACGTCGTGGGTCAGCACCACCCGCGAGCCCTGCCCGATCCGCGACAGCACCGTCAGCAGCACGTTGCGCTCCAGCGACTGCGCCTCGTCGACGATCACGAACGCGTCGTGCAGGCTGCGGCCCCGGATGTGGGTCAGCGGCAGCACCTCCAGCATGCCGCGGGCCAGCACCTCGTCCATGACGTTGGCGTGCACCACCGCGCCGAGGGTGTCGAACACCGCCTGTGCCCAGGGCGACATCTTCTCCGACTCGCTACCCGGCAGGTAGCCCAGCTCCTGGCCGCCGACCGCGTACAGCGGGCGGAACACCACGACCTTCTTGTGCCGGTTGCGCTCCATCGTGGCCTCCAGGCCCGCGCACAGCGCCAGCGCCGACTTGCCCGTACCGGCGCGGCCACCGAGCGAGACGATCCCGATCGACTCGTCCAGCAGCAGGTCCAGCGCGATGCGCTGCTCGGCGGAGCGGCCGTGGATGCCGAACGCCTCCCGGTCGCCACGCACCAGCCGGACCGCCTTGTCCGGGGTCACCCGGGCCAGGGCGGAACCGCGCGGGGAGTGCACCACCAGGCCGGTGTGGCACGGCAGGTGCGCGGCCTCCTCCAGCACCAGGGACTCGCCCGCGTACAGGCGGCTGACCTCGTCCTCGGCGAGGGTGAGGTCGCTCATCCCGGTCCAGGTGGGATCGCTGGCCTGGCCGTGCCGGTACTCGTCGGCCAGCAGGCCGACCGAGGCGGCCTTGACCCGTAGCGGCATGTCCTTGCTGACCAGGGTCACCTCCCGGCCCTCCGCGGCCAGCCCCAGCGCCACGGACAGGATCCGGGTGTCGTTGGAGTCGTTGCGGAAGCCGGGCGGCAGCGCGCCCGGGTCGGCGTGGTTCAGCTCCACCCGCAGGGTGCCGCCCTCGTCGTTGCAGAGCACCGGCTGGTCGAGGCGACCGAACTTGATGCGCAGCTCGTCCAGCATCCGCAGCGCCTGGCGGGCGAACCAGCCCAGCTCGGGATGGTGACGCTTGCCCTCCAGCTCGGAGATCACCACCAGCGGAATGACCACCTCGTGGTCGGTGAACCGGCGGAACGCCGCCGGATCGGACAGCAGGACCGAGGTGTCCAGAACGAACACCCGGCCCGCTGGGGCGGGCTCCGCGGAAGCGTGCCGGTCGGGGGAACGGCGTCCCGTCGCGGCATGGCTGGTGGAGGGGTGGGCGGCCGGGTCGTGCGATGCCCCGGCGTCAGTACGGCGAGATGTCACAGGCCTGCTCCGGCGGGCGTGCACCCGAACCCCACCCGCGGTCCGCCACGTCCCGGCGCCCGTCCCTGACACGGGGTCGGGATGCGGGCCCCGTGGCGCAACATGTTCGCAGGTCCGGGCCTCCGGCTGGCCCGGGAGAACCCCGTGCCATACGTAGACGCTAGCTGATCAACTGTCACGCGCACTAGAGCGAAACCCCGGGCCCGCCGTCCAGTAGCCGACCTTGACCCGGGAGTACGGAGAGTGACGGCCATCACGCCGTCGTGGTACACCGATTCGGCGTCCTGCAACGACACGTTCGGCGAGTAGGCTGGCGCACGTGGCAGAGTCAGCACGTCCATCGCATCCGCTGAGTGCCGCCGAGGCGTGGGAGTTCACCGTCGCGCGAGCGAAGGACACCACGTTCTTCTTCGACTTCGACGGGGTGCTCGCCCCGGTCGCCGACGACCCGGACGCCGTGCATCCGGTGCCGCAGGCACTCGACGTACTCGAAACCCTCGCCGGTGTGGTCGCCCGGGTGGCCATCGTCTCCGCCCGCCCGGTGAGCTTCCTGCAGTCGCGCTTCGCCCGGCTCACCCACGTCGACCTCTACGGCCTGTACGGCCTGGAGGTGCTGCACGAGGGTGAGGTGGTCACCGAGCCCGCCGCGCTGCCGTGGGTCCCCGCGATGGCCGACCTGGCCGAGCAGGCCCGCGCCGAACTGCCCGACGCCACCCTGGTGGAGTACAAGCGGCTGTCCGTGGCCCTGCACTACCGCACCGCGCCGCAGCTCGCCGACCAGGTCGAGCGCTGGGCGCACGAGCAGGCCGAACGGCTCGGGTTGCGGATCCAGCGTGGCCGCATGGTGGTGGAGCTGAAGCCGCCGGTCGACCAGGACAAGGGCATGGTGATCAGCGAGGCCGTGCTGACCGCGGGCTGCGCCTGGTACTTCGGCGACGACATGTCCGACGTCAAGGCGTTCGACGCGCTGCGCGCCCGCGAAGCCCTCGACCCCGGCTTCTTCGGTATGTGCGTGGCGGTCGCGAACCCGGAGACCGGCGCGGAGCTGTCCAGTGCCGCCGACCTGACGCTGGAGTCCCCCGAGGCGGTGGCCCGTTTCCTGGCCGACGCCCTCCCCGCCTTCCGCGGCTGATTCGGCTCGCCGGTCAGGCGCCGTAGCGGCGTTGGCGGCCGGCGTAGGAGCGCAGGGCGCGCAGGAAGTCGATGCGGCGGAAGTCGGGCCAGTTGGCGTCGTGGAAGTAGAACTCCGAGTGCGCCGACTGCCACAGCAGGAAGCCGGAGAGGCGCTGCTCCCCGCTCGTACGGATGACCAGGTCCGGGTCGGGCTGGCCGCGGGTGTACAGGTGCTCGGCGATGTGCTCGACGTCGAGGATCTCGGCCATCTCCTCGATGGTGCGCCCGGCGGCGGCGTTCTCGTGCAGCAGCGAGCGGACCGCGTCGGCGATCTCGCGCCGGCCGCCGTACCCGACCGCCATGTTGACCTCGACGCCGTCGGTGCGGTCGCGGGTCTTCTCCTGGGCCGCCTTGAGCGCGGTAGCGGTGGCCGCGGGCAGGATGTCGAGGGCGCCGACGATGCGCAGCCGCCACGGGTTGCCGTCCTCGGCCAGCTCGGTGGCCAGCGCCTCGATGATCTTCAGCAGCGGGTCGAGTTCGGCCGCGGGGCGCTGGAGATTGTCCGTGGCCAGCAGGTACAGCGTGACGTGCTCGATGCCGGCCTGGTCGCACCAGGCCAGGAGCTCCTTGACCCGGGCGGCGCCGACCCGGTGGCCGTCATTGGGGTCGACGTAACCCATTTCCCTGGCCCAGCGACGGTTGCCGTCGCACATCACCCCGACATGGCGCGGCACCGGCTTGCCCACCAGCTTCCGGGCGAGCCGCCGCTCATACACCGAGTAGACCAGGGACCGCAGACTCATCACGCCAAGCCTATCCGCAGTGTCACGGCACTCAAGGCCGGACCGGTCCGGGGCGCAGCAGCTCCGCGGCGATGCGCCCGATAGTCCGAATGTCGAAAACCCCGTCACCGACCCCCAGATCGACCATCCGGTCGAAGACGGCTCCGTGCCGGTGCGCCGCCCGCACTGCCGCGTCCACCACCTGCGGACGCTGGGTGAGCCGGGTGGCCGCCCCGGAATGCCGCAGGTGGCGGCCGAGGCGGCGGCGCAGCGCGGCGGTGTACCGGGCGGCGGCTTCGTGGGGCGCCCCGGCCGCCGCCGCGCCCGCCAGCGCACCGGAGAGCACCGCGTAGAAGATGCCCTCGCCCGTGAAGGGATTGATCAGTGACAGGGCGTCCCCGGCCAGCAGCACCCGGCCGCGCGCCGGCGGCGGTCGCCGGGTGGACAACGGCAGGTGGTGGGCGCGCAGGCCGGTCGGGTCGGCGCCGGGCAGCAGCCCGGCCAGGCGCTCCAGCAGGTACGCCCGGCTCAGCGGCGCGCCGCGCAGCACCTCCCCGTATCCGACGTTGGCGGTGCCGTCGCCGAGCGGAAACGCCCATGCGTACGCGGGCCAGCGGGCGCTGGTGGTGACGATGAGCTGTTCCGCGCCATCGGGTTTGGTGTCGTTCCACGGGGCGTAGCCGCGGATGGCGAGGGCGAGATGGCCGGGCGGGTTGGGCGGGTGGCCGAGGGCGCGCCGCACCACCGAACCGGCCCCGTCGGCACCGATCACCACTGCGGCCCGGTAGCCGTCGACCCGGACCTCGTCGCCGTCGTCGCGGACCGTCCGTACCGTGTGCCGCCGCAGCTCGGCCCCGGCCGCGACCGCCGCGACGACCAGGCGGGCGTCGAAGATCCGGCGCGGCACGGTGTATGCCGGGCGCGGCAGCGGACGGGCGACCGTGGCGCCGCCCGGCGCCACCAACCGCAGGCGGCCGATCGGTGGACAGCCCCGCGCGGCGTCGGGCACGCCGAGGCCGGCCAGGATGTCCAGGGCGTCGGCGGCGATGCCGTCGCCGCACGGCTTGTCGCGAGGGAAGTCGGCCCGGTCGAGCAGCAGGGTCCGGGCCCCGGCGCGGCAGGCGGCCAGCGCCGCGGCCGCACCGGCGGGACCGGCCCCGACGACCGCGACGTCGAACCGGGGACCAGCCGACAGGGAGCCGCGGCTCACCTGTGGGCACCTCGGGGCGGCGGTCGAAGGCGGCTCACGTCCGCACGCTACACAGCAGCGCCCGCACCCCAGAAGGGGTGCGGGCGCGCTGGATCGGTGGATCAGGCGGCGTTGAGCCGGGCGCGCAGAGCGTCCAGCTCGGACCACAGGACGGCGGGCAGCTTGTCGCCCATCTTCTCGAACCACTCGGTGACCAGCGGCAGTTCGGCCAGCCACTCCTCGCGGTCGACGCGCAGCGCAGCCTCCAGGTCCTCGGCGGACAGGTCGAGCCCGGTCAGGTCGAGCGCGTCCGGCGTCGGCACGTGGCCGACCGGGGTCTCCACGGCGGCGGCACGGCCTTCGAGGCGCTCGACGACCCACTTGAGCACCCGGGAGTTCTCGCCGAAGCCCGGCCACAGGAACCGGCCGTCGTCGCCGCGGCGGAACCAGTTGACGTAGAACACCTTGGGCAGCTTGTCGGCGTCGCCGCCGGCACCCTTGCCCATCTCGATCCAGTGCTGGAAGTAGTCACCGGCGTGGTAGCCGATGAACGGCAGCATCGCCATCGGGTCGCGGCGTACGACGCCGACCTGGCCGACCGCGGCGGCCGTGGTCTCCGACGACAGGGTCGCGCCGAGGTAGACGCCGTGCGACCAGTCGCGGGCCTCGGTGACCAGCGGGATGGTGGTCTTGCGGCGGCCGCCGAACAGGATCGCGTCGATCGGCACGCCGCGCGGGTCGTCGTACTCCGGCGCCAGGATCGGGCACTGCGTGATCGGGGTGCAGAAGCGGCTGTTCGGGTGGCTGGACAGGGCGTCGGAGCCCGGCGTCCAGTCGTTGCCGTGCCAGTCGGTCAGGTGCGCGGGCGGCTCGCCCATGCCCTCCCACCAGATGTCACCGTCGTCGGTGAGCGCCACGTTGGTGAAGAGGGAGTTGCCCTTCGCCAGGGTGCGCATCGCGTTCGGGTTGGTCTTGTAGTCCGTGCCGGGCGCGACGCCGAACAGGCCGTACTCGGGGTTGGTGGCCCACAGGCGACCGTCCTCGCCGAAACGCATCCAGGCGATGTCGTCGCCGATGGTCTCGACCTTCCAGCCCGGGATGGTCGGCTCCAGCATGGCCAGGTTGGTCTTGCCGCAGGCCGACGGGAACGCGGCGGCGATGTAGCGGACGTCGCCCTCGGGCGAGGTCAGCTTCATGATCAGCATGTGCTCTGCCAGCCAGCCCTCGTCGCGGGCGGCGACGCTGGCGATGCGCAGGGCGAAGCACTTCTTGCCGAGCAGCGAGTTGCCGCCGTAGCCGGAGCCGAACGACCAGATCTCGCGGGTCTCCGGGAAGTGCGAGATGTACTTGGTCTCGTTGCACGGCCAGGCCACGTCCTGCTGGCCCGCCTCCAGCGGCGCGCCGACGGAGTGCAGGGCGGGCACGAACGGCGCGTCGTCGCCCATGGCCTCGAGCACCGTGGTGCCCATCCGGGTCATGATCTTCATCGAGGCGACCACGTACGGGCTGTCGGTCAGCTCGACGCCGAACATCGGGTTGGGCGCGTCGAGCGGGCCCATGCAGAACGGTACGACGTACATCGTGCGGCCGCGCATGCAGCCGCGGTACAGCTCGGTCATGGTCGCCTTCATCTCGGAAGGCGCCATCCAGTTGTTGGTCGGTCCGGCGTCGGCCGGGTCGACGGAGCAGATGTAGGTACGCTCCTCCACGCGGGCGACGTCACCGGGATCGGTACGGGCCCAGAAGGAGTTCGGCTTCTTCTCCGCGTTGAGGCGGACGAGTGAGCCGGCCTCGACCAGCTCGTCGGTGAGGCGCGTCCATTCCTGCTCGGAACCGTCGCACCAGACGATGGCGTCCGGGGTGGTGAGTGCGGCGACCTCGTCGATCCAGTCGAGCAGGCGTTGGTGGCGGGTGGGGGCGGTGACAGCGGGCAAAGACATTCGTGGATCTCCTTCGGTCGGCACTGACCTGCGACGAGTCAGGCCGCGGACGGCCTCGTATGTCACGGGAGTCACCTGAGCGTAAGCCGATCGACCGTTCAGTTCATCGGTTCACCCTGTGGACAACCGCACAATCCTCGGTGTTTGTGCGCGTTCACGATTGATCTTTCGGAAGTCAGCGCATGTGTGCGCACGAAGCTGCTCTGACCCGCGTCCTGCCTCGACTTTCACAAACCAGACCAAGCTGCCTAAACTTGCACGTAATCGGGCTTTCCTCCCCATCGTCGTCAGGAGGCAGGAATGGCGATCCCGGGCAGCGACACGGACACCGATCTGCTCGCCGCCGTACGCGCCGGAGACGCGGCCGCGTACGGGACCCTCTACCAGCGGCATTCCGCGGCGACCAAGC
Organism: Krasilnikovia sp. MM14-A1004; assembly: GCF_047159485.1. Classification (GTDB taxonomy): domain Bacteria; phylum Actinomycetota; class Actinomycetes; order Mycobacteriales; family Micromonosporaceae; genus Actinoplanes. Next base: position 626,111 of record NZ_AP038773.1, on the reverse strand, counting down.
AGCTCGCCCACACCCTTGCCCCGAATCCCGCCGACGCGGACGACCTGGTCGCCGAGACCTTCACCAACGTGTTCGCCGCGCTGCGGGCCGGACGGGGACCGCTCGTCGCCTTCCGGGCGTACCTGCACACCACCCTCCGGCACGTCTGCTACCACCGGGCCCGCCGGGACCGGCGGCTGGAGTTCACCGACGACCTCACCCGCTACGACCCGGGGGAACCGTTCCTCGACCCGGCACTGGACCGGCTGGAACGCACCTTCGCCGCCCGCGCCTTCAGCCAGCTGCCCGCCCGATGGCGCGACGTGCTCTGGCATACAGAGGTGGAAGGAGCGAGCCCGGCCGAGGTCGCCCCGCTGCTGGGCCTCACCCCGAACGCGGTAGCCGTGCTCGCCCACCGCGCCCGGGAGGGGCTGCGCCAGCGCTACCTGCAGCAGCACGTGGCCATCGCCGAACAGCCCGAATGCCGGTGGACCGGCGACCGGCTCGGCGGACACGTACGGGGCCGGCTGGCCAACCGCGATACCGCGCGACTGCGCGCCCACCTGCGGTGGTGCGGCGGCTGCCGGGGCCGGCTGGCCGAAATCGCCGATTTGGACGTAACTCGTTACCGTCCGTACCGGCAACGTCACCATGCCGAGCCCGCGGGTTAAGAGTCGCTCACGGGACGCTCAGGGGGACGGCGCCGGGTGACATGCGCCGGTAGTCTCGATTCCGTGCCAGAGACCCCGCCGACGCAGACCTCCGGCCTGCGCGCCCGGCTGAGTGCGCTGGTGCAGGAGGTCGGCAAGTTCGGCGTCGTCGGTGCCATCGCGTTCGCCGTCGACCTGGCCGTCTTCAACGTGCTGCTCCAGCTCGACGTGGAGACCCTGCTGGCCAAGACCGGTTCCACGGTCGTCGCCACCACGGTCGCCTTCACCGGCAACCGCTTCTGGACCTGGCGGCACCGGGAGCACCACAGCATGGCCCGGCAGTACGCCACCTTCTTCTTCCTCAACGCGGCCGGGCTCGGCATCGGCCTCGCCTGCCTGGCCGTCAGCCACTACGGGCTCGGCCAGCTCTGGCCCGCGCTGCAGAGCCCACTCGCGGACAACATCTCCGGCCTGCTCGTCGGCGGCGTGCTGGGCACCCTGTTCCGCTTCTGGTCGTACCGCCGCTTCGTGTTCCGCGCCGCTGCCGCCGCGGAACCCCTCTCACCCGCACCGGGCACCACGGACCCCGGGCTCACCCCCGTACCCCGCATGTGACGCCGCCGTCACCGCCCCCAACCCGCCGTGGCACCCATCCGCCCTCCCGTAAGGTTGACCAGATGCCCCCAGCCCGCTCGCTGACGGAACGGCTCCGCCGTCTCGTCCCCGAGGCGCTCGCCTTCGGCGTGATCGGCGCCGCGAACACCGTGCTCTACATGGCCATCTTCTACGTGACGATGCCCATCGGCGCGGTGAAGGCCACCGTGATCGCCACGGTCATCACGACGACGCTGGCCTACCTGGCCAACCGGTACTGGACCTACCGGCACCACACCCGCAGCGCGCTGCGCCGTGAGTACACCCTGTTCTTCGGCTTCAACCTCGTCGGGATGCTCATCCAGTCCGGCGCGGTCGCCGTCGCCAAGTACGGCGTGGGCCTGAACGAGTCCGACCACAAGCTCGCCATCATGGGCGTCACGCTGTTCGCGACAGGGATCGCCACGGTCTTCCGGTTCTGGGCGTACCGCACGTTCGTGTTCCTCAAGCCGCCGGTCGACGGCCACGAGGACGCCATCACCGAACTGGACCCGGCCGCCGGGCTCGCCGAGTTCAGCGCCGAGCACCAGCCCGGCAGCGCCGCGCAGCTCGCCGAGCTGGAACGCGAGATCGAGCTGGCCGAGCTGGACGCCGAACGCCCCGCCCGTTCCGGCAGCTGAGCCCGCGGTCCCTCAGCCCCGGACCGCCCGCCATCCGCGGCGGTCCCTCGCGCGGGGGACCGCGTCCGCCGCCGGTTCGTCGTCGTCAGGCTCGTCGTCCTCAGGCTCGTTGCCGGGCTCGTCGTCGTCCGGGCGCAGGCGGTCGTGCTCGATCAGCTCGTACAGGGTCGTCTGCACCTCGTGCACGTGCGGCACGGACGCCAGCACCGCGACGTGGTCGCCGATGGAGTCGACGGTCAGCGTGCCGCAGCCGAGCAGCCGGTCGAGCAGCGACTGCGACATCGCGTGGTCGTTGACGCGGGCCAGCGGCAGATCCCGCCGCTCCCGGGCGAGCACCCCGTCCTGCAGCAGGATCCGCTCGTCCGTGACCACGTAGTGGGTACAGCGCCACACCAGCAGCGGCCAGACGCCCCGGCGCACCGCCACCACCAGGCAGATCACCCCGACCACCCAGACGCCGATCCGGCCACCGGCGTTCGTCGGCAGCATCACCCAGGCCACGATCATCACGGCGAGCGTGACCAGCAGGACCAGGCTCGGCAGAATCGCCACCCGGGCGTGCGGATGCAGGTGGAGGACGACGTCCTCCTCGTCGGTGAGCACATCGTCCGGGAAACGCACGCGGGTCAGCGTACGTGCACCACGTCACCGGCGGAGACACGCCGCTCACCGTCAGCCGTCCGGATCACCAACTGGCCGTCCGGGTCCACCGTGGTCGCCGTACCGGTGATCTCGTCGCCGGCGGGCAACAGCACGCGTACCGACCGCCCGAGGGTCGCGCAGCCGTCCCGGTACACGCCCAGCAGCCCGCACATCTCCGCGTCGCCGCCGGTGTCGCGCCAGCCCGCGTACCACTGGGCGAGGCCGCGCAGCAGCGATCGCAACAGCGGATCCCGGTCGGTCATCTCCGCGCCCGCCGCCCGCAACGACGTGGCCGGCAGGCCCGTCGGCACCGGCGGCAGCTCCTCCGGGCGGGTCGTGACGTTGAGGCCGATGCCGAGCACCACCGCGTCGTCCACGATCTCGGCCAGGATGCCGGCGCACTTGGCCTCGCCGCCCGCGGTCCGCACCAGCAGGTCGTTCGGCCACTTCACGGCCACGTCCAGCTCGGTCAGCTTCTCGACGGTCGCGCGCAGCGCCGCACCGGCCAGCAACGGCAGCCATCCGTACGCCCGGGCCGGGACGGCGGGCCAGTCGCGGGCGGGCACCGGCTGACCCGGGCGCAACAGCACACTGACCGTCAGGCCCGCACGGGCCGGCGACACCCAGTCCCGGCCGCGCCGACCCCGCCCCGCCAACTGCTGCTCGGCCACCACGATCAGGCCCTCGGGCTCGCCCGCGCGGGCGGCGGCCGCCACGTCGGCGTTGGTCGAGTCGGTTTCGGTACGCAGGTCGAGCCGCCGCCACAGGCCGCCGGGGGTGAGCAGGCCCCGTTCGAGGGCACGCGCGACCAGCGGCGGGCGCTCCAGATCCGCGTAGGGCGAAGGCGGCATCCGCTCACCCTAGCCCCGCGGTCGCTGCCCACACCCGTCGCGGTCATCTCCGCGGTTCGGGTCGATATCAGCCCGGATCGGCGGCGTGCCGGCTGACGTAGACCGTGCTGCGGGACTCCGCACCGCCCGGACGCGGCCGGGGCCGAGGACGCGGCCTGGCCCGCAGACCAGGGTCGTCGGCCGGCAGGGGAACGGCTTCCGGCCGGACGCCCTGCGCCGGGGCGTACCCCGACGGTCGCCCGAGCCCGGCTGCCCGCCCGAACCCGCGCGCCGGGCCGAGACCCTGCATCGGGGCCACCCCCGGGCCCGACGGCGCGCCCAACTCGCGGGGCCGACCGAACCCGGTCATCGGCGACGAACCCGAACCGCGCTGCGAACCCGAACCGGGCAGCGAACCCGAGCCGCGCTGCGAACCCGAACCGGGCAGCGAACCCGAGCCGCGCTGCGAACCGGGACCGGGCAGCGAACCCGGCACCGGTACCGAACCCCGTGGCGGTCCGGGACGGCGTGCCGCACCGCCGAAACGCGGCGCGGACCCTTGGTCACGGACCCGCCCGTCGACCCGGTCGTCGACCGGATCGCCCAGCGGCCCCGGCGAGCGGCGGCCCGGCCCCGCCGGTGGCCAGCCGTGCGGATCGGAGGTTCCGTCCGCACCGGAGTCGCCCCAGACCGTGTCGTCTCGCGCGGAACCCCAGAGGATCCCGGCGCCGCTGTCCCGCGCCGGAGCGAACCGCGGCTGGTTGGTCGTCTCCCCGATCGGCGGCCAGCTCGGCACCACCGTGGTCAGATCGGACACCGGCGGCTCATCGAACCCGGTCACCGGCTCGTACGGCGGCGCGGCGGGCAGCCGCTCGACCGGCACCGGCCACCCGTACCCGTTGGCGGAGGGCTCCACGTACGGGCCGTCCGGGGCGGGTGTCCAGTACGCGCCGGCGGTATCGGCCACGGGCATCTCGCGGTACTGCGGGCGTACCCAACCCTCGACCCGGTCGCCGTAGCGCTGGTCGGAGCGGTCCGCCGGCCACCCGCGCGGCGCCGGAGCGGCAGCCCGGTACGGCGAGAGCGGCTCGGGATCCCCGGGGTTACCGGGCCGGTCGAACTCGCTTCGCGCGAACTCGCCCCGGTCGAGCCCCACCCCGGCGCTGGACCGCATCCCCTCGTCCGCCAGGTCATCGTCGAACAGCGTCGCGGAGATCCCGCCGGAACCGGCCGCGGCGCCGGAGCCTCCCGTGCCCCCGCTTCCGCCGCCATCCACCGAGCGGCCGACCATCATGGAGCCGGGCGATCCCTCATCGTCCATTCCGGAGCTCGCCAGCCCGGAACCCGCCAGCCCGGAGCCTCCCATGCCGGAGCCGCCCATGCCGGAGCCTCCCATGCCGGAGCCCGCCATGCCCGAACCTGACAGCCCCGAACCCGACGAGCCGGAGCCCGACGAGCCGGAGCCTGCGAGCCCGGAGGCGACCAGTCCGGGATCGGCGGGGCCGTCCGGGCCGGCTGGTTCATCTGCGTCGGCCGCCGCGCCGGGGCCGGTGAATGCGGTACCGGAGAAGTCACCCGACCCGTGCGGGTCATCCGGGTCGCCGAATTCGCCGGAACCGGACGGCCCGGTCGGGCGCGGCTCACCGGCGCCGCCGTACACATCGGCTCGTTCCCCGTCGGACAGCCGGGCGCCCTGGTCCGGCGCCTCGAACAGGTCGTCACCGTCCGATGGGTCCTCGTCGGCCAGGCCCAGGGAGGCCAGCACGTATGGGGAATCCTCGTCCTCTTCGCGGCGGCGGCGTCGCTGCACCGCGCCGGTGGTGCCCTTGCGCCGCCGGAAACGCCGGGATCCCGGCTCGTCCACGATGTCGTCGGCCGCGCCCTCGTCGGAGGCTGCCGGGCCGGATGCCGTCTCGGCGGCGCCCGCGACGACCGGCACGGACCGCACCACGGGGCCGGCCTCGGGATCCGGATCGAGCCACACCGTCCGGCGTTCGCCGCGCGCTCCACGCCGCACGCCCGCCTTCGCCGGGTATCCCGGTTCAACGTCGTCGGCGTACCCGGAGCCCGTGCCGTCGGCGTATCCCTGGCCCGCGCCGTCGGCGTACCTCGGATCTGCGCCGTCTGCGTACCTCGGATCTGCGCCGTCGGCGTACCTCGGGTCTGCGCCGTCTGCGTACCCCGGGTCTGGGCCGTCGATGCGGTCGTCGCCGAAGCCGCCGGCCCGGGGCCGGGTGCGGCCCGCCGCGGTGCCGTTGCCGCGCGAGCGGCGCGCGGGCACGCGCCCCGCCGCCGCATCGATCCGCCCGCCGGTCGCCGGCACCGCGTCGTCCGCCGTCCGGGGGCGGCGTGCGCTGCCCCTGCGGACCGGCCGACCGGGATGCCCGCCCGACGCGTCCCACGGCTCTTCCGCGGACTGCTCGGCGGCCCAGGGACCGTCCGCCGAGGCGGGCGGCAGGTCCGCGGCCCAGGGGCCGTCCGCCGAGGCCGGGGGGAGGTCCGCGGCCCAGGGATCGTCCGCCGGGGCGGCGGGCAGCTGCGCCCGGCGGTTCGCCGCGACCTCACGCGCCGCCCGGGCCTGCTTCCGCTTCCGCCCGCCGAAAAGCACGGCCCGGAACGCGACCAGCAGGACAAGCCCCACACAGATCAGGGCGATGCCGGTAACGGTCATCCAGTTCGTCACGGGGGAAGTAACGAATGGGGTATTGAGTGCGAAACGCACCCGTAGCGACGCCCCGCGTGTGGCTGACTACGATCACGGCGAGCGGCAACCCACGGCGACGACGGCGTGGCGCAGAGAGCGTGAGGACGGTACCCGTGACCACCCAGCAGGACGCGACCAGGACCGACATCCACACCACCGCAGGCAAGCTGGCCGACCTGGACCGCCGGGTCGAGGAGGCGGTACACGCCGGCTCCGCGCGCGCCGTGGAGAAGCAACACGCCCGCGGCAAGAAGACCGCCCGCGAACGCATCGCGATGCTGCTCGACGAGGGCTCGTTCGTGGAGCTGGACGAACTGGCCCGGCACCGCTCCACCAACTTCGGCCTGGACTCCAACCGCCCGTACGGCGACGGCGTGGTCACCGGCTACGGCACCGTCGACGGCCGCCAGGTGTGCGTGTTCTCCCAAGATTTCACGGTCTTCGGCGGGTCCCTCGGCGAAGTCTTCGGCGAGAAGATCGTCAAGGTGCTGGACCTCGCCATGAAGATCGGCTGCCCGATCATCGGCATCAACGACTCCGGCGGCGCCCGCATCCAGGAGGGCGTCGTCGCCCTCGGCCTGTACGCCGACATCTTCTTCCGCAACGTACGCGCCAGCGGCGTCATCCCGCAGATCTCCCTGATCATGGGCCCGTGCGCGGGCGGGGCGGTGTACTCCCCCGCGATCACCGACTTCACCGTGATGGTCGACCAGACCTCCCACATGTTCATCACCGGACCTGACGTCATCCGCACCGTCACCGGCGAGGACGTCGGCATGGAGGAACTCGGCGGCGCCCGCACCCACAACACCCGCAGCGGCAACGCCCACTACCTGGCCACCGACGAGGACGACGCGATCGACTACGTGCGCGCGCTCCTCTCGTACCTCCCCAGCAACAACCTGGACGAACCGACCACCTTCGACGATCCGGCGGACCTCGAGCCCAACGAAGCCGATCTGGCTCTGGACTCGCTCATCCCCGACTCGGCCAACCAGCCGTATGACATCCGCAAGGTCGTCGAGGCCGTCGTCGACGACTTCCTCGAGGTCCAGCCGCTGTATGCGCAGAACATCGTGATCGGCTTCGGCCGGGTCGAGGGCCGCCCCGTCGGCGTCGTCGCGAACCAGCCCATGCACTTCGCGGGCACGCTCGACATCGCGGCCTCCGAGAAGGCGGCCCGGTTCGTCCGGACCTGCGACGCCTTCAACATCCCGGTGCTCACGTTCGTGGACGTGCCCGGCTTCCTGCCCGGCACCGGCCAGGAATGGGAGGGCATCATCCGGCGCGGGGCCAAACTGATTTATGCGTACGCCGAAGCCACCGTCGGCAAGGTCACCGTCATCACCCGCAAGGCGTACGGCGGCGCGTACGACGTCATGGGTTCCAAGCACCTGGGCGCCGACATGAACTTCGCCTGGCCCACCGCGCAGATCGCGGTGATGGGCGCGCAGGGCGCCGTGAACATCCTCTACCGCGGCGAGCTGGCCGCCGCCGAGGACCCGGTGGCGACGCGGGCGCAGCTCATCGAGGAGTACGAGGACACGCTCGCCAACCCGTACATCGCGGCGGAACGCGGCTATGTGGACGCGGTGATCTCCCCGTCCCAGACGCGGGCGCAGGTCACCCGGGCGCTGCGGATGCTGCGCACCAAGCGGGAGACCCTGCCCCCGAAGAAGCACGGCAACATCCCGCTGTAGGTTTTCAGCCGGTGACGCCGAGGTCGGTCAGCCACTGCCCGGCCAGCAGGAACGCGCCCACCACCAGCACCGCGAAGTTGACCAGGCCGAACGTGCCGACCCAGAACAGCGCGGGTAGGTGCGTGAGGTGCGCGAGCTGGTCGGCGTCCGACTCCGGCATCCGGCCCCGGCTGCGGAGCTTCTGCAGCTCACCGACGGGGCGCAGCCCACCGAGCAGCAGGAACCACACCCCCGTGTACGCGAACGCCGCCTGCACCTGCGGGGTGGCGTACCAGGAGACGACGAACACGATCGCGCCCGTGACGATCAGCGACACCGCGCCGAAGACGTTCCGGATGTTGATCAGCATGAGCAGCAGCAACACGACCGCGAGCCACAGCAGCAGGGTGATGCGGTTCCCGCCGAGCAGCCAGGCGCCGAGCAGCCCGACCAGCGGCGGCGCGATGTAGCCCGCCAGCAGCGTCAGGATCATTCCCGGCCCCGTCGGCCGCCCCGCCGACAGCGTCAGCCCGGACGTGTCGAACTCCAGCCGGATGCCGCGCAGCTTGCGGCCGGTCAGCAGCGCCGCCAGGGCGTGACCGCCCTCGTGCGCGATGGTGATCGCGTTGCGCGCGATCCGCCACAGCGGGCGTACCGCGACCACCACGAGCGCCACCAGCGCGGTGACCAGCACCAGCAGCGCGGGCGGGTCCGGCTGGGCGCCGAACAGCTTGTCCCACAGGTCCGTCAGTCCATCGGTCGACACAGCCCGCGAGCGTAGTCGATCAGCGCTCTGATGCCCGGACGGTCAGGGCTTCGGCGTGAACCCCTTGAGGATGGTCTTCATCTCCTGGCTGGCCGAATCCCAGTCCTCGGGCAGTGCGTACATACCGATGCTGTACGCCCGGTCCGGGCTGGACAGGAAGTTGCGCTTCCACACGTGCTGCCGGTTGTTGCTGTCGGTGGTGTAGAAGAACTCCCAGTCCGCGGCCTTGTAGAAGTACTTCACCGCCTTCAGCCGTACCGCCTGGTAGTCGCGGTACTTCGAGTTGCGCCGGTCCTGCTCCTGCTGCTTCGAGTCGGCCAGCGGGTCCGGCTGCGGCTGGTCCGTCTGGTCGATGATCAGGAGCCGGTTGTCCCACTTCACGTGCACCTCGCGGCCCGGTTGCGAGATCTCCGCGTCGCCCGGCAGCGGGATGGAGAAGCCCGACTTGTCCTGGTAGATGCGCCAGCCTGCGGGCAGGGCGGCCGACGGCGAGGTGCCGCTGGTCTGCGGCGTACTGGGGGTGGCACTCGTCTGGGGCGTACTGCTCTGGGGCGTAGATGCCCGCTGGCTCGGTGCTGGAACGGCCGGCGCCGAGGCCGCCGCGCTCGGGGCGTTGCCCCCCTTGTGCTCGGGGGTCTTCGTGTCCTCGCCGCCACCGGCGGCCGCCCGCACGATGAGCACCAGGACCAGGACCAGCGCGAGCAGGATGGCGACACCGATGGCGGTCTGCCGCCGGGTCAGCGTCGTCCCGAACACGGTGACACCCCGAGGGCCGGACGACGGGTTCCGCACCGGCATCGGCTGCCACGCGGGCCGACCGGTCGATGCGCTACCGAACGACCCCTGGGACACCACGCTCGTGGCATCCGCGCCGGTGGCCGCTCTTCCGCGCCGGCCGATGCCGGTGCGCCCGGCGCTGCCGGGATGGTCCGTCGCGGTCCGCGCCAGCGGCACGCCCACCGCGGAGGAAGCCGCCGGAACCTTAGTGGTCAGGTCACCGTCCGCCTGGTTACCGCCCGCCTGGTTGCCGCTCGCCGCCTGGTTGCCGCTCGCCGCCTGGGCACCGCTCGCCGCCTGGGCACCGCTCGCCGCCTGGTCGCCGCTCGCCGTCTGGGCACCGCCCGCCGCTTGGTCGCCGCTCGCCGCCTGGTCGCCGTCCGGGGCGGTCGCCGTCGTGAGCCCGGCGGACGGGTCCGCCCCGGCGGGGGCACCCGAGTCCGTCCTGGAGGCGGCGTCCGGTGAATCGGCGGCGGCCTGGAGGTCCAGAAGCTGGGGCCCCCCTCCGCCGGCTGTGCGCGCGGGCTTGCCGGTCCCGGCCGTGTCGCGGGCTGAGGAGGGTGCCTTGTTGACGGCGTTGCCGGCTGCCTCGGTTGCCCCCTTGGCTGATGTCCGGGCGGCCGCGGACGTGGCGGGCTTCTTTCCCGCCTTGTCCAGCAGCTTCGTGGCCGTATCCGGCTCACTTGCGGTCCCGTCGGGCTCCTTCGCGGTGCCGTCGGACTTGTTCGCGGTGCCGTCGGACTCGTTCGCGGTGCCGTTGGACTTGGTCGCGGTGCCGTTGGACTTGGTCGCGGTGCCGTTGGACTTGGTCGCGGTGCCGTTGGACTTGGTCGCGGTGCCGTCCAGCTGCGCCGCGGACGCGTCGGGCGGGTTCGCGGTGCCGTCCGACTTCGCTCCGGCTGCCGCCACTCGGGCGGGGGTGTCGCCGGTGGCGTTCGCCGTCGACGTCCTCGCCGCCGCACCGGCTCCCCGCCGGGTCTGCGTGGGGGTCGTCGACGACTTCTGGGCGCCGCTGTCTGCTGCGGTCCCGGGTGCGTCGTCGGAGGCGATGGCCGGTGCGTCCGCGGGCGTGATCGTCGCCGGATCGCTGGCTGCGGACGTCGGCGCCGGACCGCTCGACTCGGTGCCGACCGGGGCGGTGGACGCCGTACCTGTCTTTGTTGTGTTGCGACCTCGGCCCTTCTTTCGGGAGGCCTTGCTGGTCGATCCGGCGCCCGCCCGCGCACCGACCGTGGGCTTGGCACCGGTCTTGGGCTTGGTGGCCGCCGTGCTGGGCTGCGACGCAGGCCCTGCCCCGACCTGGTTCGCGGCCGGCGCGCCCGGCTGCGCGCCCGCCTCCGCGCCGGTGGAGTCGTCCGCCGGCGCCGTTCGCCCTTCGCCTCCATCGGCCGCGTCCGGCTTGATGAGGTCCGCCCTGCCTCCGACGACGTGCGAGTCGCTGGTGACGGCCTCCGAGTCCCCGTGCGTATCGGCATCCTCGGCGGCCCGGGTTCCGGTGCCCTTGGCGTCCGCGGCCTGCGCCTGGGCGCCCGCATCGATCGCGTCGACTGCCTTCGCGTCTGTTGCGACGGCCGCATTGGGCTCGACCGGCATCTCCGGCTGATTGGCGGAGGGATCGGTCCGGCCCTCGTCCGAGGTGTTCGCGCGCTCCGCGACCGCAGCGGACGCCTCGGCATCGACCTGCGGGGCGGCGGTTTTGCGCCGGTCCGACCGCTGGTCACCGTCCGGCCGGTCAGCCGGTGACGGGCTCTCGATCTCGCCGTCAGGCCGAGGCTGGGCGGGAACCGCCGTCTCGACACCCGACCGAGGCGCGGTAGATCCTGCTGTCTGGCCGGCCGACCGGGACGCTGCAGTCTCTGCTGTCGGGCCGCCTGGCCGGGGCACGGCAGTTTCTGTCGTCGGGCCGCCTGGCCGGAGTGCGGCGGCCTCTGTCGTCGGGACGCCTGGCCGGGGTGCGGCAGTTTCTGTCGTGGGGCCGCCTGGCCGGGGCGGCGCAGGCACCTCGATGCGTGCTGCCGGTTGGCGGCGGTGGGCTGCGATCTGGTCTGCCGTCAAGGCTGCGCCGGTACGCGACCCGCGCATGGTCTCGTCCGCAGCGGGACCCGATGGGGGCGCGGTGGTGCCCGCAGGCGGGGCCGGTGGCGTAGCCGTACCGGATGGTGTCCTCCTCGGACGCCCGCTGTCGCGGACCGGCGGGGTGTCCACCCGGGTGGCATCCAGGCGGGGGCCGGCGGCCTTGGGCTGGTCGATCCGCGTGGGCGTCTCGGGCGCCGGCCGGCGCCCGACCGTGGCCTTACCCGGCGTGAAGACCGGGCGCCCGTCCGCGGCCGGTGTGACCGGAGCGCGGCCCGGCGTCACCGACGGACGGCCTGGTGACGCTGGCGGCAGCGCCGGGGAGACTGGAGCCCGACCGGGCGACACCGGAGGGCGTGCCGGTGAGATCGGCGGGCGGGGGCCCGGCACGACCGGGGCCGAGCCAGTCGCGGTGAAGCCGGTGCCCGGCACGACCGGCGGGCCGTACGAAGGTCCGGAGCGGTCGCGTCCGGCCCCTGGCCGCCGCATCGTCGGACTCATCGGGAACGTCAACTTCGACCGGCGCCCCGTGGCGCGCGAAAGCAGACGCTCGGCCTCGTCGGCGTTGATCCGGTGCGTCGGATCCTTACGCAGCAGGCCGTTGAGGACCGGCTTGAGCGGTCCGGCGTTCCGGGCAGGCGGCGGATTCTCCGTGGCCAGGGCGGCCAGGGTGGCGATCGCGGACGCCCGCGCGAACGGCGACTGCCCCTCCACCGCGGCGTACAGCGTCGCGCCGAGCGACCAGAGGTCCGCGGCGGGCCCGGCCGTGCCGTCCCGAGCGCGCTCGGGTGCGATGTACGCAGGCGAGCCCAGGACCAGGCCCGTCCGGGTCACGTTCGGGTCACCCGGGACCGTGGCCAGGCCGAAGTCCGTCAGCACGACCCGGCCGTCCTCGCCGAGCAGCACGTTGCCCGGCTTGACGTCACGGTGCACCACGCCGGCCCGGTGGGCGGCACGCAGCGCGTTGAGCATGCCGAGGCCCATCTCGGCCGCGCGTACCGCGGGGAACGGGCCGTCGCTGGCGAGAATGTCCTGCAAGGAGCGCGACGGCACGTACTCCATGACGATCCACGGATCGGCATCCGTACGCAGCACGTCGAAGACGCGAACCACATTGATGTTGTTGAGCCGGGCGATCGCGCGCGCCTCGCGCAGCGACCGCTCCCGCATCTCCCGCCGCTCGTCGACCGTCAGCCCTGGAGGCGGCACGAGCTCCTTGATGGCCACGTCACGGTGCAGCACCACGTCGACCGCACGCCAGACACGACCCATCCCGCCCTGACCGAGTGGCGCAACGAGGCGATAACGGTCGGCGACTACGAGCGGGGGAGAAGAAGACATCACGCAGAAAATACCCGGTCCTGTCGAGCCGCAGCTAATTGATCAGCTGTCTGTGGGACGCGTGTCACCGTACGCCCCCACCGGCGTCGTAAGCTGCGTCGATGGACCCTGAAACCATGTTCAGCGTCGTCCGTGGCACGCCGACCGCCGAGGAGGTGGCCGCGCTCGTCGGCGCCCTGGTCAGCCGGGCGGTGACGCCGGGCGCCCCGGCATTCCCGCCGCGGACCAGCGCCTGGGTGCGCAGTGCCCGTCCGGCGGTCCGGTCCGGCTCCTGGCGGGATTCCGGTTTGCCCCGATAGTGCAGATCGGCTGCTCCAGAACGGTCACGGCGGTCGTCCACTGCGTTTCGTCCAGCCCCCCACGACGTCGCGTCACCGACTACTCTTCCGGGAGATCTCGCACTCTCGGGGGAGGGCTGATTCATGATTCCTGAAGAGGACCGGCCGCCAGCCTGGCTGGCCGACTACGGCGCCATCGAGGCCGACATCCAGGCGATGGAGGACTTCGCCGCCGGCCTGCTCAAGGAGGTCGACAACGGGTACGCCCCACATCTCGACCTCGTTACCTCGTCGATGCTCACTGAGCTGCCCACGGCGCCAAACTTCCCCGAACTCCAGTCGTTCGTGACCCATCACTACGACGTGCAGACCACGACATTCGCCAACGTGTTCAACTTCCGCGACGGCACCGGTCAGTTTGCACTGGCAGCCAGGACAATCAGCGACGAGTACCGCGGCTCCGATGCCTTCTCGCACGCCCGGGTCAGCGATGTCGATCGGGCGTTCGACTCCACCGAGCCGTCCATGCATGCCTTGAGCACGGAGTCGCCAGATGCTGATCTCTGATGGTGTTGGCGGCTACGGCGGCACGGACTGGTTCGCACACGACGTCGACTCGATGTGGGATGCCATCGCCGATCAGCACACCGACCCGCACAACGAGGTCGTCCGCGGCTGGCGCCGCACCGCCGAGCTGACGTCGGAACATCTCAGTCGCGTAACGGAGTACCGCGCCAACCTCGCTGCCGCATGGCCGCCTGACAAGAGCCCGGCATCCAAGGCCTATCTCGCACGACTCGACGAGCTCATCGATCACTTGCGCGAGACTCATGCGGCCGCCTCGGCCAACTACACGGCATTCTCATCGGTGACGTCGGCACTCACCAGCACCCGGACACGGCTGGAGCCGATCTACCAGCAGTACGCAGCCAACAAGACGAGCATCGCGATGTGGCAGGCCCAGAAGGACGCCGCGGCCGCTGCATCCAAGCCGTCGTCGAGCCCGACCCCTTCGCCATCGCCAAGCCCGCAAGCCTCGCCTGTGCCCACGAACCCACCGGTCTCGGCTGAGCAGCAGGAGCAACTGAACAATCAGGCGCGAGTGCTCATGTACGAGCTCAGCAACGCGGTGATCAGCGGGCAAGCAGAGCTACAGAAGCCCACCGAGTACCTGCCGTACACCGTAGAAAGACACCCCGGCGGCGATCCCGGTAAGGGCGGCGAGGACTCCGGAGCATCGGTTCCGCCGCTAATCCCTGTCCCAGCACCACCTCACACCACGACAGCGACGATCTCCCATCCAGCAGGTCCCGCTACGCATCCGGCGGTGACGCCGACCGTGCCTGCACATCCCACAGGACCTGCAACCAGCCTCGGCGGCGGTCTGATACTGACCGGGGCGCAGCCAATGCCAACCGCGACGCCCCCTCCGATCGCTCCCGGGCCACCGAGCGGAACGCCCGTACCGCTAGGACCAGGCCAGGCGACGTTTCCAGGACTCCCGAGCCCTGGCCTGGTACCACCACCGGCTGGCCTCATCGCACCAGAGCCGCCAATTGCACTCACGCCGACGCGCGGTGGTGCAGGCCTCGGTGGTCCCCTCAGGCCCAACCCGGGCATCCAGCCCCCACGGATAGGCACGATGCCATCCGGCGGGGTGATCGGCTCGACTCCAGGCAGCGGGTTCATTGGGCAGATACCCAATGGCTCCACCGGTGCCGGCCAACTGCGCGCGGGTGGAACAAGCCGGGTCAATCCAGTTGGGGGCGTGATTAACCCTCAGTCGAACACGGCGGGCCGTACCGGTCAGGCGACTCGCCTCGGCATATCGCGTCCAGGCACGGTCGGTCACGGCGAACCCATGCTTAGTCAATCGGCCCGACGGCAGCGTCGCGAAGGCGGCGAGAGCCTTGCTCATTGGGACCCGGATAACCCATGGGCAACAGACGAGGGCGTCGACCCAGTCGTGGTGCCGGCAGAAGAGCCCGGGCCGATCGATCCTGGTCCCGTCATCGGCAGGGGCAGATGACCCGGCGTCTTTTCGCCGCCACTGCGGCGGTACTTGCCGGGATCAGCGCCACCGCATTCGCGGTCCCGGCGAACGCAGATACAATCCGAGGCCAGCAATGGCACCTCAAATCGCTTAGAATTGCGGATGCTCATCGAATCAGTACCGGGCGTGGCGTGATCGTTGCCGTGATTGATTCAGGAGTCGCTGACCACAGTGACCTGTCGGGCAGCGTTCTGCCTGGCAAGGATTTTACAGATCCGGCCGGATCTGGTCGTACCGACATAGACGGGCACGGAACGGCGATGGCCGGCGAAATTGCTGCCCACGGACGTGATGAATCTGGAGCGCTTGGAATTGCACCCGATGCCAAGATCCTTCCGGTGAGGGTTCTGACAAGAGGGAAGTTCAAGGGTGATCTTGGTTCCGCCGTTTCGTGGGCGGTCGCGCACGGGGCCAAGGTAATCAATATCTCGCTCGGTGGAGGCATCACGTCCAACATGTTCACCGCACTAAAAGCGGCCGAAGAAGCGAACGTCGTGGTCGTCGCCAGTGCAGGGAACCTGCCGGATGATAGAAGGATCACTGCTCCAGCCTTCGTACCTAGCGTACTAGCGGTAGGCGCCGTCGATCGGGGCGGGAATCGGGACGCAATTTCGACCACCGGATCAGCCCTTGACCTGATGGCGCCTGGCACCGACATAATGAGCCTCGGCCTAAACAACGGATACAAGGCCGCCACGGGCACCTCCGACTCGTCGGCAATCGTCGCCGGAGCGGCCGCACTCATTCGTAGTAAATACCCAGAGTTGAGCGCGCGTGAGGTGGTAGACCGTCTGGAATCCACCGCTGTCGACAAAGGGGCTCCGGGCGTTGACCCGGAATACGGGCACGGCGTTGTGGACATCATTGCAGCGCTGTCGGTAGGTACGTCAGCCACAACGGACCAGCCAAGCGCCAATCCCTCAACCGGCGCAAACAATCCGCCAGCCGGCTCTTCGCCATTCGCAACAAGTAGAGCGGTAGCCCCCACGACACGTTCAATGGGCAGCTCTTCGCTCCTATTCGGGAGTGCCACCGTCTTGGCCATCCTTGGCGGCCTAGCGGCATTCCTCATACTCCGGCGCCGGCGAAGCCGGTCAGACTAAATCCTAATGCACCGAGTCGCTCGACTGCCTTGGGCACTCGCCGCCAAGGCGGAACGCCTGCGAAATGCCACACGCTCGTCCACGACTGACAATCCTGGCGGGAGCCATGCGCACACCAACCGCGCACTAACAGAATGATGAGCGAACATACACGCCGCCATTCTCTTCAGCGTTCAAGTCGTCGCATGAAAGCGATCTGACCCAATTCCTCGAGATTAACGAGTTCCCAGCCACGCGTCTCGAGCATCTCTACGGCCGCCAAGACAACGTCGACCCGAGCGTCGAACTCGGTGCGGCCGGAGCCCGGCCGGATTGGCGTCGGGACCGACAGATACATGTAACGGAACGGGTACGCATCGATATTCACCCGTCCAGCGAGGACGTCCTCGGCAAGGATCCGGCGCGGGGGTCGGGGTCGGTTCACGCCGGAACCAGTGAGCCGAGCATGTCTGCGGCAATCGCCGCTGCAGCGTCACGCAGAGCGCCCTTGCCCTTGGCATCACCCTTCTTGGCCGTCAGCCTGATATCGAGGTTGGCGTTCCCGGATCGCACGGCAGCCTGCATCGAGTCAGATCCGGTGTCAGCCGAGATGAATGCCTGCTCGCCGACCCCGTTCAGCGGCACCGGCAGGGCGGCGCTGAGGATCTGCCATTCGGCGTCGGCCCCAGCCTGCGAGGTTGAGGTGCTGAGATGCAGACTGACAGTCGAAGCTGTTCCATCACCTGGCCCCCAACGGCAGTCGATACTGTTACCGACGGTCTTGACGTCGGTCGATTCGGTGACCCTGCCGACGCCGCGGATCCCGAGGGCGCTGGCCGCCGAGTCGGTCAGATGCGGACACGAAAGGCCGCTTGTCCTCCACTTGTGGGTCACCGGGGGCACGGCCCGGGTCAACACTGAGGGCAGCGGGTTCGGGCGGCTGGTCCCGGAGGACGGCAGGTCAGTGCGCACGTCCGGGATTTCGGGTCCAGCACAACCAGCCATGGTCGCCGCCGCTACGGCGACTAAGGCACCGAGAATCAGCCGTGCCGTCATGAGTTCACCGCCTGAGGCCAGTGGCCTCCGGAGAAGGCGTTGTCGTCGCTGTGCTCACTCGCGACGTCGCCAATCAGGCTGAGTACGTCGGCGAGCCGGTTTCCGAGGCTAGCCAGGTAGTCGACGATGTTCGAGGCGAACCTGCCAAGCAGCGTCGACAGATCGTTGGCGGCCTCTTGAGCGCTGAGCGGATCGCCCGTGGCGGCTGCCTCGCCGACGTCGGCAGTCACCTCAACGATCTTCTCTACGATGCCCCCGACTTGGCTTAGTAGATCGGTGACGAAGTGGACGTTCGCGTTCGCCACGTCGGACAGCCAAGTACTGATGCCCTTGACCTTCTCTACCGCGAGGCCGACGGCCTCGATCTGATCGGCCTCACGTACCTTGTACGTGTCGTGTGCTGGGCCATGCCAGGTGTCGATGCCACCAGACTGGGTGACATCGGGCTTGATCTGGCTCAGGTTTGTGTTGACCTGGGTCGACCAATCAAGTCCGACCTGGAACAGCGACATTACTGGAACCGCACCGTTGAGCGTCTTCTCGAGCTTGCCGAGAATCTCGCCGACCAGCCTACGCGCCTCTTCGATCCCCGCCTGGAATGCCTTAAGCGCGTCTGCAATCTCCTCGGTGAACCATTCGACCACCTGGTTCCACCAGTGATCGCCCTCAAGTTTCTTGCGGATCGCTTCGAGAAACTGCTCGACCGCGAGAGCCAGCTTGTCCCAGGCGGAATGAATGTTGTGGACGCCAGTCTCCAGCGTGCCGATTGCGGTGCTGAAGGTGCCCAACAGTGCGGGGGCAAAGGTATCGTCCGTGTCTGCCATCTGATCCTCCGCTCAGTTGGGCCAGTCGCCCAAAGCGATCCGGTCGAAGTTCTGCGCCGAAGCTGCATCCGCGTCGTCGTACCAGTCGGCATTCTCCTTGAGAGCGTTGCTCATCGCATCGAACTGCAGGACGGCCTCCATGAACAGCCCGATCAATTTTTCGAGTTCCTTTGTGTACGCGCTGTGCAGATCGCTGGCGGTCGCCGAACCGAGGGGCCCATCGATGATGACGGAAAACGCGCTCTGTCCAAGGACCTGCCGCGAGGCGAGCGCCGCGACCCTTCCCATGCGGTCCGAGAGGTCGTGCCAGTTCTTTGCGGCCCTGCGCAGGCCGTCCGTGGCAATTTGAAGATTCTTCTCGGAGTACCAGTCGTAGTCGTTTCCCATTCATCTCTCCCCGAGACTTGCATAGCTGGGACGCGCGGCAAGCAGCGCCTCCAGGGCATCGGCGGCCAAGTCCGAGGCATCCTCTGGGCGTAGACCGAATTCGTTGACCCTGGCACCCTCGATGACGGCTCCGCGGACCATGACGATGAACATCCTTCGTGAGCCACTGATCTCACGCAATTCCGAATCGTTGACCAATTCGGACAGTCGCATTGCTGCAGCAATCTTGGCGGCGGCCTGGTCGATCCGGACGCGCAACGCGTCGAGGTCGCCTGCGTCGGAGTGGCCGGTGGGATATGACGAGCCGTACGAATCAATGTCGTGAAGCTCGGGCATTGACCGGCTGATGCGACCGTGACGTTTTAGGACCAAGCGGGCGAAGGTGGCCTTGTCCCCTGCAAAGCGGTAGGCCTGCAGTACGGCACCTGCGATGCCGCGCGCGCCGATAGCCTTCCACCAACCATCGGTAATGCGTATCTGACCTGGACGGCCGTCGAGGCGGACGGTGCAGTAGACCGTGCCTGAGGCGTCCGTGCCCTCGATGGCATCAAGACCCGGCACAGTTCGGCCCGGTGGAGTATGCGCCAATACGTCCTCGATGTTCTCGACGAATCTCCGGGCATCACCTATCCGGAAATCATCGAATTCTGTCATTTGCCGGCCTCTCGGATCAGGTTCTGTCTGGAATGGTATGCGCACGAGTGAAGGCTGTGGGGGCCGCCGAGTCTCACGACGTCCCTGGACCTTGTGCTTGTAGCGTGGCGGCGTGCAGACTGACATCTCGTACCGTCTGGTGCTCGCCTCCGCGAGCCCTGCCCGCCGCGCCCTGCTCAAGGCCGCCGGCATCGACGCCGCCATTCTGGTCAGCGGCGTCGACGAGTCAACAGTCGAGGCGGAGGACGCGCACACGCTCAGCCTCACCCTGGCCCGGCTGAAGGCCCGCACGGTCGCCGCCCGGCTACCCAGCGACCCCGGCACGCTGGTGCTCGGCTGCGACTCGGTACTCGCCTTCGACGGCCAGATCCTCGGCAAACCGGCGAACGCCGCCGAGGCGGTGCAGCGCTGGCGCGCGATGCGCGGGCGCTCCGGCGTTCTCTACACCGGGCATCACCTGACCGACGTCGCGGCCGGAAAGCAGGGCGAGGAGGTCGGCACGACGGTGGTGCACTTCGCGGACATCTCCGATGCTGAGATCGACGCGTACGTGGCGACCGAGGAGCCACTGCACGTGGCAGGCTCGTTCACCATCGACGGGCGCGGTGGCGCCTTCGTGGACCGGATCGAGGGCGACGCGGGCAACGTGATCGGCCTGTCGCTGCCGCTGCTGCGCCGCCTGTTGGGTGGCTTCGGCGTGTCCATCACACAGCTGTGGCGTGACTGACCGACCTGCCGACGAATCCCACCCTGGAGCTGCGGAACCACCGGAACCACCGGAGCCGGCGGTCTGTTCGGTGACGGTGGTCAGGACCAGCCCGAGGACGAGGGTGGTGGAGAACGACGAGGCGGCCCAGACCGACGAACCGTGGAGCTCACGAACAACCAGGGGACCGATCAACCCGCGGTTGATAGAGAACCGGGGCCCGAGGAACGCGAACCTGCAAACCGCCGTTGTCCACAGGCCCTCTCGGAGCCGTCCGAAACGGCCTAGGGTCGTAGGCATGTCGTTCAGACCGCTGCCCCTCACGCCCGAACTGCACGCCTACCTGCTCGACCACTGCACCCCACCGGATGAGGTCACGGCCGAGCTGATCGCCGAGACCCGGTCCGCGTTGCCCGACAACGCGCGAATGCAGGTGGCGCCCGAGGAGGCGGCCTTCCTCCGCATCCTGAC
Organism: Krasilnikovia sp. MM14-A1004; assembly: GCF_047159485.1. GTDB lineage: Bacteria > Actinomycetota > Actinomycetes > Mycobacteriales > Micromonosporaceae > Actinoplanes. The sequence goes on along the minus strand of NZ_AP038773.1, from coordinate 605,885 downwards.
GGCGGTGATGGGTGTGCGCCGGGCGGTGGAGGTGGGCACGTTCACGGGCCTGTCCTCGCTGTCGATCGCGCGCGGGCTCGCCGACGGCGGCCGGCTGATCTGCTTCGACATCTCGGAGGAGTTCACGAGTGTGGCGCGCCGTTACTGGAAGCGCGCCGGGATCGACGACCGTATCGAGTTGCGCATCGGGCCGGCGGCCGCCCGGCTCGGCGAGCTGCCCGCCGAGCCACACCTGGATCTGGTGTTCATCGACGCCGACAAGGAGAGCTACCAGACGTATTGGGAGGCGCTGGTGCCGCGGGTGCGACCCGGGGGCGTCCTGCTCATCGACAACACCTTGTGGTCGGGACAGGTGCTCAATCCGCAGAGCGTCGATGACCACGCGATCACCGCGTTCAACGACATGGTGATCGCCGACAAGCGGGTGGAGTTGGTCATCGTGCCCATCGCCGACGGCCTGACTATCGCACGCCGCCTGCCCTGAGCCTCCATGGCCGGGCGACGCCTGCGACGCCGACCAGCAGGACAGCACCTGCGCAGACGAGCGAGCGGCCCGCGACCGAAGGCCGCGGGCCGCAGATCAGACTTCGGCGACCGGCCGCGACGGCATGAACTCCGCGAACGGCACCGGATGACGCCTCACTCAGCGGAGTCCAACGAGGACTCCAACTACAGATCAGCGGACACTGCGGGCGAACATCCGGGCCGCCCACGCCACCGACGCCGCGGCCAGCACGGCCATGATGACCAGCCCCTGCCAGACCGCATCCGAGGCCAGGTCGCCGCGGAACAGCGCCCGGGTCCCGTCGACGGCCCAGGAGAAGGGGTTCCAGTCGGCGACGCCCTGCAGCCAGCCGGGGGCGAAGGTGAGCGGCAGCAGGATGCCGGAGAGCAGCAGCACCGGCTGAGCCACGGTGTTCATCAGTGGAGCCAGGGCGTCCTCGCTTTTGACCTTCAGCGCGACGCCGTAGCTGAGGGCCGAGGTCATCAGCGAGATCAGCGCAAGCATCAGGTACGCCAGCAGGAGGTTGCCGATGAACACCCGCAGGTCGAACAGCAGCGCCAGCAGCGTGATGATGACCGCCTGGGCGATCAGCGAGACCACGTCGCGCAGTGACCGGCCGAGCAGCAGGGCCAGGCGGCTGACCGGGGTGACCCGCGAGCGTTCGATGATGCCGGCGCGCAGTTCGGCGATGAGCCCGAAGCCCTGGAACAGCCCGCCGAAGATGGCCAGCAGTACGAGCAGGCCGGGGACGAAGATCTCGTACGCCTGGGCGTCGGTGCTTACCTGCAGGGCAGGCTTGAGCAGCGGCGCGAACAGCAGCAGGTACATGACCGGCTGGAATACGCCAACGAAGATCCAGACCGGGTTGCGCAGCAGGAGCAGCATCTGGCGCTGGAAGATGAGTGAGGTGTCACGCAGCAGCTTCATGGCTCATTCCTCCCGCAGCGAGCGGCCGGTCTTGGTCAGGAAGACGTCGTCGAGGCTGGGGCGGTGCAGCTCGATCGTGCCGAGCGGCACCGAGGCGGCATCCAGCGCGCGCAATACCAGAGGGATGGCGGTGGCGCCCTCGTCGACGTAGAGGCGTACGCCGTCGTCCTGGGTTTCGAGCTTGTTCACGAACGGCGCCACGTCGAGCACCTCGGCGGCGGCGGTCACCGCGCCGGGGGCGAGGCCGACGCGCACCACGTCGCCGGAGATCTCGCGTTTGAGCTCGGCGGGCGTTCCGGAGGCGACGATCTGGCCGTAGTCCATGATGGAGATCCGGTCGCAGAGGGCGTCGGCCTCGTCGAGGTAGTGGGTCGTGATGAAGACCGTCATGCCCTCGTCGCGCAGGCGCCGGACCTCGTCCCACATGTGGGCGCGGCTCTGCGGGTCGAGGCCGGTGGTGGGCTCGTCCAGGAAGACGAGCTTGGGCTCGTGGATGATGCCGAGCGCGATGTCGACCCGGCGGCGCTGGCCGCCGGAGTACGTCTTGCACTTGCGGTCGGCGAATTCGCTGAGTTGGAACGCGTCGAGGACCCGGTTGGCGCGTTCCGTCGCGACGGAGCGGGAGATGCCGTACAGGCGGGCCTGCAGGACCAGTTCCTCGCGGGCGGTCGAGTCGTCCCAGGTGCTGCCGCCCTGGGCCACATACCCGATGCGGCGGCGCACCTCGCCCGGGTTCTTGAGCAGGTCCGCGCCGGCGATGGCGGCGGAGCCGCCGTCGGGCTCGATCAGGGTGGCGAGCATCCGCAGGGTCGTGGTCTTGCCGGCGCCGTTGGGGCCCAGGAAGCCGAAGATCTCCCCCTCGGCCACGGTCAGGTCGACGCCGCGTACGGCCTCGACGATCTTCTTCTCGCGTCCCTGCCGGGACGTGAACGACTTGCGCAGTCCTCGCGTCTCGATCACTTGACTTCCCCCAGTCGTGGGGCAGGCGAACGCCCGCCACGGGGCAGCGTAGGGCCGCCACCGCGACTAGTCAAACTTGAATAGTCAGCGGTCGACCCACTCCGACGGCCAATCGGGCTTCCCGGCGGCGCCACCCGAAGAAGACTCCGAAGAAGACTCCGAAGGCTCCTCGGACGGCAGGTACGGATCCCCCTGTTCCACCCGCTTGGCCACCCGTTCGCACCAGGCGATCTCCGCCTCGGACCGGTCCGTGGCCAGCTCCCACATCCACGCCACGAACGCCGGCTTCCGCGCGGCCCACTCCGACCCCAGCGCAGCCTGCAGCTGCTGCACTCCGGCCCGCAACTGGGTTGCCCGGTTACGCAGGGCCGCCGCGGCCTCCTCGCGGGGCAGCGCGGGCAGGAACGAGAACGCCGCCAGGAACGGATCCGGCGGGGTGGCCAGGTGCCACCAGTTGTTACGCAGCAGCGCCTGGAACTCGCCCGCGCCCTTCTCTGTCACCTCGTACGTGGTCCGGGCGGGGCGGGCGCCCACCTGCTCGGTCGCCACCGCCCGCAGCAGTCCCTCGTCGGTGAGCTTGCGCAGAGCGTGATAGATCGATCCCGGTTGCACGTTCGCCCACTTGTCGGCGTTCCAACTCAGCAGCTCACGCCGCACGTCATAGCCGTGCACCGGCTGCATCCACTGGACGATGCCGAGGATCATCATGCGGGTGGCGGACACGCTGTCAGCGTAATAGCCAAACTTGACTGAGCGCGGCGCCGGTTCCGGGACGCTAGGCTCAGCGACGTGCGCAAGGTACTGATCGCGAATCGCGGCGAGATCGCCGTCCGTGTCATCCGGGCCTGCAAGGACGCGGGCCTCATCAGCGTCGCCGGTTACGCCGACCCCGACCGGGACGCGCCGTTCGCGCGACTCGCCGACGAGGCGTACGCGTTGGACGGCACGACGGCCGCGGAGACGTATCTGCGTATCGACAAGCTGCTCGACATCGCGGCGCGCAGTGGCGCCCACGCGGTGCACCCGGGCTACGGCTTCCTGTCGGAGAACGCTGAGTTTGCTCAGGCCGTACTCGATGCGGGTTTGATCTGGATCGGACCGACGCCGCAGGCGATCCGCGATCTCGGCGACAAGGTCACCGCGCGGCACATCGCGCAGCGCGCGGGTGCGCCGCTGGTCGCGGGCACGGCGGAGCCGGTGGCCGACGCGGACGAGATCGTGGCGTTCGCGCGTGAGCACGGGCTGCCCATCGCGATCAAGGCGGCGTTCGGTGGTGGCGGGCGCGGCCTGAAGGTGGCCCGGACGATCGAGGAGATCCCGGGGCTGTTCGAGTCGGCGACCCGCGAGGCCGTGGCCGCGTTCGGGCGCGGCGAGTGCTTCGTCGAGCGCTACCTGGACCGGCCGCGCCACGTCGAGGCCCAGGTGCTGGCGGACACGCACGGCAACGTGATCGTGGTCGGCACGCGGGACTGCTCGCTGCAGCGCCGCCACCAGAAGCTGGTCGAGGAGGCGCCTGCGCCGTTCCTGACCGACGCGCAGCGCGAGCAGATCCACTCCAGCGCCAAGGCGATCTGCCGCGAGGCCGGCTACCACGGCGCGGGCACGGTCGAGTATCTGGTCGGCCAGGACGGGACGATCTCGTTCCTGGAGGTCAACACGCGACTGCAGGTGGAGCACCCGGTCAGCGAGGAGACCGCGGGCCTCGACCTGGTGCGTGAGCAGTTCCGGATCGCGGCGGGCCAGCGGCTGCGCTTCACGGAGGACCCCGCGCCGCGCGGGCACTCGATCGAGTTCCGGATCAACGGCGAGGACGCGGGCCGCAACTTCCTGCCCGCGCCCGGCACGGTCACCGCGTTGACCTGGCCCTCCGGCCCCGGGGTGCGGGTCGATGCGGGCGTCGAGACGGGCACGGTCATCGGCGGCAACTTCGACTCCATGCTCGCCAAGATCATCGTGACCGGCGAGGACCGGGCCGAGGCGCTGGGCCGCGCCCGCCGCGCGCTGGACGAGACCGTGATCGAGGGCATCGCCACGGTGCTGCCGTTCCACCGGCTGGTCGTGCGGGACGAGGCGTTCACGTCCGACCCGTTCACGGTGCACACCCGGTGGATCGAGACCGAGTGGGCGGGCGGGGTCGAGCCGGTCGCGCACGCCGCGCCCGGCGCCGAGGAGGCGCCGCGCGAGACCGTCGTGGTCGAGGTGGGCGGCAAGCGGCTCGAGGTCAGACTGCCCGCCAACCTTTCGGCGGGTACGCCCACAGCAGGCGCCCCGCGTCCGACGGCCCGCCGGTCGGGCGCCCGTCAGCAGGCCCCGGCCGCCGGTGGCGCGGCCGCGCTCACGGCACCGATGCAGGGCACGATCGTCAAGGTGGCGGCGCAGGACGGCGACACGGTCTCCGAGGGCGACGTGATCGTGGTGGTCGAGGCGATGAAGATGGAGCAGCCGCTGCAGGCGCACCGTTCGGGCACGGTGTCGGGGCTGACCATCGAGGTCGGCGCCACGGTGACCGCGGGCACCACCATCTGCACCATCGACTAGCGGCAGAGGCCGGGGCGGGGCCGCCGGTACGGGATCAACTAGTTCGATCATGCCGCTACGCTGCGGCATCTTCGGTGCCCGAGGGGTCCAGGCCGTCGTCAGGCCGTGGGGCCGGCCGGTTGCCGAACGCCTGGTCGATCGCCTTGCGCGTCCGTTCCTCGCTGCTGGGCGTCAGATGCGTGTAGGTACGCAGCGTGAAACCGGGGTCGGCATGGCCCGGGTAGTTCGCGAGGGCCTTGATCGACTCCGCCGCGTCCAGCAGCGTGGAGGCGTAGAAGTGGCGTAGGGCGTGCATGCCGTTCTTTCGATATCGTCCACGGCAAGGCTAAACGGCCCGCTGCGCGGGCCGGTCGCGCCGCCTAGCAGGGCCGAGCCAAGGGCCGCCCCGGCGCCGGCGGCTGTCGCCTCTGGCGCCGGGATTGCAGCCCTGCGGCAGGCGCGAACGGATATGAGGAAGCCCCGGAACCGCCGAATATCGACGAGGTCCGGGGCTTCTGAGGATCACTACGACGATCAGCTTCCCACCATCACAGGAGTTTTCACGGCGAAGTGGGCCGCGTCGTGTTGCGGGGTTGGGGTGGTAGCGGGGGCTGTGGCGGCGGGGAGGGTGAAGGTGAAGCGGGTGCCACCGCCGGAGTTGTCGGTGGCGGTGATGGTGCCGCCGTGGCGTTCCACGGTGCGTTTGCAGATGGCCAGCCCCAGGCCAGTTCCGGCGTAGCCAGCGTTCGGGTGGGCGCGGTGGAAGTTGTCGAAGATGGCCTGGTGTTGTCCGGCGGGGATGCCGATGCCGTTGTCGGCGATCGTGACCGCGACGGCGTCACCGTCGGCCTGGCTGGTGATGGTGACGTGCGGGGTGGTCCCGGGAGCGGTGTACTTGACGGCGTTGCTGACGAGGTTGTCGAGCAGTTGCCGCAGCAGGACCGGGTCGGCGTGGACCGGGTGCAGGTCGCCGAGTGTGAAGGTCGGTACGGGGGTGCCGGCGGCCAGGGCGGTGTCGAGGCGGGCCTCGGCGACGTCGGCGGCCAGGTGGTGCAGGTCGACGTCGGTGGGGGTGATGGCGCCGTCTCGGGCGGTGGTGTAGGCGAGCAGGTCGTTGACCAGATTGCGCATGCGGGCGGAGGCGCGGCTCACTCGGGTGAGGCTGTCCCGGATCCGGTCGGTGGCGGCGTTGGCCCCAATGGTGTCGAGGACGTCGGCGGCGGCTTCGGTCCAGCCTTCGACGGTGGCCAGTGGGTTCTGCAGGTCGTGGGCGACCACCCCGGCGAAGCTGGCCAGTTCGTCGCGCTGGCGGCGTTCGGCGGTGATGTCGCGGAGCAGGACCACGGCGCTGCGGACTTGGCCGTCGGCGTCGGCCAGGGGGGTCGCGGTGCTGCGGATGATCCGGTCCTGGGGCAGGCGGGGGTTGCGGACGAGGACGTCCGCGGCGTGTGGCTGTCCGTCGGCAATCGACTGCCGGCAGGGCAGGTCAGCGTCAGTAAGCAGGTTGCCGGTGATGTCGTGCAGCCCGTAGTGGCCACAGACGTCGGGCTTGACGGCGGGGTCCGGGCGGTCGCCGAGCAGGGCCTGAATCATGGGGTTGCGCAGCAGTGGGCGCCCGTCCGGGGCGACGACGGCCAGGCCGTCGGCCATGGAGTTGACCACGGTGTTCAGCAGCGTCGCTTGCTTGGCCGCCCGCTGCTTTTCGGCGGCCAGTTCGCTGGTCAGCGCCGCCCGTTCGTCGCGGCTCAATGCCAGCGCGAGGCCGATGAGAGTGAGGGTGGTGGCGAACAGCTGCCCGACCAGCACACCGCTGACGTCGCTCAGGCGTGCGAAGGGGCCGTGGTCGGCGAGGGTGAACACCACCACGGTGAGCGTGGCGGCGCCGCTGTGCAGCGCGACGTAGTTCGTGGACAACCGCACCGCGGCCCACACGGTGAAGACGAGCAGCGGGAACACCATGACCATGCCGGGCCTGGTGAACACGGTGCCATAGCAGGCCAGCGAGCCCACGGTCACGGCCAGGTACTCCCCGAGGCGGGCGGGAGCCGGGCGCCCGGTCTGCCGCCACCAGGCGGGAGATTCGGACCGCCTCGCCAGGACGCGGCTCAGGCGCAGGCCGACCACGGGAATGATGAGCAGGCTCGTGATCATGTAGGTCAGATACATCAGGCCGAACGACAAGGACTGCTGACCGGTGGCCAGCCACTCGCTGACGTAGTCGATCGCGACCCCGCCCATGGCGGCCGCGACGGCCGCGACCACCAGCGTCCACAGATCCCGCAGGTGAGCAAGCTGCGGCAGGCTTCCACCGGGCGGCGCGGGCAGCCGACGCGACATCAGCAGGAACAGGCTCACCCCGGTCACGGTGACGAAGATGCAGACGACGGCCAGCGGCACGCCCATGCCGGTGGACAGGTTCACCGCCGCGTTCGCCGCTACCAGCGCAACCCAGTCCACCCAGCGGGCGCGGGAGCGGCGCTGGGCCAGAAACCACAACGCCGACACTCCGGCCGCTGGCCACACCATGCTCACGTCGTCGCCGGAGGCCACCGCCATCCGGCCGACCACCGCCGCGATCACATAGGCGGCGGTGAACCCCGCAGTCCGCAGCAATGACGTCCAGGTGCCGGACCTCCGACCGCTGTCCGGGTCCGACGGGCAGGCCGAAAAGCGCCCGACCACGGTACGCAGCCACGTGCGGGAGTGATCCGGAACGTTCCGCTCGTCGTCTACTACCAATCGCCGTGTCACGGTCCCCCTATGCGCAGTCCTCCACACGGGCAGATCGGCGCCCGAAACAGCGACGCTGAGCGGCACGGCACCAAACAGGGTCCAAGGTCCCGAACCGGACACCAGGCGCAGCGCACTCGAACAGCCAGATTCGGTCTTGGCCGGGGATCCCACTGCGGCCAGGATGCTTTCAGCTCATCCCCGCAGACCAGAACGCATGTACCGAAGCAGATCAGGCGGTCGACATGAGGACCCAGTCCTCGCCGGACGGGCAGGCTCCCAGGATGATCCGCACGGGTCGGTCCCGGCCGTGGGTGCGGAGTCAGGCTGGGGATGGGCCTCAACGAGGCACCGGGCCGTCCCCGGGCCGTCAGAGATTCGCGCACGTTGACCAACAACTACCACCGCTACCAACGTTTACCCAGCTCAGCCGCTTCACGGCCGATCAGTACCAGGACCTCGGGGGGCGGGCCGCCGGTACGGGACCTACCGACGGCCCGGGGCGCCGCATACCCGGACGCGCCGGGACAGGGGCGCGGCCGTTCGCCACGCCGACAACGGGGACCCGGCGTCGCGAACCGCATCCACCGTACGCGTCACGGGGACGATCACGTATCGGCAAATCGACTGCCCATCAGGCTCGAACCGCACGACATCGGCACGAAACACACCCACTCGGGCCAGTTCCACCACGTACCGTGTCCGGCATCACGGGGTGGACCGGTCCGACCTGAGCGCATGCTGAGATCAGCACGCCCTCTCACGGATATCCCACGTGTACTGCACCGAGACGGTGTGTTGCCCTGAGACGAACTGCCTCAGATGCCATGAGCCCTTGAGCCGCGAGGTGGCCGACCGCATGACCGACCTGTTGACCGCTGTGGCAACACCGGCGTGGGCCTACCTTGCGCTCTTCGGGTTCCTGGCCGCCGACGCCATGGTGCCGGTCGTCCCGATCCAGGCCATCATGATCACTTCAGGCGCCCTCACGGTGTACGGCAACCTGAGCCTTCCCCTGGTCATCGCGGTCGGCACGCTGGGCATGTTCACCGGCGACACGATCGCCTTCGTGCTCGGCCGTACCGCGGGTGGCGGACGTGTCGGTGACCGGCTGGCCGCCCTGCGCCACCGCTGCGCCCCGCGCCACGACGGGGTCATGGGCGTCTCCAAGACCCGCCGGGCGGCCGCCCGGTTCACCCGCGGTCTGCGCCGCCCCGGCCCGCTGGTGCTGCTGCTGTGCCGCTTCGTGCCGGGCGGGCGGATGGCGGCGGGCTACCACGCCGGCCGCACCGGCTATCCGATCAAGTTGTTCGTCGCCTACGACGGGGCGGCCGCGATCTGCTGGGCCACGTACGGCGGCCTTGTCGGGCACGTGGGCGGCACTGCGGTGACCCAGTCGGCGTGGCGGCTGTTCGCGGTGGCCGCCACCGCCGCGGTGATCTTCGGTACGGCGGGCTGGGTCCTCGCCCTGTTCGGCGGCCGCGACACCGGCGGCCTGCACGACGGCGACGACCTGGACGGCGGCACGGATCCCCACGGCAGGGATTCCGAGAGCACCGCCGACCACCCGCCGGCAACCCCGAAGCGTGGAGCCCGGGCACGCTGACCCACCCTCACCAAGCGATCTTGGTCAGATTCCTCCCTCAGCGGGGCGAAATCGGACCAAGATCGCGGTGGTCGATGTCTACTGCAGCTCGTGCTGCATCAGCTGGCGTGCCGCCTCGGCGATCGAACCGGACAACGACGGGTAGATGGTGATCGTGTGGGCCAGCTGGTCCACCGTGAGGTTGTTCTCGATCGCCATCGTGATCGGCAGGATCAGCTCGCTGGCCTTGGGCGCCACCACCACACCACCGACGATCTGACCCGTGGCGGGGCGGCAGAACAGCTTCACGAAGCCGTCGCGCAGCCCGGCCATCTTCGCCCTGGCGTTGCCGGTCAGCGGCAGCATCACCTGGCGGGCGGGCACCTTGCCCGCGTCCACATCGTTCTGCGACACCCCGACCGTGGCAAGCTCCGGGTCGGTGAAGACGTTTGCGGAGACGGTACGCAGGCGCAGCGGCGCGACCGCCTCGCCCATCGCGTGCCAGATCGCGATCCGGCCCTGCATGGCGGCGACGCTGGCCAGCGGCAGCACCCCTGTGCAGTCGCCCGCCGCGTAGATGCCCGGCACATTGGTCCGCGACACCCGGTCCACGGTGACGTAGCCGCCGTCGGCGACGTCGACGCCGTACTCGCGCAGGCCCAGGTCGGCCGTGTTGGGGATGGCGCCGACCGCCATCAGGGCGTGCGAGCCCTCGACGGTACGGCCGTCCGCGAGCGTCACCTGCACGCCGGAGCCGGTGTTGACGACCGCGTCGGCGCGGGACTGGTTGAGGATGCTCATGCCGCGCTCGCGGAAGACCCGTTCGATGGCCATGGCCGCGTCGGCGTCCTCGTGCGGCATGACCCGCTCCCGGCTGGACACCAGGGTCACCTGGACGCCCATGGCCAGGTAGGCGCTGGCGAACTCGGCGCCGGTGACGCCGGAGCCGATCACGATCAGGTGTTCCGGCAGCTCGGTGAGGTCGTACAGCTGGCGCCAGTCGAGGATGCGCTCGCCGTCGGGCACCGCGGTGCGCAGCACGCGCGGGGTGGCCCCGGTGGCGATCAGCACCGTCGCGGCGTCCACCGCGTACGGCTGGCCGCCCGCGGGGGTGATGAGCACCTGGTGGGTGTGGCCGAGGGTGTCCTCACCGAGCCGGGCGCGGCCGGTGACCACGTCCACCCCGGCCTTGATGAGCTTGGCCTGGATGTCGCCGGACTGGGCCAGGGCGAGGCTCTTGACCCGCTCGTTGACCGCCTTCGCGTCGACGGTAACGCCCTCCAGGCCGGCCGAGCGGACCCCGAACCGCTCGTTGTGCCGGTAGCCGGTGACCACCTCGGAGCTGGCGATGAAGGTCTTCGACGGTACGCAGTCGGAGAGCACGCAGGCCCCACCGGCACCATCGGCCTCGACGAGGGTGACGTCCGCGTCGAGTTGGGCGGCGACCAGGGCGGCCTCGTAGCCGCCGGGGCCCCCACCAATGATGACAATCCGGCTCACAGCTCTCCAATCCTCGCAAAACTCACCCCGACGTGCCGTTACGCACCTTCGTATTCTCCCCCACCGCCGCCGCGGGCTATCGTCATCGCCGTGCGTCATTACGCCGCGTACGGCTCAAACCTCGACCCCGCCCGCATGCGGGCCTACTGCCCGCACTCGCCGATGGTCGGCGTGGGCTGGATAGAAGGCTGGCGCCTGACGTTCGCCGGTGAGGGCGACATGGGGTGGGAAGGCGCGGTCACGACAATCGTCGAGTCTGCCGGAGACCGGGTGTTCGTCGCGCTCTACGACGTGCATCAGTGGGACGCGGCACAGCTCGACGAGGTCGAGGGCGTCACCGCCGGGGCGTACCAGAAGGTCACCGTGCGGGTGTCGACGCTGGAGGGCGACATCAGCGCCTGGGTGTACGTGTTCGCGGGCTACGAGGGCGGCATGCCGACCGCGTGGTACCTCTCCGAGATCGCCAACGCGGCAGAGAAGGCGGGCGCCCCGGACGACTACGTCGCCGACCTGCGCTCCCGCCCCACCCGCACCGCCTCGCCCGACGCCTGACGGCTGCGCGATCAGGCCGCCGCGGGCACGGTCCGCTGGTAGATGTCGGCCTCGTACCGCGGGCGCATGCCGACCGCGTGGTAGAGCCGCGCCGCCTGGGTCGGGTTGGCCAGATCCACGCCGAGCCCGGCCTCGACGCGGCCCTTCCCGGCGTACGTGGCGAAAGCGCGGCGCAGCAGCGCCGCACCCACCCCCCGCCGCCGGTACGGCCCGAGCACCGCGAGGTTCTTCACCCAACCGCCGTTGTCCTCGGCGCCCTGGTCGGAACTCTGCAGCACCCCGGCCCACTGCCCGTCGACCTCGCCGACGAACCACTCGTCGTACGCGACGCTGCTGGCGGCCTCCACCTGGGCCCGCCAGGTCTCGAAGTCGGTCGCCCGGTGGTCGGTGTCCTCGAACGCCTCCTCGATCGTCGCGTGGAACCGGCGCATCTCGGACTCGTCGTCCGCGCGCACCGGGCGCACCGTCACCCCGGCCGTCGGCTCCGGCGCCACGCGCTCGTTGCCATCCAGCGCGATGCTCATCCGGGCGTGCCGTTTGACGAACGTGAACCCGGCCGCCTCCAGCGTGGCGACCCACTCCTTCTCGGTCGCGATGGCTCCCGCGCGCACGGTCATCGGGTCGTACCCGAAATCGCGGGCCCGCTCGGCGACCCGGCCCAGCATCAGGTCCAGCAACGGGCGCAGCGCGGGCTCGCCCCGGCCCGGCCAGACGTACACCTCGACGAAGTCGCGCTCGCCGCCCGTGTGGTTGAAGGGGTACGCCCAGCCGACCAGCTGCTCGGCCGTGTCGAGCGCGACCCAGCAGTCCCGGGTCATGTCGGTGTGCGGGCCGGTCAGCGCCTCGCGGACCTCCTCGGCGGTGAAGTCCGGCTCGCCGACGGACGCGATGTCGCTGGCGTGGACGAGCGCGAGCAGCGCCGGGATGTCCTCCAGGGTCGGGCGGCGCGTCGTCCAGCCTTCAAGTAACTCGGTCACCCGCGCATCCGACCACGGCTCCCGCTCGACGCGAAGCGATTTACCGGATGAGGTCCTGCTGCAACGACTCCAGCAGGCCGATCAGCTCGATCCGCTCGGCCAGATCCAGTTCCGCGTACGCCTGCCCGGCCAGCGCGTCCGCGACCGACTCGGCCCACATCAGCCGCCGCACGATCGGCCCGGCCGGAGGGTACGGCGGCTGCCACCCGAACGCCACGGCCCCGGTCTCCCCCTCGGGCCCCGCGATGATCGCCTGCAACGGGGTGAGGCCGCTGGCCCGGACCGCCACGCCCTGCACGCTCAACCGGTGCTCGTGCAGCAGGTGCAGCGCCACGGCGGCCTGCGCGCCCGGCGACGTGTCCGGCACCGGCATCGCCCGCCACGCGGCGAACAACGGCAGCCCCGCCGCGTCGGCCGCGTCCACCACCCGCCGGCTCAACGTGAGCAGGCGGCCCAGCCGTGGGAACTCGCCCAGTTCCTCCACCCCCCACCGGCACAACTCGTGCAGGTGCCAGGTGGCGACCTCGTGCGGCTCTGTCGTCTTGGCGGCCGCCTCCCAGCCGTCGGTCACCGCCTCGGGCGCGATGAAGCCGATCGCCGCGGCCGCGGTCTCCGGTTTGACGTCGCCGAGCGCCCCCGCCCGCGCCGAGACGTGGTACGCCCACCCGGACAGCCCGAGCAGCCGCGCGCGGCGCAGCGTCCGCGGGGACTCGGCGAACGCACCGACGAGCCCCGCGAGTCCCGGTCTGGCCGTGGCGGCTGCCTGTTCCGGAGTCACGTGCCCGATTCTGCTCCGCGTGACCGGTTATGGAAAACGGTCGTTCATTCAGCTCCGCGCAGATCGAGATCCTCGATCGCCGCCTGGGCGTCGCCGACCCGGCGACGCGCGGTCGCCGTGTCCCGCTCGGCGGAGCGTCGGGCCAGCGTGCGGCCGGAAACCTCGGCCTGGGCCGCGGCCCGCCGCCGGTCCAGTTCGGCCAGCTCCGCCTCGATCTCCTCCAGGGCATGAACTGCGTCACGTTCCGCCGCCTGCGCCCGATCGAGTGCGGTGTGCGCCTCGCGCTCCGCCTTCTGCGCCGCGGTCAGCTCGCGCGTCAGCTCCCGACGCCGCGCGGCGTCGGCCGCAGCGGCGGCGCGGTCCTTCGGCTCGACGGCCTCCGGTGCGCTGTCCCGGGCAGTGTCACCCTCCGCGACTCCGTCTTCGGGGGCTCCGTCTTCCGGGGCCTCCGGCAGGTCGTCCGCGGTGATCAGCCGCAGCCGGGGCCGCGGCACCTCGCCGAAACCCGCGTACGTGGCGGCGCGCACCAGTCGCCCCGACTGCACCTGCGTGGCGATCTCCGGCTCGGCCAGGGCCGCGGTGAACGTCGCCTCCACCTCGGCCAGCGGCAGCTTGGCGCCGGACAGAGCCGGGTCCTCGGCGAGTGCCAGGTCCCGGGCGACCGTGACGAGCGCGGACACCATCCGCCGCCGCTGCGTGGACAGCTCCCGGAGCTGGTCGCCGTGCAGGTCGCGCTGGGCGGTACGCAGGGCGGCGGCCAGTTCGGCCAATTCGTCGACGAGGTCGGGACGGCGCAACGCCAGCAGGTTCACCAGCCACGCGGCAACGGTCGGCTTGCGCAGCGCCGCGTACCGTTTCGCCGCCTCCCGGTCGCCCGCCCGGCGCGCCGCGGCGACCGCCGCCGAGCGGGCTGCGACGAACCCGTCCGGCGGCGCCTCGTACAGCCGCCGCACGATGTCGGCGGGGTGGTCCGTGGGCACGGTCAGCCGACGGTCGTGCCCGGCGCCAGCTGGGCGTACTCCGTGCCGGACAGCCGTTCGAGGTGCCCGTTGCTGACGCTCGCGCCCAGCTCGGTGAGCAACAGGTCGTGCAGCGCGTACGCCCGGCGGGGCTTGACCGCCCGGGCGAAGTCGATGGCCTCGCTGAGCTTCATCCACGGGGCGTCGAGCGGCACGAACAGCGTGTCGACCGGCTCGTCCGGCACGGCGAACGAGTCGCCGGGGTGGTACACCGTGTCCTGCCCGTCGGCGATGAGGTAGCCCAGGTTCGCGATCCGCGGGATGTCCGGATGGATGACCGCGTGCTGCCCGCCGTACGCGTGCACGGTGAATCCGGCCGCCTCGAACTGCTCGCCCTCGCCCACGACCGTGACCGCGTCGGCCAGACCGGACAGCAGCGGCAGCACGTCCGCGTGCGCGTACACCCGGAGGTCAGGTTTGGCGGCGACCGCCGCCGCGAGCGCGTCCACGTCGAGGTGGTCGAAGTGTTCGTGGGTGATGAGCACGGCGTCCGCCCCGGTCAACGCCGCGCTTTCGCTGAACTTGCCCGGATCCACCACCAGGACCGTGTCGCCGCTGGTGATGCGCAGGCAGGAGTGGGTGAGCTTCGTGACTCGCACGGGATTCCTCCGCAGCCGATTCGTTACTCGTCGTCTCGCAGTCTGCCGGAACCAGACAAGGCCCGCCGCACGTCCGAGGGTGCAGACCTTGCGGGGATGGAGGAAATCATGGGAATGCGTCACCTACATAACGCCCGGCTGCTGGGCGCCACGGCCCTGATCGCCACGCTGGCGCTCGCCGGATGCAGCGGCAGCGCGCAGGACAACAAGTCCGCCTCGACCACCGGCGGCGCTCCGGGGCTCGGCGTGGCCGGGCCTGCGGCACCGGCGGAGCGCCGGGCCGAGGGCGGCACGGCCCGGGACCAGGCCCAGGCCGACAAGGCACCGGCGGCGGCGCAGCCCGGCCAGGCGCCCAACCTCGCGGTCGACCAGCGGTCGATCATCTACACCGGCTCGATCACGGTACGGGTGAAGAACGTGAACGCCGCGGCGGCGCAGGTGTCCGGGTTCGCGACCGGCTCGGGCGGTTTCGTGGGCGGCGACAACCGCAGCAGCGGCGCGGACGGCAGCGGCGGGGACCACGGCACGCTGACCCTGCGCGTGCCGTCCGGGAAGTTCGCCACCGTGATCGACCAGATCGCGGGGCTGGGCAAGGAGCAGAACCGCGCCACGAACACCGAGGACGTCACCGAAGAGGTTGTCGACCTGGACGCGCGGATCGCCACGCAACAAGCCAGAGTGGACAGTGGTCGTCGCCTGCTGGCTCAGGCGAAGACGCTGAACGACCTCGTCATGCTGGAGAACGAGGTCGGCACCCGGCAGGCCGACCTGGCGTCGTTGCAGGCCAAGAAGCGCCGCCTGGCCGACCTCACCGCCCTGTCCACCGTCACCGTGGATCTGCTCGGTCCCGAGGTGGTCGTGAAGGAACAGCCGGACAGCCCGCCCGGATTCCTCGCGGGCCTCAAGGGCGGCTGGAACGCGCTGGTGGCCTCGCTGTCCGTGCTGCTGACGGTGCTGGGCGCCCTGCTGCCGTGGCTGCTGGCCCTGGGCATCCCCGCCTACGGAATCTTCTGGCTGATCCGGCGCTACGCCCGCCGCCCGCATCCCGCCATGGCCCCCGCGGGGATGGCTGCTGCCGTGCCGGCCCCGGCCGGAACGACCGCGACGAGCGCGGACGCAGCGGTGGCGGCGCCGTCGGGCACGCCGAAGCCGACCGACCGTCCACAGTAGTTGTTTCGGCGCCCGGGGCAGCCGCGACGCGACACGGGGCGCGTGCGGGGCGGCCACGGGCGCCGAGGGCCGATCGGCCCCGGCCTCGGCTGTGCAGCCAGGGCCGGGGTCAGAAGGCGCCGGTGGCCAGGGCGGCGAGGGCGGTGTGCACCATCACGCGTACGCCGTAGCCGATGCACCGCTCGTCGACGTCGAAGTCGGCCTGGTGCAGATCGTGGCGGACCGTGTCCCCCGCGATTCCCGTGCCGAGGCGGATCATCGCGCCCGGAACGTGTTCCAGGTAGAAGGAGAAGTCCTCGCCGCCCATGCTGATCTCGGCCTCGACGACGTGGTCGGCGCCCAGCGCCGCCCCCGCCGCACCGGCGATGACGGCGGCGGCCATCCGGTCGTTGATGACCGGCGGCACGGCCCGCTGATACCGGATGTCGACCTCGGCGCCCGTGGCGGCGACCACGTCGCGGATCAGCTGGGTGATGATTTCGGGGGCATCGCGCCAGGCGTCGCGGTTGAGGATGCGGACCGTGCCGCGGACGTGGCCCTCGTCGGGGATCGCGTTGAATGCCTCGCCGGCGTGCACCGACCCCCAGACCATGGACACCCCGGCGCGGGGGTCGACCCGGCGGTCGAGCAGCGACGGCACGTCGACGATGACCCGGCCCAGCGCGTACACCAGGTCGGCGGTCAGGTGCGGGCGGGCGGTGTGGCCACCCGGCCCGGTCAGGGTGACGGTGACCGTGTCGGCAGCCGCGGTGAACGGGCCGGAGCGGACCCCGACCAGCCCGGCGGGCAGCTGCGGGTAGCAGTGCAGCGCGTAGATGGCCGCGACGTCCTTGAGGCCGCCCGCCGCGATCACCTCGGGCGCCCCGGACGGCACGGCCTCCTCGGCGGGCTGGAAGAGCAGCCGGATCCGGCCGGGCAGCTCGCCCTGCTCCTCCAGCTGGGCCAGCGCCAGGCCGAGGCCGAGCAGGACGGTGGTGTGCACGTCGTGGCCGCAGGCGTGGGCCACGTTCGCGACCGTGGACCGGTACGGCACGTCCTTCACGTCGTGCAGCGGCAGCGCGTCGAGGTCGGCGCGGAAGGCGATGACCCGGTCACCGCTGCCGATGTCGCAGATGACGCCGTTGCCCTTGGGCAGCAGCCGCGGGGAGAGCCCGGCGACGGCCAGCTCGCGGGCCACCAGGGCGGCGGTCTCGAACTCGGCGTTCGACGGCTCGGGATGGGCGTGGATGTGCCGGCGGATCGCCACCAGCTCCGCACCGCGGGCGGCCAGCCAGCGGTCGAGCTGCCCGGGGAGCGGGTCGGCGCCCGGCGGCGTGGAGGGCCAGGCGGGCGACATCGGCTCCGTGGGCGACGGGGTGCCACCGGGCACCGTCAGCGCACTGGTCATGTCGGATTCTCTATCGCTCTCGAGGTTTGGTCCGGTTTCCGCAACGTGCGACAGCCTAGACCGATTGTGGTGACGCTGTGCAACGTCATTCCCGTGGTGAACGGAACGCGCACCGTCACGAAAGCCCTGATAAGAGCGGTATCTATGAACGCAGACATCAACCCACCACCTCCTACAACGGGTAACGTCTCGCGGAGGTGACGCGGTTCAAATCTCGACTCAGCGTGACCCGGTCATGTTGCCGGTTGGCACACCGGGAGTCCGATTCGGCGCTCGGCGTCAGAAGCGCTCAACCGGGTGGTACGTCCCCCACACCCCCCGCAGCGTGTGGCAGACCTCCCCCACGGTGGCACGCAGACGCAAGGCCTCGCGCATTGGCCGCAACACGTTGTCCGTCCCGCTGGCGGCCTTCTGCAGGTCGGCCAGGGCCGCCTCCACGGCGGCGTTGTCACGCTGGGCGCGCAACTCGGCGAGCCGGGCCACCTGCCCCGCCTCGATGGCGGGGTCGACGCGCAGCGGCTCGTAGTGCTCCTCCTCGTCGAGGGTGAACCGGTTGACGCCGACCACCACCCGCTCGCCGGAGTCGATCTCGTTGGCGATCCGGTACGCGGACGCCTCGATCTCGCGCTTCTGGAAGCCCTGCTCGATCGCCTCCACCGCCGAGCCGTACGCGGACACGCGTTCCATCAGGGTCGTGGCGGCGGCCTCCACCTCGTCGGTGAGCGCCTCGATGGCGTACGAGCCCGCGAACGGGTCGACCGTCCCGGTCAGCCCGCTCTCGTACGCGAGGACCTGCTGGGTGCGCAGGGCGAGCCGGGCCGCCTTCTCGGTGGGCAGGGCGATGGCCTCGTCGTAGCCATTGGTATGCAGTGACTGGGTGCCGCCGGCGACCGCCCCGAGCGCCTGGATCGCGACCCGGACCAGGTTGACCTCGGGCTGCTGGGCGGTGAGCTGCACCCCGGCGGTCTGGGTGTGGAAGCGCAGCATGAGCGACTTGGGGTCCTTCGCGCCGAACTCGTCGCGCATGATCCGCGCCCACATGCGCCGGGCCGCCCGGAACTTCGCGATCTCCTCCAGCAGGGTCGTGCGGGCGACGAAGAAGAACGACAGGCGGGGGGCGAAGTCGTCCACGGCGAGGCCGGCGGCGACCGCGGCACGGACGTACTCGACGCCGTTGGCCAGGGTGAACGCGATCTCCTGCGCGGGCGAGGCACCGGCCTCTGCCATGTGGTAGCCGGAGATGCTGATGGTGTTCCACTTCGGAATCTCGGCCCGGCAGTACGCGAAGGTGTCCGCCACCAGCCGCAGCGACGGCTTCGGCGGGAAGATGTACGTGCCGCGGGCGATGTACTCCTTGAGGATGTCGTTCTGGATCGTGCCCTGCAGCGCGGTGCCGGGCACCCCCTGCTCCTCGGCGACGAGTTGGTAGAGCAGCAGCAGGACCGAGCCGGGCGCGTTGATCGTCATCGACGTGGAGACCTTGTCCAGCGGGATGCCGTGGAACAGCCGCTGCATGTCGTCGATCGAGTCGATGGCCACCCCGACCTTGCCCACCTCGCCGTGCGCGATCGGCTCGTCGGAGTCGTAGCCCATCTGGGTGGGCAGGTCGAACGCCACGGACAGGCCCATCGTGCCCGCGGCCAGCAGCTGGTGGTAGCGCGCGTTGGACTCCGCGGCGGTGCCGAAGCCCGCGTACTGCCGCATGGTCCAGGGTCGCGAGGTGTACATCGTCGGATACACCCCACGGGTGTACGGATACTTCCCGGGCTCGCCGATCCGCGCCTCGGTGCCCGCGGGCACGTCCTCGCGGTCGTAGACCGGCTTGACCTCGAACCCGGATTCTGCGTTCACACCGGGATCCTAAGGCGTCGTTCAGGTCGCGGGTGTGTGGTCTTTTACCCAGCTGTGGACAAACCTCGGAACGGACGGCACCGGGGTCGCTACCTGGAGTCAAGTTCCACGGAACACGGGCTCTGCGACTTTCACAAAGGGGGTGGGAACCGGCAAGATAGCGGCGTTGGTCCCCGGCCCCTACATCCCCTCGGTGGCAATCCCTGTGACTCAGATTCCGACGTGGAGCGGTGGTGACACCACTCCGACCAGCGGACGCGCCGCCCCGGGCACGCTCATCGGCGGGCGCTACACCCTGCGCGCCGCGGTCGGCCACGGCGGCATGGGTACGGTCTGGCGCGCGGCCGACACGCTGCTGCGCCGCGACGTGGCCATCAAGGAGGTCGTCCTGCCGCCGGGCCTGGCCCCGAGCGACCGGGACTCGATGTTCGAGCGGACCATGCGCGAGGCCCGCGCCGCCGCCGCGCTGCAGCACCCCGCGGTCGTCCAGGTGTACGACGTCGTGCACGAGAACGACCGCCCGTGGATCGTCATGGAGCTGCTGGACGCCCGCAGCCTCGCCGACATGGTCATCGAGGACGGGCCGGTCGCACCGCGCGTGGTCGCCAAGATCGGCATCGCGCTGCTCGGTGCGCTGGAGGTGGCCCACGCGCACGGCGTACTGCACCGCGACGTGAAGCCCGCCAACGTGCTGATCTGCTCCGACGGGCGGTGCGTGCTCACCGACTTCGGCGTCGCCCGGATGCCCACCGACGTGCAGCTCACCACGCCCGGCATGGTGCTCGGCTCGCCGCACTTCATCTCGCCCGAGCGCGCCATGGGCCAGGACTTCGGTCCGCCCAGCGACCTGTTCTCGCTCGGCGTGACGCTGTACACCGCGGTCGAGGGACGCCCGCCGTTCGACAAGGGCGACCCCATCGAGACCATGCACGCCGTGGTCGAGGACCCGCCCGCACCGACCCAGCGGGCCGGCTCGCTGGGCCCGGTGCTGATGGGCCTGCTGGAGAAGGACCCGGCGCGCCGGTTCGACGTGCAGACCGCCCGGACGATGCTGCGCCAGCAACTGGCCGGGCCGCTGGCCAGCAAGTCCCCGCCGCATCTCATGACGGACCCGTACTCGGTGGTCCCGGCCCAGCGCCCGGACCCCAACGCGACCCAGGCTGTGCCGCCGCCCGCGAAGCCGAGCGGCCAGATCGGCGGCCGGGCCATGCTGGCCCCGGGCGAGTCGCTGTCCGGGCACCTGGCCAAGCTGCGCCAGGGCGGCCGGCGGCGCGCTCCCGAGGCCCCCGCCGCGACTCCCGACTCCGGCCCGCCCACGGGGGCGTTCGCGGCACCGGCCGCCAACGGAGACCGCACCAGCGTGCTGCCGCCGGGCGGGGACCGGACCGGGCTCCTGCCGCCCAGCGGGGACCGGACCGGCCTGCTGCCGCCCAGCGGGGACCGGACCAGCCTGCTGCCGCCCGGCGGCGACAGCGAGCGGACCAGCATGTTGCCCCCCGGTGGCAGCGCCGCCGACCCGACCAGCGTCATCCCGCCGCGCCGCGCCTGGGACGGCGCCCGCGCGGCCCGCGAGCCGCTGCCCGGCGGCACCGTCGTGATGAGCCCCGGCGCCCGGCGCCGGGCGCTGCTGGCCACGGCGACCCGGACCGTACGGTCGGGCACGGAGCGGGCCGTCACCACGGTCCGCGGCTGGCCCCGCAACACCCAGATCGCCGCCGGGGCCGGGCTGGTCGTCGTGCTCGTGCTGGCGATGGTGCTGGTGTTCTCGGGCGGCAAGGACCCGCAGCCCCGCACGCCCCAGCAGGCGGGCGTGCAGCCCGCACCGGCGGCGTTCGAGACCCAGGACCACCGCGGCAAGGGCGTCACCGTGAAGGTCCCGAAGACGTGGACGCGCAGCGCCTCCGGGGTCTGGGTGGACTACGTCGACCCGCAGGACGACACCCGCAAGGTCCGCATCCTGGTGGAGAAGGGCGACGCCGAGCCGCGCCGGTTCGCCGAGAAGATCGCCGAACACACGCTCAAGACGTCGAAGAACTGCCCCAAGCCGTACAACCGGGTCAGTGTCTCGGACGTCGAGGTGGCCGGAGGCGGCGGCGCGCAGCTGGAGTACACCTGCGGCAGCGGCGATCAGATGCGGCACGGGGTCTGGCGGGAGATCACCCGCGACGGGAAGATGTACTCGTTCTACCTGACCTCGACCGATGCCCGGTTCGCGGAAAGCATGCCGATCTTCGAGGAGATGGCGAGGACGTTCGCGTTCGCGAACGCGTGACCCGTGCTATCCACTGAGCATGGCTTCTGACGATCTCCGGGCCCGGGCCACCGCCTGGCTCGCCGACGACCCCGACCCCGCGACCCGCGCCGAGCTGACCGCGCTGCTCGAACGGCTGCCCGCCAGCGCCGACGAGCTGGCCGACCGGTTCGCCGGGCCGCTCACCTTCGGCACGGCGGGGCTGCGCGGGCAGCTGCGCGCCGGGCCGAACGGGATGAACCTCGCCGTGGTCACCCGCGCCGCCGCCGGTCTGGTCGGCTGGCTGGCCGCCCGGGGTGGCACGGGTCCGCTGGTGATCGGGTACGACGCCCGGCACGGCTCGAAGGCGTTCGCGGAACAGACCGCACGGGTGGCCACGGGCGCCGGCCGGGAGGCGTTCCTGCTGCCCCGCCCCCTGCCCACGCCCGTGCTGGCCTGGGCGGTGCGCGACCTCGGAGCGGTCGCCGGGGTCATGGTCACGGCCAGCCACAACCCGCCGCAGGACAACGGCTACAAGGTGTACCTGGGCGCCGCCCTGGGCGGTCCCGCCGGGGCGGGGGCACAGATCGTGCCGCCCGCCGACGTGGAGATCGAGGCCGCCATCCAGGCCGTGGGCCCCCTCGCCGCGGTGCCGCTGGGCGAGCCCGGCACGGTGCTGACCGAGGCCGTGGTGCAGGGGTACGTGGACAGCGCCGCCGCCGTGCTGGCCACCGGGCCGCGGGAGTTGCGGGTGGCGTACACGCCGCTGCACGGGGTCGGCGGGGCGGTGCTGGCCGCCGCGTTCGCTCGGGCAGGGTTCGCCGCCCCGGCCGTGGTCGCCGAGCAGGCGGAGCCGGACCCGGCGTTCCCGACCGTGGCGTTCCCCAACCCGGAGGAGCCCGGGGCGATGGACCTGCTGCTGGCGCTCGCCACGGAGACGGGCGCGGACCTCGCGATCGCCAACGACCCGGACGCCGACCGGTGCGCGATCGCGCTGCCGGGCGCGGACGGCACGTGGCGGCCGCTGCGCGGGGACGAACTGGGCGCCCTGCTGGCCGACCACCTCCAGCGGAAGAACGTCCCTGGCACGTACGCCACCACGATCGTGTCGTCGTCGCTGCTACGGGCGATGTGCGCCGCCCGCGGGGTGCCGTACGCGCAGAGCCTCACCGGGTTCAAGTGGATCGTGCGGGCCGCCGAGGACCTCGCGTACGGCTACGAGGAGGCGCTCGGCTACTGCGTGGCACCGGGGCACGTCCGCGACAAGGACGGCATCACGGCCGCGCTGCGGGTGGCGGAGCTGGCCGCCGCGCTCAAGGCGGAAGGCCGGACCCTGGCCGATCGGCTGGACGAGCTGGCCGCCGAGTTCGGCGTGTACGCGACGGACCAGCTGTCGGTGCGGGTCGACGACCTGACCGAGATCGCCCGGGCGATGAGCCAGGCGCGGGACAAGCCGCCGGTCACGCTACTGGGCGCCGACCTGACCGAGATCGAGGACCGGCTGCCCGCGGCGGACGTGCTGACGTTCCGGACCCCGGCGGCGCGGGTGGTGATCCGGCCGTCGGGGACGGAGCCGAAGCTGAAGGCGTACCTGGAGGTGGTGGAGCCGGTCCGCGACGGCGACGTGCCCGCGGCCCGGACCCGCGCGGCGGCCGCCATGACCGAGCTGCGCGCCGAGATCGCGGCGGTACTCGGCCTGGCCTGAGCCCGCGCCCGGCCAGAGCCGGGGTCGGGGCTGAGCCGGGCCGGGGCTGAGCCGGGTCAGCCGGCCTTCGGGGTGCCGAGGGCGGCGGTGATCGCGCGGCCCAGGGTGGCGACGACCAGCGCGACGCTGGGCCGCACGATCGAGTCCTCCAGGTTGACCCCGCCGGAGAAGCCCGCCCCGTTGGCGATCTCCTCCAGCCGCTGGTGCGCGTGCGCGGCCTGGTCGGCGGGCAGCCGCAGAGCGGGCTCCATCCGGGTGGCGATGAGCAGCGTGGCCAGCGCGGCGGTGCGCTCGTCCGGCACCGCGCCGCTGATCAGGGCCTTGGCCAGCCGCCCACGGATCTCCGCCTCGTACGCGGGATCGGTGGTCGGGTACCGGTGCACGTGGATGACCCCGAGCTGGGTCTCGTCGACGTCGCGCACGACACCGCGGGCCACCAGATCGTCGAGGACCCGGGCGCGCAGGCCGTGCCGCAGCCGCTGGACCCACTGCGCGGGGGTGTGCGGCTCGTCGGCGGCCGCCTTCACCAGCACCGCGTCCTCGATCGGATCGTTCACCGGCGTCGAGTCCACGACCTTCAGGTAGCCGTCGACGTACGCGATCCGCCCCTTCAGCGCCAGGTCGACGAGCACGGCCGCGGCCATGCCGAGGTCCAGCCCGATTCGGGAGCCGGTCGCCTTGCCGGTCTCGTCGTCGTAGGCGAGCAGCAGCAGTTCTTCGGCAAGCGCGATGGAGGTCATGCCAGAACGATAGTGTCCCGCCGCAGCTACCGGGCTCCCGGCAACGGTCATGTCGCGACGACGGCCGGACACCCGCAACGCGTGGGGAACATCAGGGGACGAGCGGGGAACGCGAGGGCCGACGCCCGGTCACGGCGCGGCGGGCTCAGCGGTCCGCGGCCAGCAGCCAGTCCACCAGGCGGGCGGCGGCCCGGCCACCACCGTCCGTCGGATGGGCGGCCGCGAACCTCTTGGCGGCCGCCTCGTGCTCGGCCGCGATGGTCTCGACATCCCGCACGGCCGCCGCCACCTCCGCCGAGGTGTGCAGCAGGGGGCCGGGCGAGTGCGCCCGCAGGTCGACGTTGAGGCCGGGCGACGCCTCGAACTCCGCGAGGTCGGGCACGTACAGCAGCACCGGACGTCCGGTCAGCGCGAAGTCGGCCAGCAGCGTCGAATAGTCCGAGATCAGTACGTCGGCGGCCGGCAGGAGCCGGTCGGTCCGGGGGTACGCCGAGACGTCCAGCACGCCGGGCGCCAGCCCCAGCACGTCGTCGACCAGGCCGGGGTGGCGCCGGACGAGCAGCGCGTGGCCCGGTGGGAGGGCGGCCGCCACCGTGGGCAGGTCGAGCAGCCGGCCGGGGTCGCTCCCGCCGGGACGGCGCTGGTCCCACGGGCGCCGGGTGGGTGCGTAGAGCACCAGCCGGGTGTCGGGCGGCAGGTGCAGCCGGCGCAGCACCTCGGAGCGGGCGGCCTCGGGGTCCGCGGTGCTCAGCGCGTCGGCGGCGGGTCGGCCGTACTCCAGGACCGGGCCGCCGAAGCGCAGCTCGGAGCGCAGCACCGGGGTCGCCGACGGGCCGGGCGAGGCCAGCGCCGTCCAGTTGCGGGCGTCCGAGGCGATCCGGTCGACGAGGTCGGGGAGCGCCGCGGCCAGCGCGCCGGAGCGGGCGATCGGCCAGCCCCCGCCGAGCCGCAGCACCACCTGGCCGGGCCGGGCGCGGAACCAGCTCGGCAGGGTGTCGTTGCAGACCAGCCAGCGGCTGGTGGCCAGCGCTTCGTACCAGGCCGCGCTGTCCAGCGGCACGGGTTCGGCGCCGGGCGGCAGCGGTTGTCCGCGTTCGCAGGTCCATGCCGCGGGTGGCGCGTCCGGGCGGCCCACCAGCTCCGCGAGGACGGCGGCCGGGTCGTCGGTGAAGCGGCGCCCGGGCGCGGCATCGAACAGCACCCTGTCCCGCAGCCGTGGCGGGTGGCTGGCGCTCGGACGGTCCGCCCCGGCCGGGTCCGCGGCAGCCTCCGGGACTTCGCGGGCCCGCTCGGCACCGGCGGCGACCGCAGGTGCGTCGCGGGCCGGGAAGTAGGCGGCCCGCCATCGCTCCTGCTCGGTGGGGTCGCTGCGCGGCGCCACCACCTTGAGGGCGACCCGGTCCCCGGCGGCGCGGCGCAACAGGCAACGCGACCCGTCCGGGCCGTTCGCGGCGGTGGGCAGCGCGGCCCGCAGCGCGTCGGTGCCGCCCAGCGGGACGGTCGTGGGATGCCGGTGACCGGGCGAGCGGAATGCGAGGTCCCACGTGCCGGCCGGCAACGGCAGCGGTCCGGCGGGACTCGGCGCCGCGGCCGGGTCGACGACCGCCTCCCACCGGCCGTCCGCGACCCGCATCGGCAGCGCGATGTCGCGTCGCCAGGCACGCAGGCGCAGGAGCAGTTCGCCGTCCGCCGCGCGGGGGCTGTCGCCGCGCAGCACCAGGGCGCCGTCGGGCCGCCAGGACGCCTCCGTGAGCACCGGGCCGGCCGGGCGCGTGCACAGCGAGACCTGGCCGCCCACGGCGACCGCGAGGTATACCTCGTCGGTCCCCCACACCGTCCGGGTCTGCTCGTACGCGACGTCGGCGACGAGCCTGGCCGTCCTGTCGCCGAGCACCAGGTGGACACCGAGACGCCGGGCGTGCAGTCCGGCCGCGTGGTTGTCGGTGTCGTCGTCCAGGGCGAAGCCGCCGAGCGGCAGCCGGGCGGTGAACGTGGCGCCGTCCGCTCCGGTGCGCACCGCCGCCTCGACGCGGCGCACGGCGAGCCCGTGCGCGCGCAGTTCGATCCGTACCGGGCCGGTCGGCCAGGTGCGCAGCCGCCCGTCGAGGATCAGGTCGTCGCCGTCGCGGTGGCCGGCGGTGAGCCATCCGGCGGCGCTGGTCACCCGCAGGCGCAGCCGCCCGTCGGCGGCCAGGGGCCGGACCCAGACGCCGGGCGCGACCTGCTGCCGTGGCATCGGCTCGGGCCAGTCGGCGGGGATCCGCAGCCCGTCGCGGCGCAACCGCAGGCCACGGGTCGCGGCGACGGCGACGGTCCAGGTCCCGGTACGCCACCGGGCGCCACGACGCACCCTGCCGCGGCGGAACACGGCCGGGTCGAGCGTCACGACGAACCCACCGGCCGGTACCGCCGGACCGCGGTACGAGCGGGTCCACAACGGCACCCTGTGGCGGCTGCCGTGGGCCGAGAGCCACACCATCCGCAGCGTCGGCCGGCCCCGCAGCGCCTCGCCGGGCAGGTGGGCGTACCCGGAGATCTGCAGTCTCCCGTCGCGCCAGGCCAGGCCGCGTACGCCGGACTCCAGCCGCCGCGCCGCGGGTGCGGCCTTGACCGGCGCGGTCCCGCCCTGGTCGACGAGGGCGACGAGCGCGTCGATCCGCCGCTGGCGGATCAGCCGCCACTGCGGGCGCAGGCGAGCCGGCAGGCGCTCGATGACGGCGTCGCCCACCTCGTCGAGGTACGCGTTGGCCAGGTCCAGGAACGTCGTGCGGAACGGTTCCGGGGCGTCCGGCAGGTACTGCGTCGGGGAGTTCAGCTTGTCCCAGATCGCCTGTTCCTCGTACACCCGGCACAGGTCGCCGTGGCCCGCGTCGGTCAGCGCCCGGCGGGTCAGGCCGACCGAGTGGAAGCGGTCGACGAGGTTGCGCAGGTCGTGGTCCGACTGGGTGATCGAGCGGACGGCGCCCTCGCGCACCCGCCAGTAGTAGATGATCTCGGCAACGATCGCGACCTTCGTGGCAGCGGCGTGGGCGGGCACGGTGACCGGCGCGTCCTCGTACAGCCGGCCGACCGGGAAGGTGAAACCGTGCACGTCCCAGAACGTACGCCGGAACAGCTTGTTCCAGATCGTCCTGTCGCGCAGCAGCCGGTGGTGGTCGCGGACGTGCGTGGCGAGGTCGGTCCCGCGGATGGCGCCGTCGTGCGGGTAGCCCGGGTAGTGCCCGCGCGAGCTGAGCCGGTGCACGCCGCCGCTGGCGAAGTCGGCGCCCCCGGCCAGCGCGAGCAGCAGCACCTCGTACGCGTGGGCGGCCAGCACGTCGTCGCTGTCGACGAACGCCAGGTACTCGCCGGTGGCGTACCCGATGCCGGTGTTGCGGGCCGCGCTCAGGCCCGCGTTGGCCTGGCGGACGAGCCGGAACCGGGCGTCGTCGGCGGCGAACCGCTCGGCGATGGCGGCGCTGCCGTCGGTCGATCCGTCGTCGACGCAGATGACCTGCAGGTCGCGGTGGGTCTGGCTGCGTAACGAGTCGAGGCAGTCGCCCAGGAACGGCGCCACGTCGTAGATCGGCACGATGACGCTGACGAGCCCCGCGACGAGCTCCGGCACAGGCGTGGCCTTCCGCTCAGCGGTGTCGGCCCGCTCCTCCCCGGAGGAAAGATACGCCGGTCGCCGCGCCGGGCGGGGTTGCCGCGCGCCGGGCTACTCCAGGTCGGGCAGGAGGCGGTCGCGCTGCTCGACCCAGGCCAGGGAGTCCCGGATACCGTCGGCGACGGTGTGCTCGGCCCGCCAGCCCAGCAGGTCGGCGGCGCGGGTGCTGCGGGTGTAGGCGCCGACCGAGTCGCCGGGGCGCCGGGGCGCCGCCTCGATCTCGACCGGGGTGTCGACGACCTGGTTGAAGGCCTCGACGAACTCCAGCACGGTGGTGCCGGTGCCGGTGCCGAGGTTGATGACCTGGTAGCGGGAGTCGTCCGTGAAGAGGGTGTCGAAAACCTCGACCGCGCGCAGGTGCGCACCGGCGAGATCCCAGACGTGCACGTAGTCGCGGATGCCGGAGCCGTCCCGGGTCGGGTAGTCCAGGCCGGTCACCGGGAACGGCTGCCCGGCGTGGTAGGCGGCGACCAGCTTGCCCAGCGCGTGGCTGGGGGCGGGCAGTTGCAGGCCCGTACGCATCTTGGGGTCGGCGCCGATCGGGTTGAAGTAGCGCAGCGACAGGACCCGCAGCGGGGTGGCGGCGGCGATGTCGGTGAGCATCTGCTCGACGACGAGCTTGGTCCGGGCGTACGGGCTCTGGGCGGAGATCGCGGAGTCCTCGTCGACGCTGAAGTCCTCGCCGGGCTCGTAGATCGAGGCGGACGAGCTGAACACGAAGCGGGTGACGCCCTTGCCGATCAGGCGGTCGACGAGGTCGAGGGTCTTGGCGACGTTCTCGCGGTAGTAGTGGATCGGGCGCTCGACAGACTCCGGTACGACGATGAGTGCCGCGCAGTGCACGACGGCCTCGATGTCCGGATGGTCCGCGAAGATCCGGTCGAGGACCGCGGGGTCGGCGATGTCGCCTTCGTAGAAGGACCGGCCCGCGCAGAACTCCCGGCGTCCAGTGACCAGATTGTCCAGAATGACCGGGTGGTGCCCGGCGTCGAGCAGACAGGACGCGATGGTGCTGCCGATGAATCCCGCGCCGCCCGCGATGAGCACCTTCACGAAATGTCCCTTTCCGATCGACGGTCTGCCCGGCGAGACTAGCCGACTTCGCCGAGACGTCGGGGCGGTCGATGCTAGCCGCCGGGTGCGCGGCCACGGCTTCTGGCTGTAACGTATGAAGCTGGCCGCCCCGGACATCCCCCTGTCCGCCCCCCACCGCGTCGCCGTGCTGCCCGCAGCGACGTGACCTTCCGGCGGTGTCGCCCCGAGTGCCTGCGAGCGGCGTCGCCCTGGTGCCATTGAGAAAGGACCAGTTCAGTCGTGACCTCGCCCACCCCCCGGCCCGACGTCACGGTGGTGGTCATCGTGTACAACGACGCACACCGGATCGAGGCCGCGGTCCGATCCGTGCTGGATCAGTCGTTGCGCAGCCACGAGGTGATCGTCGTCGACGACCACAGCACCGACGGCACCCCCGCCGTGGCGCAGCGCCTCGCCGACGAGCACCCCGACCTGGTCCGCTTCATCCGTCTTCCCGCCAACTCGGGCCACTGCGGCGCGCCCCGCAACGCGGGCGTCAAGCAGGCCCGCGGCCGGTACATCATGTTCCTGGACAGCGACGACACCATCGACCGGCACGCCTGCCGCAACCTGGTGGCGATGGCCGAGGAGTCCGGCGCCGACATGGTGGTCGGCCGGTGCGTACGCCACGACGTGCCCACCGGCAAGGAGCAGTCCTGGATGCCGTGGCTGGTCCAGCGCAAGGTGGTCTACGAATCGCTGCGCGACCAGCCCGAGCTGCTGTACGACGTGCTGTCGACGAACAAGCTCTACCGGCACGACTTCCTGGTCCGGGAAAATCTGGTCTTCCTGGAGGACCGCCTCTACGAGGACAACCTGTTCTCCGCCCACGCGTACCTGACCGCGAAGAAGATCGCGGTGATCCCGCAGCGGATCTACACCTGGAACATCGAGCCGAAGGCCCGCTCGATCACCAGCCGGGCCGCGGACCTGCGCAACATCACCGACCGGATCGCGGTGACCAGGGAGATCGACAAGCTGCTGGCCGAGCACGACGCCGGTGAGCTGCGACTGCAGAAGGACATCCGGTTCCTGGAGAACGACCTCCGGATCCACCTGGCGGGCCTCGGCCAGTTCCCCGAAGCGACCCAGCGCGCCCTGCTCGACGTCGCCCGGCCGTACGTGCAGACCCTGCAGCCGGAGGCGTTCCGGCAGGCCAAGCCGCTTCCGGCGATCGCCGCCTACATGGTCCGGCAGGACGACCTGGCCGGCGTCGCCGCCGCGCACGACTACATGGTCGGCAAGGGCAAGTCCCGCCTCAGCACCGACCTGGTCGTCCGCGACGGCCGGGTGTTCTGGTGCGACCGCCACCTCGACGACCCGCTCGGGCGCGAGGTACTGGACGTCACCGAGTTCGGCTTCCAGGATCTGCCGCTGGCCAAGCTGCGCCTGGGCAGCCGGATCACCGGCGTCGCGCGGGCCGGCAGCACGGTCACGGTCAGCGGCGCGATCGCCAACCCGCTCGGCCGGCTCGGCACGCTGGCCAAGCCGAAGGCCCAGCTGGTGGTGCGCGCCCGGCGCAACCGGCGCCGCCAGTTCACCATGCCCGCCACCCTCACGGTCTCCGGCACCGAGGCCACCTGGACGGCCAGCTTCGACCCGGCCAAGGTGCTGCGCCCGGTCGGCATCGTGGACATGGTCTACAACGTGGTGCTGCGGATCCGCACCGCCAAGGAGACCATCGACCTGCAGCTGTTCACCGACGACGCGGTGATGGACGACCTGCGGCTGGCGGTCCGGCCGCGGCTCACCCGGCTGGTCGCCGACCGGATGGAGGCCTACCGGACGGACGCGGGCAACCTCGCGCTGCGGCTGGCCGCCGAGGGGCGCAAGGCCCGCGCGGGGGACGCCACGATCGACCGGCTGCGCTCGCAGCCGCTCGGCGCCCGGCTCTGGAGCGCCGCCGGGACGCTGCGGCGCGACCTGCGGCAGCGGATGAACCAGCGCAAGACCAAGCTGGCCTGGTACGACAACGTCTTCTCGCGGCTGCCGATCAGCAAGCGGACCATCGTGTTCGAGAGCCACATGGGCAAGCAGTTCTCGGACAGCCCGCGCGCCATCTACGAGGAGCTCAAGCGCTCCGGTGTGCCGTTCCGCGCGGTGTGGGCACACACAGAGGAACACCCGAACGGCTTCCCGACCGACGTCAAGCTGGTGCGCCGGCAGTCCTACGCCTACCTGCGCGAGCTGGGCCGGGCCCGGTACTGGGTGGACAACCAGGGCTTCCCGCACGACCTGCGCAAGCGGTCCGGCACCACGTACATCCAGACGTGGCACGGCTCGGCGTTCAAGCGGATGGGCTTCGACGAGGCGAGCATCAAGAGCCAGACGGCCGGCCAGCAGCAGCGCCTGCAGGACGCGATCGACCGTTTCGACGTGTTCCTCGTGCGCACCGAACACGACGTGCGCACGTTGACCAAGGGCATGCGGGTGCACGCCGAGTTGATGCGGGTCGGCTACCCGCGCAACGACGTCCTGGTCCGGCAGGACAACCCGGACGAGGTGGCGGCGCTGCGCAAGTCGCTGAACCTCACCGACGACCGCAAGGTCCTGCTGTACGCGCCGACGTTCCGCCCGGAGGAGATCGGCCGCTGGTCCAAGGGCCTGACCCTGCCGTTCTCCCTGGACGACTTCGTCGAACGCTTCGGCGACGACTACGTGCTGCTGATCCGCCCGCACTACCTCGCGTCGTTCGCGATGCCCCCGAGGTACGCGCACTCGGTGCGCAACGTGGCGCACGTGCACGACGTCACCCCGCTGATGCAGATCGCCGACGCGGTGATCACCGACTACTCGTCGCTGATGTTCGACTACGCGCTGCTGGGCCGCCCGATGGTCTTCCACGTGCCGGACTACGACGACTACGTCGGCAACAGCCGGGGCTCCTACTTCGACCTGGCCGAGGTCGCCCCCGGCCCCTTGACCCGGACCCCGGAAGCGCTGTTCGCCACGCTCGCCGACCTGGACAAGCTGCCGGAACGCTACGCCGAACAGCACCGCGCCTTCGTGGCCCGGTTCTGTGAGTTCGACACCGGCAACGCGGCGAAGGCCGTGGTCGACCGTTTCTTCACCCCGGGAGCGCGCCGTGGCTGAGCCCCGGGACATCTTCATCGTCTGCAACAGCGTCAACGAGCTCGGCGGCCTCATCCAGTGGGCGCACGACATCGGCCGGCTCTTCAGCGCCCGGGGGCACCGGGTGCGCCTGGTCGGGGTGGAGCCCGCCACGGTCGCCCGTGACTACGGCTCGGACCTGCCGTACCCGATGTTCACCCTGCACGACGACCACCTGCCCCGGCGGCGCAAGGTCGAGGGCCTGAGCCGCCTCAACGTGGTCAATCTGGCCCGCCAGCGGCACCGGGCCGGGCTGCTGACCGAGGGCGCGCAGCGGCTGACCGAGCTGTTCCGCGAGGCGCAGCCGGGCGGCGTCGTCATCGCCGCGCAGGTCTGGGCCGGGGAGTGGGTATCCGCCGCCGACACGACCGGGCTCACCGTGATCGGCATGTCCCACGAGTCGTTCGAGGCCTGCCGCAACAGCAGCCGGTACAACCGGGTCCTCAAGTACTACACGGACATGGACATGCACCTGCTGCTGACCGACGCCGACGCGGACGCGTGGGCCTCGCGGGCCGGCATGACCAACGTGGGCGCGATGCCGAACCCGCTGATGACGGTCCCGAAGACCATGCCCACGCTCGACGAGAAGACTGTCGTCTCGCTGCGCCGGCTCTCCCACGACAAGGGCATCGACATGCTCCTCGAAGCGTGGGCGCTGGTCGGTCCGCAGTACCCGGACTGGAGCCTCAAGGTCTACGGCGCCGGACCGGACGAGGCCGAGCTGCGCGAACAGGCCCGCGAGCTGGGCCTCGACGACAACCAGATCCTCGTCGGCAAGACCGACGACATCGACGCGGCGCTGAGCGCCGCGTCGATCTACGCCCTGCCCTCGCGCGAGGAGGGCTTCCCCATCGCCATCATGGAGGCGATGGCGTACGGGCTGCCGACGGTCGCCTTCGACTGCGCTCCCGGCATCCGCGAACTGATCGACGACGAGGTCAGCGGCGGCCTGGTGGTCACCGCGGGCAACGTGCCCGGCATGGCGGCCGCCCTGGAGCGCCTGATCAAGGACAGGGACCTCCGGGTACGGCTGGGCGAGGCGGGCCGCGAATCGGTGCAGCGCTTCACCCCGGACAGCATCGTCGACCGCTGGGAAGCCCTGTTCGCCCTGCTGGACCGCTGAGGTGCGAGCCGTCCTGGCGACGCTGGGGTACGTGCTGTCCGCGGACCGGCAGCAGGTCCTGATGATCCGCCGCGACGCGCGCCCGGACGACATCCACTTCGGCTACCACAACCGGCTGGGCGGCAAGCTGGAGCCGGACGAGGACGTGGCCACCGGGATGCGCCGGGAGGTCCGCGAGGAGGCCGGGCTGGAGTGCGGCGAACTCGACTTCGCCGGGACGATCTCCTGGCCCGGCTTCGGCCGCGACGGGGAGAACTGGTTCGGCTTCCTGTTCCGCATCCCGCGGTGGTCCGGCACGCCGCGGACCGCGAACCCCGAGGGCAGCCTGCACTGGATGCCGGTGGCCGACGTGCTGGCCGGGCGGGTGCCCATGTGGGAGTCCGACCGGCACTTCCTGCCGCTGGTGTTCGCGGACGAGCCGCGCCCGTTCCACGGGGTCATGCCGTTCCACGAGGGGCGCGCGGTCTCGTGGTCGTGCACGACCGGTTGAGCCTCAGGCCGCCTCGCGGCGGATCGCGCCGAGGATCTTGCGGCGGTCGAAGAGGAACTGCGGTCGTGCGCCGATCCGGGTCGCGAAGTCCACGTACGCCTTCGTGAGGTCGACGTCGTCGCTGGCCAGCACGCCACCCGGCGGGATCTTGGGCCACGCCGACTCGTACTCGAACATCTGGTTCGGGTAGCCGTGATCGCTGTCGTGCAGGAACAGGTCGATCGTGTCGAGACCATCGATGACCTCTGTGAAGCTGCGCCGGGGCTCCTTCGCGTCGCTGACGGTCCGCTTCCAGCGCGGGTGCCCGAGCACGAGGCTGCCCGCGTCGGGGCGGACGTCGAAGCTGTACAGCGTGCCGTGGCCGTTGCGGTCGAGGGCACTGAGGATCATGAACGACGAGCGGCCGTCGGCGATGCCGGTCTCCACCACGGTGGCGGGCTTCAGCAGCCGGGTCAGGCCGTACAGGGTCAGGCCGGTGCCCTGCTCGACGCCCCAGCGCTCGGGGAACAGCGTCTGCCGTTCTGTGTAACGCTGCTTGAGCTGGTCGTTCAGCTCGTCGAACTCGTCGACGACCTTCGCGACCTCGTCGACCGGCCAGCCCAGCGCCGCCAGCAGATCATCGGGCGACACCTCCAGCTGGACGCTCAGCTTGGTGAAGTCGTGCAGGGTGGGCGGTGGGGGCTTCCGCTTGGACTTGGCCACCGGCTGGGGGGCCGGTGGCCGGTACTGACGAACTTCGTAACCGGTCAGCCGTCGAAGGTACGAATTGGCGGTTCTGCGCAATGACATGGCACCGCATCCGTTGGGAGGCTCGGGGACGGGAAGTGCGCCGCAGCTTACGCGCCATGCGCCCGCCCGGGAACGTCCCTTGATCGAGCAGCTGGACCGTACGCTACGCCCGAGTCACGACGTTACCGATTAAACCGTTAGAAACGGGGCATACCCCCGAACTGTCGGTCCCCCGCGTCGCCCAGACCCGGCACGATGAACATCTGGTCGTTGAGCCCCTCGTCGACGGACGCGGTGACCAGCCGCAGCGGCAGTCCCGAATTCTCCAGCCGGGCGATGCCCTCGGGCGCGGCCAGCACGCAGCAGATCGTGATGTCTGTGCAACCCCGGTCCACCAGCAGCTGGCAGCAGTGCACCAGGGAACCACCGGTGGCCACCATCGGGTCCAGCACCAGGACCGGCAGGCCGCTGAGATCACCCGGCAGCGACTCCATGTACGCCCGCGGCTCGAAGGTGTGCTCGTCGCGGGCCAGCCCGACGAACCCCATGTGCGACTCGGGCAGCAGGCCCAGGGCCGCCTCGGTCATGCCGAGCCCGGCGCGCAGCACGGGCACGATCAGCGGCGGGTTGGCCAGCCGGGTCCCCTCGGCCGGGGCAACCGGGGTGGTCACCGGGTACCGCTCGACCTCGAAGGCGCGGGCGGCCTCGTAGACCAGCATGCTGGCGAGCTCACGCAGCGCGGCGCGGAAGGTGCCCGAATCCGTCGCCGCGTTGCGCATCGCGGTGAGGCGGGACTGGGCCAGAGGATGATCAACAACGAGTACGTCCACGCGGTCAACCTATCGGCAAAGGTCAGGCCGCAAGCGGAGGCATCCCAAGATCAAGTGTCGGACCCACGCGTAGACTGACCCGCATGACTGCGACAGTGACGTCGGGGCTGCCCGGCGTGTCCGGTCCCGCGGCGACCCCGACGGCACCGGCGTTCGATCTGAGGTCGTTCCTCCACGGCCTCCCGGGAGTCGACAAGGTCGGCGTCGAGGCGCGCGCGGCGGCCCTGGGCACCCGGTCGATCAAGACCACCGCGAAGGCACAGGCCATCGATCTGGCGATCCGGATGGTCGATCTGACCACCCTGGAGGGCGCCGACACCCCCGGCAAGGTGCGCGCCCTGTCCGCCAAGGCGCTGCGGCCCGACCCGGCCGACCCGACCTGCCCCCCGGTCGCCGCGGTCTGCGTCTACCCGGCGATGGTGCCGTTCGCGGCCGAGGTGCTGGCCGGTTCCGGCGTGCACCTGGCCAGCGTGGCCACCGCGTTCCCGTCCGGGCAGGCGCCGCTGGACGTCAAGCTCGCCGACACCCGCGACGCGGTCGCCGCCGGTGCGGACGAGATCGACATGGTGATCAGCCGCGGCGCGTTCCTGGCGGGCCGCTACGACGACGTCTTCACCGAGATCGTCGCGGTCAAGCAGGCCTGCGGCACCGCCCACCTCAAGGTCATCCTGGAGACCGGCGAGCTGGGGACGTACGACAACGTGCGGCGGGCGTCCTGGCTGGCGATGCTGGCCGGGGCCGACTTCATCAAGACCTCCACGGGCAAGGTGCCGCTCGCGGCGACCCTGCCGGTCACCTTGATCATGCTGGAGGCGGTCCGCGACTTCCGGGCGCAGCACGGCCGCCAGATCGGGGTCAAGCCCGCCGGTGGCATCAAGACCACCAAGGACGCGATGAAGTACCTGGTCATGGTCAACGAGACCGTCGGCGCCGACTGGCTCGACCCGGACTGGTTCCGCTTCGGCGCCTCCTCGCTGCTCAACGACCTGCTGATGCAGCGCACCAAGCTCACCACCGGCCACTACGCCGGTCCGGACTACTTCACGCTGGACTGACCCCATGACCCTGTTCGAGTACGCTCCGGCCCCCGAATCGCGGTCGATCGTCGACCTCGCCCCCTCGTACGGTCTGTTCATCGACGGCGCCTTCGACCCGCCGTCCGCCGACGGCGGCGTCTTCAAGACCGTCAACCCGGCCTCCGAGGAGGTCCTGGCCGAGGTCTCCGCCGCCGGCCCCCGGGACGTGGACCGCGCCGTGGCCGCCGCCCGCCGCGCCTTCGGCCCCTGGTCCGCGCTGCCCGGCGCGGAGCGCGCCAAGTACCTGTTCCGGATCGCCCGCATCATCCAGGAGCGCTCCCGCGAGCTGGCCGTCCTGGAGTCGCTGGACAACGGCAAGCCGATCCGCGAGTCCCGCGACGTCGACCTGCCCCTGGTCGCCGCGCACTTCTTCTACTACGCGGGCTGGGCCGACAAGCTTCGCTACGCGGGCCTCGGCCCCGACCCCCGCCCGCTCGGGGTCGCCGCCCAGGTCATCCCGTGGAACTTCCCGCTGCTCATGCTCGCGTGGAAGATCGCGCCCGCGCTGGCCTGCGGCAACACGGTGGTCCTCAAGCCCGCCGAGACCACGCCGCTGTCCGCGCTGTTCTTCGCGGACGTCTGCCGCCAGGCCGAGCTGCCACCCGGCGTGGTCAACATCCTCACGGGCGCGGGCGACACCGGCCGGCTGCTGGTCGAGCACCCCGGCGTGGACAAGGTGGCCTTCACCGGCTCCACCGAGGTGGGCCGCCAGATCGCCCGCGCGGTCGCGGGCACCCGCAAGCGGGTCGGCCTGGAGCTGGGCGGCAAGGCCGCCAACATCATCTTCGACGACGCCCCGATCGACCAGGCCGTCGAGGGCATCGTCAACGGCATCTTCTTCAACCAGGGCCACGTCTGCTGCGCCGGGTCGCGGCTGCTGGTGCAGGAGTCCGTGTACGACGAGGTGCTCACCGCGCTCAAGCGCCGGATGGCGACCCTGCGGGTGGGCGACCCGCTGGACAAGAACACCGACATCGGCGCTATCAACTCCGCCGCCCAGCTGGAGCGCATCCGGACGCTGTCCGAGGTCGGCGACACCGAGGGGGCGCAGCGCTGGTCCCCCGCCTGTGAGCTGCCCGAGCACGGCTACTGGTTTGCGCCCACCATCTTCACCGGGGTGACCCAGGCACACCGGATCGCCCGTGAGGAGATCTTCGGCCCGGTGCTGTCCGTACTCACCTTCCGCACCCCCGCCGAGGCCATCGAGAAGGCCAACAACACGCCGTACGGGCTGTCCGCCGGGGTGTGGAGCGAGAAGGGCTCGCGCATCCTCGCCGTGGCCGACAAGCTGCGCGCGGGCGTGGTGTGGGCAAACACGTTCAACAAGTTCGACCCGACGTCGCCGTTCGGCGGTTACAAGGAATCCGGCTACGGCCGGGAGGGCGGCCGCCACGGCCTGGAGGCGTACCTTGCCTAAGTCATCGGCCACCAAGGCCAAGCACTCCGAGACCAAGCACGCCGACAGCGGGACCGTCGCGGCGGCGGGCGCGCGGCTCGCGGTGCGCAAGACGTACAAGCTCTACATCGGTGGCGCGTTCCCGCGCAGCGAGTCAGGACGGACCTATCTGGTGGACGGCGACAACGTGGCCCTCGCCTCCCGCAAGGACGTCCGCGACGCGGTGATCGCGGCCCGCGCGGCACAGCCGAAGTGGGCCGGGGCGACCGCGTACAACCGGGGGCAGATCCTCTACCGGGCCGCCGAGATGCTCGAAGGCCGGCGGGCCGAGTTCACCGCGCTGGGGGTGGACGCCGCCGAGGTGGACGCCGCGATCGACCGGCTGGTCTGGTATGCGGGCTGGTCCGACAAGATCGCCCAGGTGGTCGGCGCCGCGAACCCGGTGGCCGGGCCGTACTTCAACCTGTCGGCGCCGGAGCCGACCGGGGTGGTCGGCGTGGTCGCGCCCGCGTCGCTACTCGGACTCGTCAGTGTCGTCGCCCCAGCGATCGTCACCGGCAACACCGTGGTCGTGCTGGCGCCGGGCCCACAGGTAGCCATCACCCTGGCGGAGGTGCTGACGACCTCTGACCTGCCCGGCGGCGTCGTGAACGTCCTCACCGGGCACCCGGCCGAGACCGCGCCGTGGCTGGCCTCGCACGACGACGTCAACGCGCTGGTGCTCACCGGCGTGGCCGACGCGTCGCTCGCCACCGACCTGGAGCGGGCCGCCGCGGACAACCTCAAGCGGGTCGTACGCCCGCCCGCGAGCGCACCGGACTTCACCGCCGATCCCGGCATCGAGGCGATGACCGCGCTGCTGGAGACGAAGACGGTCTGGCACCCGAAGGGCTTCTGACCCGGCGGGCGGGGGACCACGACCCCCGCCCAGCCGCGCCCACTAGGGTGTGTGCGCAGAGTCACCCGCTGCACCAAGACGCCCGCTCAGCCGAACCAATCCCGGAGGTCACCGTGGCCCGCCAGTCGCCGAACCGGCCCGAGGCCGAAGAGCCCCTGGGCGACCAGCCCGCCGACAGCGAGCCCGTCGCCGAGTCCGCCGACATCTCCGCGGCCGCCGAGGAGCCCGCCGCCGAGGAGTCGATCGCCGAGGAGTCGTCCGCTGACGAGGCTCCCGCCGACGAGCCGGGCACCTCCGGGCGGGCGCTGTGGGAGGAGGCGCAGGTCTCCCCGGTGGAGATCGCCCTGCCCGCCGGCGTCGGGTACACGCTGCGGGCGTTCCGCAAGGCGGGCGGCCTGACCCCGACCGAGCTGGCGACGGACGACGACGACCCGTTCGAGGAGCGCCGCAGGGCGGCCGAGGCCCGCGACGCCGAGGACGAAGAGGTCATCGTCGACGAGGAGTTCGCGGCCCTGCTGGCCGAGGGGGACGCGAAGGACGCGAAGGCCGGTGACGAGGAGGAGGCCGAGGAGCCCGATCCGGCCGACTTCCAGGACGAGGCGGACGAGGCGGCGGACAAGGCGGCCGACGAGGAAGTGCCCGTCTTCCTCAGCCACAAGGGCCGGCTGCTGCTCTTCAAGAGCCCGGAGTCCCTGGTGTCCTTCATCCGTTCGGGTGCACCCCATGATCTTGCCCAAGTGGACAGCTGGACGACCGTCGCCGAGCGGGTACAGTCGTCCGACGTCGACCCGCTGCCGGAGGACCGCTACGAGCTGGACCTCGTTGTCGAGAACCTGCGTGGCGGTCACGACACCTGGGACCTGCCGCTGCTCATCGCCGCGGGCGAGGCCGCCCGGGATCTGGGGTACGCGCTCCGGCTCAAGCCGGTGATCCTGGCACTGTCGCCGGGTTCGCCGCTCGATGACCTGGACGAGTCCCTACGGAAGGCCGAAAGCGGCGGTATGGGCGGGTATTTCGGGCGTCGGAAGCTCCGGAAAATCGGGGCACAGCAGGCAAGTCTCGGTTGGCGCTCGATAATCGGCAAGATCTCTGCCGCTGTGGACTGGCGCGAGTGACCCCTCACCAGGGACCATCAGTCCTTGGCACACGACAGCAGTCCCGGGGAGGAGGACGACGCCGTGGCGCTCGTGCGCGTGTACTGCGGTCTGGCGTCGGCTGATGAATCGGTGCGTCCGGCCTCCACGGCGGCGCAGCTGACCATCGCCGTGGTGGACGACGCGGGGCGACTGCTCGAAGTGCGCGAGATCAGCGACGACCCGGTCGGGTACGCCCAGCTCGGCACGCTGCTCGTGGAGCGGACCAGCGGTTTCGCCGACGCCGCGGTCGCCGCCGACAGCGACGATCACATGATCACGTCGCTGCTCACCGCCGCCGGGCGCCCGCTGGTCGTGGCCGACGACGACTCCGCCGACGACTACGCGGACCGGTTCTCCGACGACGACTCCCCCGAGGAACTCGCCGCGCCCCAGGCCGCCCGCCGCGCCGTCGGCCTGGCCCGGGCGCTGCAGGCCGGTGCGATCGCCGCCGTCAACCTGCCGACCCCGCGCGAACTGATCAGCTACAAGCCCGTACTGTCCGCGCACGTCGCCCTGCTCAACGGCCGCAACGCGGCCGCCACCGCGCTGCGCGAGGTGCTGCGCGAGCTGTACCCGGCCGCGTTGCGGGCCTACCCGGACCCGGCCCACCCACTGGCGCTGGCAGTGCTGGATGCGCTGCCCGAGCCCGGTCGGCTGACCGCCGGCGGCGTCGACGCGGAGTCCATCGCCCAGGCGGTCGCCGCGGAGCTGACCCGGGCCGGTGCCGGCACCCGGGACCACGTCGCTGCGGCCGTGACCGCACTGGTCGTGGCGATCAGCGAGTCACCGCGCCGCGGTGGCGTCAACAAGTCCCTGGCCCCGGCCGCTGCCGACGCGGTACGCCAGGCCATCAGTGCGGTCCGCTCCTGCGACGCCGCCTGCGAGGCCCTGGTCGGCACGCTGGCCGCCCGGATCGCCCCGCCGGCCGCCGCGCCGTCCCCGGGCCGCCGTGCCGCCCGCCGTGCCGCCGAAACGGTCGTCACGCCCCTGCAGCCGGTACGCCCCAGCGCGAGCACCCGCGTCGGCCGCCGCGCCCGCCCCGAGCCGGCCGCCGAGAACACGCCTGTCACGCCCCGCCCGCTGACCACCCCGCCGGTGGCCCCGGAGCCGGTCATGCCGCCACCGCTGGCGCCGCGCCCGGTCACCCCGCCGCCGGCCGCTCCGGCCGCCTCGCTGCCGCACCGTACGCCGGGCAACCGTCCGGTGTCCGTGCCGCCGCCCCCGCCGGGGATGACACCGATCCTGCCCGGCTCGCGCAGCCCGATGGCACCCGCCGACTCCGGCCAGCCGTTCCGGCCGACCCTGACCAACGCGGCGATCAACAGCGCCCGCGCGGAGCGGCAACGCACCGTCATCCCGCCGCGCCCGACCACCCGCCCGGCGTCCCCCGCCGCGAGCAACGGCGTCGGCAACGGCGCGAGCAACGGCGCGACTGACTACTCGCTGCCGCTGCCCGCCGCACGCCCGGAAAACCCGGACCCCGGCTCGCGCGCCAACTGGCCGCTGGTCAGCAGCGACGACCGCGCCGCCACACCGACCTCCGGCGCTCCCGGCGAGGGCCGGGTCCGCCCGCCGTGGCAGTCCGACGACCTGCCCAAGGAGCCGCCGGCGCTGCGCCTGGTCGAGCCCACCCTCGGCCGGATCGACGGCGGCCTCGGCGACCTGCCGGGCGCCTCCCTGCCGGGTGTCTCGGAACCCCCGTCGCTGCGTCTGGTGGACGGCGACTCCGCCGAGCGCACCGGCCGCACCAACGGCCGTGTCCCGCGCCGGACGGCCAGCTCCGGCGTCGCCAGCAGCCTCAGCACCACGCTGACCGCGTTGGACCGCAGCTCCACCCCGCCGGTGCCGGAGGAGAACGACGGCGACCTGCTGATCTTCGCGGCTGCCCGGTCCGCCTGGTTCACCGGCCACAGCGAGGCCGCCAGCACGAACCTGGACTGGACCAATCCGGCGGACACCGGCTGGCAGGCCGCCGAGAAGGCCGCCAGCCCCGCGGTGACCACCATGACGGCGGCGGGCCTGCCGAAGCGGGAGCCGCAGAAGAACCTGGTGCCCGGCTCGCCGCT
Organism: Krasilnikovia sp. MM14-A1004; assembly: GCF_047159485.1. Taxonomy (GTDB): domain Bacteria; phylum Actinomycetota; class Actinomycetes; order Mycobacteriales; family Micromonosporaceae; genus Actinoplanes. The sequence goes on along the minus strand of NZ_AP038773.1, from coordinate 564,572 downwards.
GCGCGAGGAGCGGCCGCTGCGCATCGTCCGTGACCCCGCCAGCATCGCCGCGCACACCACCGGCTACTTCCGCGGCTGGCGCCGCGGCCAGGAGATCGGCGGGTACGCGATCGGCGGGCGCCCGGGCCGCGAGGCGGCGGGCGGCTGGGACTTCACCCGGGACGGCGGCCAGAGCGAGGCGTACGGCAACAACGCGGGCTACCGCAGCAGCTGACGGCCCCGGCGCCACGCCTGCACCGCGGCTGGCGGCTCGGTGGCCTGCGCGAGGCCCCGACGGAGCGTCAGGCGTCCCGGCGGCCGAGCCAGCGTTCGTGGGCGGCGCCGAGACGCTGCCAGAGAGTGTCGCGCTCGGCCGGGGTGAGGTCATCCAGGGTCAGCCCGAAGACGTCCGCCAGCGCGGCGAAGTAGTCGCCGCGGTCGTCGAGCACCGTGCGGGTGTCCGCGTCCCCGACCCGGGTCAGCACCAGCCCGCGCAGAACGTCCGCCCCGGACGCATCGCGCCGATGCACGGTCGCCACCCGGACGAAGCCGGACTCCGGGGAGGTGGACAGGTGGTCGTGCCGCGCGGCGAACGCCGACATCCCCACGGCCTCCGGGCGGAAGTCCATGCCCACGAAGGAGCCGCGCGGGTCGTGGTCGAACCGCCAGCCGCCCGGCTCGGCGGACGACGGGCGCAGCGAGTATCGGAACGGGCCCTGCCGGCAAGGCCCCTCGGTCAGCGGTAGCGGCTCGTGCAGTCCGTCGCCCATGCCGAGATCGACGAGCCATCGGCCGCCGGGCGACGCGGACGACGGCAGCCCGGCCACGGTCAGCACGAGGTGGTTGGCGCTGGCACCGGCGGGCTGGTCCGCGCTGCCCTGGACGCCACCGACGTGCCGGGTGACCCGATAGCCGAGGGCGCGCAGCAGCGCGGAGAAGGCCCCGTTGAGGTGGTAGCAGTAGCCACCGCGACCCGCCACGATGCGCCGGACGGACTCCGCCGGGTCGACCGAGGTGGGGCGGCCCAGCCAGATCTCCAGGCATTCGTACGGCACCCGCTCGGCGTGCGCGCGGTGCAGTGCGTGCAGGGCGGTCACGCTGGGCGCCTGCCCGGCCAGGTGAGCGAGGCCGAGCCGTCGCAGATAGCCGGGAACGTCGATGGGATCGGTCACCGGCTCACCCTATCGAACAGGTGTTCGTCAGCGCTGTCCGAAGGTGAGCAGCAGGAAACCCCGCTCCGAGCCCGGAGCGGGGTTTCCGACGAAGCGTCAGGCCGGGGCCACCGCGCGTGACCGGCGCATCGTGAGGACGTACTCGACCAGCGAGATGAGTACGTTCTTCGTCGACTCGCGGTTACGGGCGTCGCAGCTCACCACCGGGACCTCGCTCGAGATCGCCAGCGCGTCCCGTACGTCCTGGGCGTTGTGGTACTGCATTCCGTCGAAGCAGTTGATCGCGACCAGGTACGGCAGGCGCCGGTGCTCGAAGAAGTCGATCGCGGCGAAGCAGTCCGCGAGGCGACGGGTGTCGACCATGACGACGGCGCCGATGGCACCGCGTACCAGCTCGTCCCACATGAACCAGAAACGCGTCTGGCCCGGCGTGCCGAACAGGTACAGGATCAGGTCGCGATCGATGCTGATCCGGCCGAAGTCCATGGCCACCGTGGTGGTCGTCTTACCCGGCACCTGCCGGTTGTCGTCGACACCCACACCGGCGGAGGTCATGATCGCCTCGGTGGTCAGCGGGGTGATCTCCGAGACCGAACCCACCAGCGTCGTCTTACCGACGCCAAACCCGCCGGCGATGACGATCTTCGCCGACGTCACGCGCCCGGCTGCTTGCCGGCGCGACATATCAGAGCCTGCGAAGTCCACTCAGCACCCTTTCCAGCAGTTCCGTGCCCACCGCATCGGTCTCATCCTCCAGCGACGTCGGCTCGTACACCGCGACCAGGCCATCCGAGGCCATGTCGGCGACGAGTACCCGAGCCACACCGAGCGGCAGCTGCATGCGCGCGGCGATTTCGGCCAGCGACTGAACCCTGCCGCCGTCACACATCGCCGCGATGTACTGATGCTCGCTGCCCTGCCCGCCCCTGCCCGCTCCGGTGGAACGGCCACGGACGGTTGTCTCGACCAGCGCTTCCAGTGCGATCTCAAGCTTCGGCCGGGTTCGGCCACGGGTCACGGCGTACGGTCTGACCAGTGCGCCGGTCGGCTCATCGCGTTCGGGCATCGTCACCGTTCACCCCATCCCTCGGCCCTTAGAAGTGTCTCTTGTCATTCATCTTTTGGACAGTGACCGGTTGTGATCCCGGCCACGGTCATTCAGCCCAGAACCGCGGCCGAACGTGGTGCCGGGGTCAGCGCCTCGCCGACCCGGTCGACCAGCAGGGCCATCTCGTAGCCCACCTGGCCAACGTCGCAACTGCGGGCTGCCAGCACCGCGAACGACGAGCCGTCGGAGATCGACATCAGGAACAGGAACCCGTTGTCCATCTCGACGACCGTCTGCAGGACCGCGCCGCCCTCGAAGCAGCGGGCAGCCCCCTGCGTCAGGCTGACCAGGCCGGAGGCGATGGCCGCCAGCTGGTCGGCACGGTCACGCGGAAGGTCACGCGACGCCGCGAGAAGCAGACCGTCGGCGGATACCGCGATCGCGTGCGCCACCCCGGGAACGCGGTCGGCGAAGTTGGCCAGCAGCCAACCCAGATCCTGCGTAGATGTCATGCCTCATGCTCCTTGCCAGCCTGCGAGGACTGCTGCCCTCCCGGAGTCTCCTCCGGGTTGGTCGATTGTTCCTTGGTGCGACCCCGCTGCACACCTCGGTGGTACGCGGACAGCAGCCCGCGAACCGCCTCCGGCGTACGGCGCTGGACGGAGGTACCGCCCCGATCGACACCGCCGGGGACGAGTTGAGCCATCGGCGTACGTTTCGGCAGACCGGCCGAGGTCGTGGTCTCGACGGGTGCCTCGGCGGCTGCCCGGGCGGCCTGCCATCCCTCGTCTGCCGCGGTCTGCCAGGCGGCGTTGCCCGCGGTGGGGCCGCTGCCCGATCCGTTGCCCATGGACGTCCCGTTACCTGTGGCTTTGCCGTTGCCGATGGTAGCCGCGTTGCCCGCGGCCGCCCCGTTCGAGCCCGCCCCACCCTTCGCGGCCGCCCCGTTCGAGGAAGCTCCGTTCGAGGACGCTCCGTTCGAGGTGGCCCCGTTCGCGGGCGCCTTGGTGCTGCCGGCGTTCGGCATGGCGCCCACGGTGGCGGCGTCGCGGACCTTGTCGGCGGCACGGCTCTCCGGCGCGGCCGTCGACGAGGCGGCGGCCTGGCGGGTCGGCTCGGCGGTCGAGTACCGCTGCGCGGTGACCGCGTCGCCCTCGCCGTCCGGGGACTTCACCACGCTGCTGCGCCGGTTCGTGGTGAACCAGGCCGATTCGAGCTCCCGGAAGATCGGCAGCTCCATCGTCTCGTCGGCGTACCGGTTGTCGGTCTGGGCGGCACGCTGCTGCGCGGCCGCGATCTGCGCGGCGGCGGTCGCGTGCGCGGCGGCGGCCTCGGCGGCGGCGGCCTCGTGGGCCGCGACCGCACGCTCGGCGTCCGTCCGCTGCCGGTCCGCGGCGGGCGGCGCCGACTGCGGCGTGGCGCCGGCAGGCGAGCGCTCCGGACGGTACCGGGGCAGCTCGGCCGTCATGTCCAGCGCGGCGGCGAGACTCTCCGGGACCTGCGGCGTGCCGTTCGGGTCGCCCGCGACCGGGGGCCAGAGCGGCGGGGCCGGCTGGGCGGGCGGGGCCGAGCTGGGTACGCCGGAGGCGGGCAGCCCGGAGACCGGCCGTCCACCGAATGGCGGGGCGGACGACACGGGCGGGGCCGACGTCGGCGGCACCGGGGGCGCCGAGACGGGCGGCATGAACGGGCTGCGTGCCTGGCTCTCCGGGTTGGCCGGCAGCTGGCGCGGGATGGTCGCGCCGAACGCGCCGTCCTCGCCGCGGACCGCTTCGCCGTTGCGCCGCTGCGGCAGCTCGCCGTTGAAACTCTGCGGCCCGGACTGGCCGAAGCCCTGCGGACCGAAGCCCTGCGGATCGCCCGGCGAGCCGAAGCCCTGCTGGCCGAAGCCCTGGGGGTTGAAGCCCTGCGGGGCGGGGCTCTGCGGCATCGCGGACGGCGACTCGCCGGCCCGCGGGCCGTGGAAGCCGTTCGTGCCGTTGAGTCCGGTGCTGCCGTTCGCGTAGCCGTTGGCGGGGGCGCCGGTCAGGTCGGACCAGGCCGGCACGCCGCGGCCGCCGCCCAGCCCGCCGGAGCTCATCGGCGCGTTGGGGTCGAACGGGCGGCCACCCGTGAAGCCGTGGCCCGGTCCCGCGCTCTCCAGCGCGAGCGGCTCCGCGAACGGAGAGCGCTGCGCCGGTTCGGTGGCGCCGTACGGAGCCGCGCCGATGCCGTTGCTGGTGGTCCGGGACGCCACGGCGTGCGAGGCGAGGACGCCGAGCGGGAGGCCGACCTCGGCCACCGTGCCGCGCTCGTTGTCGGCCGGGCGCAGCTGCACGGAGACCCCGTGCCGGTTGGCCAGCCGGGCGACCACGACGAGGCCCATCATCCGGGAGACGGCGACGTCCACCATCGGCGGGTTGGCCAGCCGCTCGTTGAGGTCGCGCAGCTGCTCGCGGCTGATGCCGATGCCGCGGTCCTCGACGGAGAGCAGGGCGCCGTCGCCCAGCCGCCGGGCCTCGACCAGCACGGTCGAGTTCGGCGGGGAGAACGCGGTCGCGTTGTCGAACAGCTCGGCGACCAGGTGCACCATGTCGTTGACGGCGTGCGCCGACACCTCGATGTCCCTGTCGATCATGCCGAACTCGATGCGGGTGTAGTGCTCCACCTCGGACTGGGCGGCACGCAACACGTCGATCAGGGCGGCCGGCTCACGCTGCACACGGGTCGAGTCGGCGCCCGCGAGGACCAGGAGGTTCTCGTCGTTACGGCGCATTCGGGTGGCCAGGTGGTCGAGCTGGAACAGCTCGGCCAGCCGGTCCGGGTCCTCCTCGCCGCGCTCCAGCCGGTCGAGGTGGCCGATGAGCCGGTCGACCAGGATCTGCGAACGGCGGGCGAGGTTGACGAACATCGTCGCCACGGAGGAGCGCAGTGCGGCCTGCTCGGCCGCGGTGCGGACCGCTTCCAGGTGGACCGCGTTGAACGCCTCGGTAACCTGCCCGAACTCGTCCCGGCTGCGCACCGGCAGCGGCTCGGCGACCTGGTCGGCCACCTGCGCCGGGGTGAGCGAGCTGGTGAGGGTGGGATCGCGCAGTCGCTCGACCGCCTGCGGCAGGCCGTACTGGGCGACCGAGAGGGCACCCTGGCGCAGTTCGCGCAGCGAGCGCGCCATCGAGCGGGCGACCAACCAGGCGAACGTGATGGCCAGCAGGAGCATGCCGATCAGCACGCTGGTCTCGATGAAGACCCGCCGGTTCACGTCGTCGCGCAGGCTGGTGGCCTGCTGCACGATGTCGGCGTCCATCTTCGTCTCGACCTGGCGGAAGAGCTTGTTGTACCCGGTCATCGCGGATTCCCACGACGCACTGTCGAACGGGATGTCCTTGGTGAACTGGCCCGTCCGGCTCACGAGCGGGCCGGTGAGGTTGGTGGCCGCGCGCTCGTCGGGACCGGTCACCACACGGTTGAAGAGCGCGTTCTCCTCGTCCGTGCCGACGGTCTTCAGGGTCGACTCGGCGATGTCCAGGCCGGCGTCGGTGAGCAGGAACTTCTGCCGCAGGCCGGCGTTGAAGTCGCCGACACCGAGCACGAGGTGGCCGATGTCGCGCTGCTTGGCGATGTTGTCCTTGGCCCGGGCGACCGCGGCGACGGCGCGCAGGTGGTCGCTGAGCGTGGTGTCCAGGGCGAGCTGCGCGGAGGCGTCGCGGACGTTCAGCAGGTCGTTGATGAGAGCGCTGTACGCCTGCTCGACGTCGTCGGCGGTGAGCTTGTCGTTGGCGGTCTGGCTGCGGACCGCGGGCAGGTCCTCGAGGTTGCGGTCGAGGCGCAGCAGCAGCACGCCGACCTTCTCGGGCACGTCGTCCAGGGCGGCCTTCTGCTGCGCATAGGGCAGCCGGGCGGAGTCCACCTGGGCGTGCTCGTCGTTGTACAGCTTCTTGGCGTCGTCCTTCGCCGGACCCTTGGCCTGCGTGATCATCACACCGTAGGCGCGCTCGTTCTGCAGGTGGTCGACCAGACCACCGGCCGCCTCCGAGAGCACCGAGAGGGTGCGGGCACGTTCGGCGTTGTTGGCCTCGCTGATGTGGTCGACGAGGCCGCTGACTCCGACGATCACGGTCGCCAGGGTCGGCACGAGCATGATCAGGCCCAGCTTCGACCAGATCGGGAGATCCCGCAGTCGGCCGGCCGGTCGGCGGAGACGCGACATGACCGCGTTCGCCGGCTTGGGGCGCTTGCTCACGTCACCGTCCTCCTGTTTCGACCCGGCCATCTGCCCGGCCGGGTCCCGCACACGACTGACTCGCCGCGTCGGGCCCCCGAGATTCCATCACGACGAGTGTCAAAGAGAAAGAGCAGGCGGACACGGACCGATTGTGTGACGCGATGTTGGGGGCCACGTGGTGGGATTGACCAACTCGACGTCACTGTCCGTATATGCCTGCGTTCCTCACGGTCACTCGCTATTGAATGTCCCGCGGTGGCTTCCGGCCACGCTGGACTACCCCGCTCCGCGAGGATCGGGGCAGCACAGACGATGGCTCGCAGGACACATGGACCGCAAGGCAAGATGCCAGATTGTGCAGTCTTCGTATACAGGGGAGTGCCCATTCGGAGGAGGCACCCGGCTGAATCGCCAGATTTCGGCCCGCGAAAGGACCTCCGTGTCCCCCATGCCGGGAAAACCGGACTTCAGGCGATCAACTTCGCGTACGCCGGCTTGATCACTTCGTTGATGATGGCCAGCCGCTCGTCGTACGGGATGAACGCGGATTTCATCGCGTTGATCGTGAGCCACTGCAGTTCGCTCCAGCCCCAGCCGAAGGCCTCGGTCAGCAGCGACAGTTCCCGCGACATCGAGGTGCCGCTCATGAGCCGGTTGTCCGTGTTGACGGTGACCCGGAACCGCAGGTCGTGCAGCAGCCCGATGGGGTGCTCGGCGATCGAGGGCGCCGCCCCGGTCTGCACGTTCGAGGACGGGCACAGCTCCAGCGGGATGCGCTTGTCCCGGACGTACGCGGCCAGCCGTCCCAGCACCGGGCCGCCGGGCGGCGCCGACGCCGACCCACCCGTCGGGGTGGTCGACCCGGCCGATGCCGCATGACCGGTGATGTCGTCCACGATGCGTACGCCGTGACCGAGCCGGTCCGCGCCGCACCACTGGATCGCCTGCCAGATCGACGGCAGCCCGAACGCCTCACCTGCGTGGATCGTGAAGTGGGCGTTCTCCCGCTGCAGGTACTCGAACGCGTCCAGGTGCCGGGTGGGCGGGAAACCGGCCTCCGCCCCGGCGATGTCGAAGCCGACCACCCCGGAGTCGCGGTAGCGCACCGCCAGCTCGGCGATCTCCTGCGACCTCGCCGCGTGCCGCATCGCGGTGAGCAGGGTGCCGATCCGGATCTGCCGGCCCTGCGCGGCCGCCTCGGCGGCACCGTCCTCGAACCCGGCGCGGACCGCCTCGACGACCTGCTCCAGGCTCAGCCCGCGCTCCAGGTGCTGCTCCGGCGCGTAGCGCACCTCCGCGTACACCACCCCGTCGGCGGCCAGGTCGAGGGCGCACTCGCGAGCGACGCGGTGCAGGCCGGCCTCGGTCTGCATGACCGCCACGGTGTGCGCGAACGTCTCCAGGTAGCGTTCCAGCGAGCCCGAGTCGGCGGCCGCGGCGAACCACTGGCCCAGCCGTTCCGGGTCGCGCTCCGGCAGTTCGTGCCCCACGGCGTCGGCGAGTTCCACCACCGTCGCCGGGCGCAGACCTCCGTCCAGGTGGTCGTGCAGCAGCGCTTTCGGGGCCTTGACGATGTCGGAGTACGAAATGGCGACCATCAGCAGAGCCTAGAGGGATGCCGGGGATGATCGACGCAGCACTGCCGTTCCTGCGGTGCCCGGTGTGCGCCGGACCGCTGCGGCGGGCAGTCCCGGCGGCGTTGCGGTGCCCGCGCGGGCACAGCTTCGACATCGCAAAACAGGGGTACGCGAGCCTGACCGCGGGCCGCAGCCCGCACCCCGGGGACAGCGTCGAGATGGTGGCCGACCGCGAGGCGTTCCTGGCCGCCGGCCACTACGATTTCATCGCCGAAGCCCTGGCCGACGCCGCCGAAACGGCCACGGCCGGGATGACGGGAGCCGGGAAGGCGGGCACCGGACAGACGGGCGCCGAGCCCGGGGCAGAAGGCGGAACGGGGCTCGTGATCGACGCCGGCACCGGCACCGGCCGGTACCTCACGGCCGTACTCGAAAGATTGCCGGCCGCGACCGGACTCGGCCTGGACGTGTCGAAGCCGGCCCTGCGCCGCGCGGCCCGGGCCCACCCGCGGGCCGCGGCCGTGCACACGGACCTGTGGCAACCGCTGCCGCTGGCCGACGACGCCGCGACGCTGCTGCTCAACGTGTTCGCCCCGCGCAACGGCCCGGAGTTCCGCCGGGTGCTGCGCCCCGGCGGTGCACTGCTGGTCGTGACCCCCGCTCCGGACCACCTGGCCGAGTTGATCGAGAAGTACGGCCTGGTCCAGATCGACCCGGCCAAGGCCGAACGGGTCGCCGGCAGCCTGGGCGCCGACTTCGTCGAAAGACAACGCCGAGTGCTGCGGAAGACCCTGCGGCTGAACGGCGACGAGGCCCGCACGCTGATCGGCATGACCCCCAGCGCCCGCCACATCACCCCGGCCGAGAGGCCCACCGGCGACGTGACCGTCACGGCGTCCGTGGAACTCACGATCTACCGGGCGAGCTAGACCGAGAGATCGACTTCCTCCCAGTCGGGCGGCCGGTCGTGGTACGGCCCGCGGAAGACCACCGCCCATTCCAGGGCCCACCGGCGCTGACCGATCGCGTTGCTGCCCACCTCGCCCGGCAGCGGCATCCCGTCCCGCTCCGCCTCCTGAAATGCCCAGTCCAGGCAGTAGTACAGGTCGAGCAGGACGGCCGCCTCGACCGCGTCGCGCGGGGCGACCAGCGTGCGCGAACGCCACTCCCGGAACGTCTCGCCCGAGGGCAGGTCCGGCATGACCCGCATCAACCGGTCCTCGGGCCGCGCGGTCGGATCCAGGTGCCGGCTCAGGCCCAGCAGCCAGGCCAGCGCGAACACCGCGTCGTGGTGCAGCACGAACGACCGGTGGTCGCCCTGCGCCCCGGTCACGAACTGCCACTCCGGCGGCGTCACCTCTTCGACCAGGTGCGAGCCGAGCAGCCAGCCCATGGCCAGCTCGGTCGGCATGCCGAAGCAGCGGGCCACCACCACGTGCAGCACGGCCGCGCGTGCCTCGATCTCGGTGGTGCGGCGCAGCTCCACCCCGTCGCCGGGCTCCCACACCAGCGGGAACGACTGCGGCGGCAGCGGCAGGGCGAGCCGTTCCAGCTCGTCGAGGCTGGCCTCGCGGACCGCGCGGGGATCGGGAGCGGCCTTGGTCATCGACGTCAGGCTATGCGATCGATGAGCAGGGGCGCGGACTCCGGCGCGGCGTCCGCGATCCGGATCGCGGCCTCGGCGTCGGCCCGCGCCGCCGGGATGCGGGCGGGTTCATCGGTACGCAGCTCCAGCAGCGGGTCGCCGGCGCGCACCCGGTCGCCGGGGCGCACCTTGAGCACCACGCCGGCTCCGGCGCTGACCGGGTCCTCCTTGCGGGCCCGTCCGGCGCCGAGGCGCCAGGCCGCGATGCCGATTCCGTACGCGTCGAGCCCGGCCACCACCCCGTCCGTGGTGGCCCGCAGCACCTCTGTCTCCTTGGCGCCCGGCATTGGGGCGTCCGGGTCGCCGCCCTGGGCGCGGATCATCGCGCGCCACGAGTCCATCGCGGCGCCGGACTCCAGCGCCTTCGCCGGGTCGGCGTCGACCCCGGCCGCGTCGAGCATCTCGCGGGCCAGCGCGAGGGTCAGCTCCACCACGTCCGCGGGGCCACCGCCCGCCAGCACCTCGACGGACTCGGCCACCTCGATCGCGTTGCCGATGGTCAGCCCGAGCGGGGTCGACATGTCGGTGAGCAGGGCGACGGTACGCACGCCGTGGGCGGCGCCCAGCTCGACCATGGTGCGGGCCAGCTCGCGGGCCGCACCGACCTCCTTCATGAACGCGCCGGAGCCGACCTTGACGTCCAGCACCAGCGCGCCCGTGCCCTCGGCGATCTTCTTGCTCATGATCGAGCTGGCGATCAGCGGGATGGCCTCGACCGTGCCGGTGACGTCGCGCAGCGCGTACAGCTTGCGGTCGGCGGGGGCCAGACCCTCGCCGGCCGCGCAGATCACCGCGCCGATGTCGCGCAGCTGGGTGACGAACTCGGAGTTCGACATGCGGGCCCGCCAGCCCGGAATGGACTCCAGCTTGTCCAGGGTGCCACCGGTGTGCCCGAGGCCCCGCCCGGACAGCTGCGGCACGGCCGCCCCGCATGCGGCGACCAGCGGGGTCAGCGGCAGCGTGATCTTGTCGCCGACGCCGCCCGTGGAGTGCTTGTCGACGGTCGGGCGCGACACCGCGGACAGGTCCAGCCGCTCGCCGCTGGCGATCATCGCGGCGGTCCACCGGGCGATCTCCCCGCCGGTCATGCCGCGCAGCAGGATGGCCATCGCCAGCGCCGACATCTGCTCGTCCGCCACCACCCCGCGGGTGTACGCGTCGAGGACCCAGTCGATCTGGGCATCGGACAGGGCGTGCCCGTCCCGCTTGGCGATGATGACGTCGACTGCCGCGAACTCGCCGCTCATGGGTTCCTTCCCGATCCGCCGCGTCGTTGCGGCTTCGTGGCCGAGCTTATGACGCTTCCCAAAGCTTGCCGATGCCCTCCGGCGGATCGCCCTCGCCCGCCCAGGACAGGCCGCCCTCCGCGTCCACCACGACGATGCGGGAGGTGCGTACCCGGCCCCACCGCACCACCGCGGCCGCGGTCGGCAGGATCGGCCCCTCCTCGAGGATCCCCACCTCGGCGTCGCCGGCGTCGGTGCTGCCCGCCGAGCGCTCCCAGTACCCGGTCCACACCTGCTCGCCGCCGGAGAGGTCGGGGTGCACGAACACGGTGCCGCGTCCCCGGTAGCGGGCCAGCCGGGCGGGCACCTCCGGCAGGGCGGCCGGGCCGGTCAGCGCGTCCAGGTCGGCGCGCCCGAACGCGTGCGGCAGCAGTTCGTCCATCCGCAGCGGGCGCGGCACCGCCTCGACGAGGCAGTCCGGGCCGCCGTGCTCGAACAGCAGCTGGCGGCAGCGCCCGCACGGCATCAGCGGCGTCCCGTTGGCGTCGACGCAGGACACCGCGACCAGCCGCCCGCCGCCGCTGGCGTGCAGCGCGGAGACCAGGCCGCACTCGGCGCACAGGGTCAGGCCGTACGACGCGTTCTCCACGTTGCAGCCCACCACGACGCGGCCGTCGTCCACGAGCCCGGCCACCCCGACCGGGAAGTCGGAGTACGGCGCGTACGCGTGCCGCATGGCGTCAATCGCGGCGGCCCGCAGCCCCGGCCAGTCGATCTCCATGTCCTGAATTCTGCCCCACCGCCGATACCCGGGCCGCCCCGGACGTCAGCTCTTGATGTACGGCTGCCCGTCGGCGGCCGGCGCGCGGACCCGCCCGACGAGCCCCGCCACCGCGACGATGGTGGCCAGGTACGGCAGCATGTTGAGGAACTGGTTGGGCACCGGGCTGCCGACCGCACTCAGGTAGAAGGCGAGCTTCTGCGAGAAGCCGAAGAACAGCGCCGCACCCAGCGCCCCGAACGGCGTCCACCGCCCGAAGATCAGCGCGGCCAGGGCGATGAAGCCCGCACCGGCGGTCATGTTCTTGTTGAAGCTGCCCGTGGCGACCAGCGTGAAGTACGCACCGCCGAGACCCGCGACGACGCCGCCGAGCAGCACGTTGAGGTAACGCAGGCCGCGTACCCGGATGCCGACCGTGTCGGCCGCGGTCGGGTGTTCGCCGACCGCGCGGGTCCGCAGCCCCCACTTGGTGCGCGACAGCGCGAAGTGGATGACCACGACCAGGATCAGCGCCGTCCAGACCAGCGCGTTCGTGTCGAACAGCACGGGACCGACCACGGGGATCTCGGCCAGTCCGGGGATCCGGATGGTGGGCATCCGGGGCGGCTCGTTGTAGCTCTGCGCGTCGGGCTGCATGAGCCGCTCGTACAGGAAGCCGGTGAGGCCGACGGCCAGCAGGTTGAGCACGATGCCGACCACGACCTGGTCCACGAGGTACCGGATGGCCAGCACGGACAGCAGCGCCGCGATGATCACGCCGCCGACGACCGCGCTGATCAGCCCGGCCAGCACGCTGGCGGTCATGGTGCCGACCAGCGCACCGGCGAACGCGCCCATCAGCAGCTGGCCCTCGATCGCCACGTTGACCACGCCGGAGCGTTCACCCAGCACGCCCGCGAGGGCGCCGAGGATCAGCGGCACCGCCAGCTCCAGCGTGCCGTCCGCGGTGTCCACGAGCGGCAGGAACTTGCCCGCCACCTGCCAGCACAGGAACGACAGCACGAACGCGAGGATGCCGGCCACCAGCAGCGTGGTCTGCCACCGCTTCGCGACACCCACCAGCAGCCCCACGCCGGCACCCACCGCCAGCAGGCCGAACAGGATCGCCCCGAGCTGGCCGTTGATGCTCAGCGCGGCGCCCGAAGCGTCCTCGCTGAGCGTGAACCGGGCGGTCTCGGACGGCGCCAGCGCACCGAACAACCCGGTCGCCACGGCGCCGAGCAGCACCAGGGCCGCGCCGAGGCGCCGCTGCCGGTCCCAGAACCGCGTCGGGGCGGTGACCTCGGTCAGTTCCTCAACCGTCGCCGTCGACACGTGACTACCAGCCCTTCGCCATGGAGGTGCCCAGCCGCGCGGAGCGGGCGGCGCGCAGGTGGAAGGTCGCCTTCACCAGTGCGGGTGCGGCGATGAAGATGACGATCAGCGCCTGCAGCACGGTGACCAGCTCCACCGAGATGCCCGTGTACGACTGCATCCGGTTGCCGCCCGCGCGGAGCGCGCCGAACAGGATGGCGGCCAGGAAGGTGCCCCATGGCCGGTTGCGGCCGAGCAGGGCGACCAGCAGGCCGTCGAAACCGATGTTGCCCGCGACCGCCGGGGTCAGGTTGTGGGCCGTGCCCAGGACCTGGGTGGCGCCGCCGAGCCCGGCCAGGCCACCCGCGACGACCATGAGCATCGTGTACGTGCGGCCCACGCTGATCCCGGCGGTCTTGGCGGCGGCCGGGTTGGCGCCGACCGCGCGCAGCTCGAACCCGAACGCGGACCGGTTCAGCAACCACGCCACGCCGGCCGTCACCAGCACGCCGAGCAGGATGCCGAGGTGCGCCCGCAGCGGGCCGCCCAGCGCGGGCAGCTCCGCCGAGGAGGGGATCGTCTTGCTGATCGACTCGGTGCGGTTCGGGTCGTGCACCCCGTCCTGCATGATCAGCCAGCCGAGGAACAGCGCGGCTGTGTAGTTCAGCATGATCGTCACGATGACCTCGTGCGCGCCGGTACGCGCCTTGAGGATGCCGGGGATGAAGCCCCACAGCGCACCGCCGAGGATCCCGGCCAGCAGCGCGGCGATCAGGTTGATCACGATCGGCAGGTCGAGGGTGAACCCGGCGACCGCCGCGAAGATCGTGCCCATGATCGCCTGGCCCTGGCCGCCGATGTTGAACAGGCCGCCACGGAACGCGATCGCCACGGACAACCCGGTGAAGATCAGCGGCGCCGCGAACGTGAGCGTCTCGGAGATCGGTGCGAACACCTGCGACCAGCTACCCGTGCCGTCGACTGCCGCCGACACCGCCGCCGGGTCCACGATGGCGCCCTTGAACAGGTCGGCGTACGCGGCACTGACCAGGTCCCAGCTGCCCTGCAGGGCGTCGGCGGGCCGGGCGGTGAAGTAGCCGAAGGCGGCCAGGACGTCCGGGTCGGACACGATGATCAGCACCGCGCCGATGACCAGCGCCAGGAAGATCGACAGCACGGTGACGGTGACCGTGTTCGCCGACCACAGGTTGGCCAGGAAAACCCGCAGGAAGGAGTCGCCGCCGTCGGCGTCCTCCGGCGGGGCCGTGGCCCGGGGGGCGGTGGTCGCCGGGGCCGGTTCCCCGGTCGGCTTCTCCGGTGTCTCCGGCGCGCCGACCGGTCCGTCCGTACTCACTTCGTCCCCTTCTCGTCGGAGTCCGCGTCCTCAGCGGAGGCCGATGTCGTCTCCTCATCGGAGGCCGGTGCCGCCTCCCCGGCGGCCTCGCCTGCCGGTTCGGCGGCCGGATCGGCAGCCGGTTCGGCGGCCGGATCGGCAGCCGGTTCGTCCTCGGCCGGCACGATGACCGCGTCCTCGACGGACTCCTCGACCAGGTCGGTGTCGGTGGGCAGCAACTCCACCGCCTCGTCCGCACCGGCATCGGTGTGGTCCCCGGCCGCGTCCGGCCCGCCCGGAGAGCCGGTGATGCCCGCCATCAGCAGGCCGATCTCCTCGCGCGGGGTGTCCGGCGAGACAGTGGCCAGGACCCGCCCGCGGTACATGACAGCGATCCGGTCCGCGAGGCCGACGACCTCGTCCAGCTCGCTGGAGATCACCAGTACGGCCGTGCCGGTGTCGCGCTCCTGCACGATGCGGCTGTGGATGAACTCGATCGAGCCGACGTCCACACCGCGGGTGGGCTGGGACGCGATGAACAGCCGCAGCGGGCGCGACATCTCCCGCGCCACGACGACCTTCTGCTGGTTGCCACCCGACAGCGTGGACACGGCCGCGTCCGGCGACGACGTACGCACGTCGAACTGCTCGATCCGCTCCCGGGCCGCGGTGGCGACGGCAGCGGGATCGAGCCGGAACGCGTTGCCGTACGGCGGCCGGTCGTACATGTCGAGGATCAGGTTCTCCGCCACGGAGAACTCCTTGACCACGCCGTCCAGGCTGCGGTCCTCGGGGACGTAGCCGATGCCGGAGCGCAGGATCTGCTTGGTGCTCATGCCGGTCAGGTCCTCGTTGTCGACCATGATCGACCCGGCCCGGCGCTCGCGCAGGCCCATCACGGCCTCGACCAGCTCCGTCTGCCCGTTGCCCTGCACACCGGCGATGCCGAGCACCTCGCCCGCGCGGACCACCAGGTCGACGCCGTCGACCGCGCGGATCCCGCGATCGTCGTCGACGATCAGGCCGGAGATCTTGAGCACCTCGCGGCCCGGCTCGGCGGGCGCCTTCGACACTTCGAGGCTGACCTCCCGGCCGACCATCAGGGCGGCCAGCTCGTCCTCGGGGTCCTGCGGGCTGGCACTGGCCACCGTACGGCCGCGGCGGATGACCGTGATCCGGTCCGCGATCGCCTTTACCTCTTTGAGCTTGTGGGTGATGAACACGATGGACTTGCCGGAGTCGGAGAGCCCGCGCATCACCGCCAGCAGTTCCTCTGTCTCCTGCGGGGTGAGCACCGCGGTGGGCTCGTCGAGGATCAGCAGATCGACGTCCCGGGTCAGCGCCTTGATGATCTCCACCCGCTGCTGGGCGCCGACCGGCAGATCCTCGACCATGGCGTCCGGGTCGACCGGCAGGCCGTAGCGCTGCGACACCTCGACGACCTCGCGGCGGGCGCGGCGCCGGTCGAGCCAGCCGAGCGGGCCGCCGCGGGTCTTCTCGGCGCCCAGCGCGAGGTTCTCCGCGACCGTGAAGACCGGTACGAGCATGAAGTGCTGGTGCACCATGCCGATGCCAGCCGCGATGGCGTCGCGGGGACTGCGGAACGTCCGGGCCACGCCGTCGACGAGGATCTCCCCGGAGTCCGGCTGGAGCATGCCGTACAGCTGGTTCATCAGCGTCGACTTGCCGGCGCCGTTCTCGCCGAGCAGGGCGTGCACCTCGCCGGGTTCGACGGTGAGGTCGATGTGGTCGTTGGCCACCAGGTCGCCGAAGCGCTTGGTGATGCCGCGCAGTTCAAGTCTCAGCGGAGTCTCCTGACAGCGATCACGTGGGGGGCCAACGCGAGGACCGTAACAATTCGGGAGCAGGACCGCCGCCCGGCCGCGAGGAGTCATCCTCACGGCCGCGCGGCGGCCGGACGTGCATACCTGCTAGCGGACGGTCACTTCGGCGCGTTGGCCGACTCGACCTTGACGTTGCCCGCGACGATGTCCTGCTTGAGCTTCTCGACCTCGGCCTTCAGGGCCGGGTCGACCTTGCTGTCGAACTTGTTGTACGGGGCCAGCGAGACACCGTTGTTCTTCAGCGTGCCGAGGAAGCCCGGGGTGGCCTCCAGCTTGGTGCCCCCGGCGCCGGTCACCACGGCTTCCTGCACGGCGTCCTTGATGTTCTTGACGACCGTGGTGAGGAAGACGTCGCAGTACTGCGCCGCGCTGACGCAGCCGTCCTGGTCGACCCAGACGACAGAGACCTTGCCGCCGGAGTTCTTGGCGACGTCGGCGGTGCCGAGCCCGGTGCCACCGGCGACCGGCATGATCACGTCGGCGCCCTGGGCGACGAACGTGTTCGTGATGGCCTTGCCCTTGTTCTGGTCGCCGAAGTTCTCCGCGAACGTGCCGTTCTGCTTGGCCTTGTCCCAGCCGAGCACCTGGACGTTCTTGCCCTTGGTCTTGTTGTAGTGCGCCACGCCGTCGGCGAAGCCGTCCATGAAGACCGTCACCGGCGGGATCTTGAGGCCGCCGTAGGTGGCCACCTTGCCGGACTTCGAGTAGCCCGCCGCCAGGTACCCGGCGAGGAACGCGGCCTCCTGCGTCGCGAACTGCATGGGGAACACATTGGGCGCACCCGCAACCGCGCTGTCCACGATGCCGAACTGCGAGCCGGTGCTCTCGGCCGCGACCTTCTTGGTGGCGTCACCCATCAGGCCGCCGACGGCGAGGATGAAGTCGCACTTCTGGCTGACGAACTGGCGCAGGTTCGGCTCGTAGTCGGACTCCGCGGTGGACGGAGTGTACTTGGCCTTGACGTTGCTGGCCTTCTGCGCGGCCGCCTGCATGCCGGCCCAGGCCGAGGCGTTGAACGACCGGTCGTCGATACCGCCGGTGTCGGTGACCATGCAGGCCTGGTACGACGCGGCGGTGCTGGAGCCGCCGCTCGGGCTCTTGTCCGGGGCGCTGCCACAGGCCGCAGCGGCGAGCGTCAGCCCACCCGCCGCGAGAACCGCAACCATCCGCTTCCCACGTACTGGGCGCAAGACGCTCTCCTTCCGCTTCACACCGACCCCCGTCGGTGATCTCAGGTCGGGAGCGTAGCCCCAGGCCAACGCCGTGGCAGGAAATCCACCGGACTGTTTGCGCACCGTTACCTCGCCGCAATCACTCGTCCCGGCGGCAGGCGTACTGGCAAGACTTCCGGCGAAGTGCGCATCTTCGCGAAAGATTTACTGCCATACACCCACCAATACTGCAGAATCACCCCTTCATGAAGCCCCTTCACGAGGGTCGTCTGCGCCCAGTTGATCAATTGTTAGAGTGCGCCGTGCAGACGGACCCAGCGGCGAGACGGTGCCGCATCGCGGCAGTGTCATTGCTCGCCATGGCCGCGACGTCGATCGGTACGGTTCCCGCGCACGCCGCCGAAACCCGGCCGCCCGCCGGCTACTGGATCACCCAGTTGGGTGTCGACCGCGCCTGGGCGACGAGCCGGGGCAAAGGGGTCGTGGTCGGTGTCGTCGACACCGGCGTCGACGCCGATCGCCCCGACCTGCGGGGCGCGGTGCTGCCCGGCCGGGAGTTCCCGGATCTCGGCGATGGGCTGGTGGACGCCTGGGGGCATGGCACCGAGGTCGCGGTCCTCATCGCGGGCCGGGGCGGGCCGAGGGCGGTCACCGGTGTCGCGCCGCAGGCGTCGATCGTGCCGGCCAAGGTGTCCGGTGGCGCCGAGACCGTCGACGAGGCGATGCACTGGCTCGTCGACCAGGGCGCAAGCGTGATCAATCTATCGCTCGGCGAGACCGCCCACGGGCAACGCCACCAGGCGGCGTTCGACGACGGGCTGCGGTACGCCCGGGAGCACGACGTGGTGATCGTCGCGGCCGCCGGCAACGCCGGCACCGATACCGGGGTGGTCAGCCCCGCCGACCGCCCGGGCGTGGTGGCCGTCTCGGCCGTGGACCAGACCGGGGCGTTCCGGCCGGACATCAGCGTGTCCGGCCCGGAGGTGGCGGTGGCCGCCCCCGGCTTCGACATGGCCGCCGACCAGCCCCGGCAGGGCGCCGCCCACAACGGCACGAGCTATTCGGCCGCCGTCGTCTCGGGCGTGGTCGCCCTGATCCGGTCCCGCTACCCCGGCCTTCCCGCCTCCGCCGTGGTGAACCGCCTGCTCGCCACCGCCGACCGGACTCCAGGGGCCGGCCGCGACGCCCGGTACGGATACGGGATCGTGAACGCGGCCCGGGCGCTCACAGAGTCCGTGGCGCCGGGCGTCGATGCGCCGCTCGGCAGCCTCGCCGCCCCGCCGCCCACCAGACCCGGGATCTCGCCGGTCGCCGTACTCACTGTCGGGTCGCTGGCGCTGGCGGTGTGCGGCCTCGGCGTCTGGTACCTGCGGCGGCGCAGGCGAGTGGCGGTCAATCGGAGAGTGTGACGACCTCATCGATGCTCTGATAGCCCGGCCGGGTCGGCGCGTTCGACGGGCACGGCAGGTCGCGCAGGCTCGCGACCGGACGCGGAGCCGGCCGCCCTTCGACGGTGGCACACAGGCGCACCGTGACGCTCGCACTGGACCCGGCCCCGCCGGCCTCTCCGATGGCGACGAAGGTGAGATCCGCCCGGATCGTCCCGTCCGCCGCCGATGCCGCGGAGAGCACGCTGCCACCCGGCCCGACGGCCTGGTCGAGACTGGTGCGAAGCCGCGCGACGAGGGCCGGGACGTCCCGCCCGTCGGGATCGCCCGCGAGTTCCGCGGCGGTCTGCTCCTGCGCATGACGTGCCTGCTCCCGCACAGTGTCGACGGCGTGGTCGCGGGCCCGGGACCTGATGTGCTCCTGAGTCACGCAGCCGGTCATGGTGAGCAGGACGGTGGTCACCATCGCCACCGTCCGCCGAACGGCCGCGCCGCGGCGTGCGTTCATGAACGTCCTTCCTCCCCGGGCTGAGCCGCGCGGTGGCACGGACGGGGAGGCGGCCTCGTGGCCGCCTCCCCGTCCGTCCGCCGTCGGCTACATCCCGATGCTACGTAGGGTGCTCGACACGGCATTGGCGTACGTCGCCGCGCCGTCGATCTTGGGGTGGAAACTCTGCGCCGACACGACGCCCTTGCCCGGCCAGTACTCGAACATCGGGCTATCGCCGGGCGTCAACGACGTGATGATCGCGTGCACCTGCTCGGGGTCGCCACACACCGCCTTACCGGCGAACGCCGCGGTGGGATCGGTGAACGCAACCGGCACACCGGTCGCCGCCACATTGTCGGCGGCAGCCTTGAGCTGCTGGTTGATCTGCCCGCCCATGGCGTTGAGCCAGTCCGCCTCGGGCGACCCGATCCCCAGGACGCAGGAACCGGCCCGTTCGAACAGCGGCGGGTACCCGACCAGGACGATCTTCGCTTTCGGTGCTCTCTCGTGGATCTTCCTGAGGACGGTCTCCACACCGTTACGCACCGGACCCTGTAGGACCTTCGGCTCCGCCTCGTCCAAGGGCGCGGAATCGCCGTCCAGCGTGGCGTTCGAGCACACCGAAAGGCCGTAGATGCACTGCGCCACGATGGGTGAGAAGCGCGCGTCGTTCCCCCCGATCGAGATGGTGACCAGCGTCGTGTCCTGGTCGACGTAACCCGACTCCAGCTGCGGTACCTCCGAGTACCACGGACGAGCGAAGCCGCCCCAGCCGTCGGTCGACCCGTCGTACGGCAGAACGTTGCGCACGACCGCCCCGGAGCACGCCACCATGTGGTAGTCGATGTCCGCGGTCATGGGATCGGAGCGCGGGCCGACGGCGACTCCCGAGTCGGCCAGCGTCATGACCCGCGACCAGGCCAGGTTGGAGCGGTGACACCCGTCGCGCATGTCGGGGTCGCCGCCGTCGACATCCGACTCCCTGGAGTAGTTGACCCCCTTGTCCGCGGACGCGCCCTCCCCCGACGAGTACGAGTCGCCCAGCGACGCGATGATCTGCTTCGGCTTCCCGCTCAGCGGCAGCACGGCCGCGGCGTCCCAGGCGACGTCCTCGGATCCGGCCCCGTCCGCCGCGGTGTTGCTCAGGGTGATTTTGGGGTTGCCGGCGAACGGGAACGAGCCCAGCGCGACCCACCGGTTCGCCTGGAGCCGCTGGGGCTGCACCCGGTAGCGCGTCCCGTTGCCCAGGTCGATGACGTACTTCGCCTGGCGGGTGTGCGCGCCGTGGTCGGGGATGTGGACGAACACCCGCGCCCAGCCGGTGATCTTCTTGTCGAAGGACCACGTGCCCGAGATGGACTGTGCATCCGGCCTGGCCCGGGTGTGGGTGAACCAGAAGTGCGCGCCGAAGCCGCCGCCGACCTGATGCAGGTCGATCTTCGAGATCTCCTTGCCGGAGCCGTCCTTGCCGAACGCGAAATCGAAACTGCCGGCGTTCTTCGGGCGACCGCAGCCGGGCGAGCGCACCGCCGGCACGGAGTCGTCGACGTCGTCGACCACCAGCAGGCCGGCGGGCATGGCGCCGCCCGGGAAAGCGGCGGCACCGCAGGCGGGCGGGAAGCTGATGCCGTCTTCCGGCTCCGCGGCGTACTGCGGGTAGTCGTAGCGGATGAACTCGTTGCCGCACGTCTGGGAGCAGTTCGCCTTCCACGTCGACGGGCTGTGCCACCAGCACTTCAGGTCGTAGTCGTTGCCGTTCTTGTGGGCGCAGGGCCCGGCCGGCTCGGTGCGGGTGTCACCGTCGGTGCCGTGGTACGTGGGCTGATACGCCTTGCCCCACTCGCAGTCGTTGTCCTTGGTGCAGAACTGCTGTGGCTGCGGACGGACCTGACTGCGGTTGTACGCGGCGCTGCCGAGGTCGTCCGCGGTGCCGCCGCCGCCGTTCCACCACGCCGGCCGGAAGAACGGCACGAACGTGTTCGGGCTCTCCAGCGCGGACGGCGGGTTGGCGGCAAACCCCATCACCCGTTCGGGGTACGGCCACTTGTTCGGCTTCGCGAAGTCCTCCGACGACGAGCCGAACGAGTGCCGGGTCGGCGGATAGTTCGGGTTGGCCGGATTGTTGCCCCAGCCGAGGCCGTAGGCGCCGTTCGTGTTCGGCTCGCCGGGCGGGTGGTAGCCCGAGTTGTACGCCCACGCCGCGAAGAACCAGTTTTCGATCTTGGAGGGATCGTTGTCGTTCAGCCGCAGGCCCGCCTCCTGCAGCTGGTTCCACTTGCCCTGCAGCAGCTGCAGGCCCGCAGCGATGTTGGCCGCGTAGTCCGTGGCGATGGCCATCTGCTTGTCGTGGGACAGCGGCGTCTCGCCCGGCTTCTTGTGTTCGGGCTTGCGCATGCCGTCGGTCATCTGTGAGACGCCGTAGCCGCAGTCCGACTTCGTCCAGTCGATGCTCCAGGCATCCTTGGTCTTGTCACTGCCGTAGAAGTTGCCGATCAGGGGGTTGCCGGTCTCGCCCGGCAGGACATGGCTGCTGGCCTGCCAGAGGTTGGACTCCTGGCCGAGGATGCCGAGCATGACCTGGGCGGGCACCTGCCCGTTGTTCGTGTTCTGCAGCGCCACTGGGGGGAACATGCCCTGCGGGCTGTACCAGGTGCTCAGCCCGTTGTTGTGCCAGTTGGCGGCTCGCGAGACGGTCAGGTGACCCTTCACGGCCATGTCGACGGCCCACTCGACCTGCTTCGGCTTGGGCTGGTAGACCTGCACCCGCGGGTCGTTGCGCGGCACCGCACAGTACGCGTCCGGGTCGTCCGTGGCCGAGCGGGGGTGCACGGCGTCACCAGGGTCGACCGTGAAGTCCAACGCCCTGCTGGTCCTCACGCTGTACGCACCGATCCGCACCGGCACCGCGTCCGCCGACTCGGCCGGGGTGGACGCGGTCCCGCCGGCCGCCGGCTTGACGGACGTGACCGCCGCCTCGCCATCGGTCGAGACGGTGGCGTCCGGCGTGAGGCCGAGCCGCGCCACGGTCGGCGGCAATGCCGACACGCTGTCGGGCTGGCCGGTGATGAAGACCTTCCCGGCCGCCGAGGTGGTGACACCGACCCGGTCGTCGGGGCCGGTGGCCAGCGTCGACGTCCGGTACCGCCGGTCCGCGCCCGGCTGTGAGCGGCGCACGCGCGCGGTGCCGCGCGTGTGTTCCATGAAGACGACCGCACCGGCGGCATCGGTACGCAGGTTGAAGGGCACCCCCGCGGCCGGCGCCAGCACACGCCGGCGTCCGGTGCTCTCGACGGACACGACCGCGCCCCGGTCGGCCGCCACGATGCCCCGCGAGGTGGGGATCGCCGAGGTCAGTTGCCCCGCAACGTCGATCGGCCCACCCAGTTCCCCGCTCACCGCGTCCAGCGTGCGCACCCGGGTCCTGCCGAGGTCCTGGTCTCCGGCCTGGGTCACGGTCGCCTGTTCGCCCGAGCCACAGCCCGGGTTGAAGTACGCCAGCGACGTCCGCAGGGGCAGTTTGCGCACCACGCCCGAGGCGAGGTCCACGATTGCGGTGAAGCCACCCCGGTCGAAGTACTGTGCGGAGTTCGCGAACGCGCGCGGCGCGTAGACGACGACCGCCCGGCGCCCCGACCGGGTCACACAGGCGTTACCGATCCACAGGTCCGTTTCGAGGCCGGGCACGCTCAGGGTGGCAGCGGTGCGCCACCCGTACCCGGTGCGCGCTTCCGCCACGAGGACGTGGAACCCGGTGGCGTCCCCCGTTGTCGTCCACAACCGGTCGCCGGAGGCCTGCCAGCCCTTGCCGATCAGCTCGTCACGGGCGCTCGGGGCCAGCGCCGCAGCGCCGGCCGTGGGAGCAGGAGCGGGAGGCGCACCGCCACCGCCGGGAGCGGCGGCGGCCGGGCGGACGACGCCCACCTGGCCGGCCACCAGCACGGCGGCGGACAGCGTGACCGCCCGTCGAAGCGCGCATGAAGCGCGCGCACGCAAAGACACGGTGTTCCTTTCTGAGGGGGCTGAATTCGATCCGAACGGAGGACGGACGGGCAGCCGGGTGACGGCACGGACACGCCAGCCATCAGCGGTGGTGTCTGCTACACCACTGATGCGGCACGGTCGGGACCGAAGTCGGCGACTCATTCGTCGTCCCCGCTCCACTGGGACGCGCGGCCTTCAGCGCGGCACGACACCACCCTCGGTGGCCGCGCGGGGAGAGGTCAGGAAGGGTCAGTGCGAGTCACGGGTCTCGCGCGCCGCCCGGCGCGCAGCCGCGAAAGCCCGCCAACCGAGGACGCCCACGAGCGTGCCGATCGTCAGCGAGGCGAGGATCAGTGCGGCGTGCACCCAGAGGAACGCCGTGGGCCGGCCGGCCTGGAAGGAACGGCCATCGTTCCAGATGGCGACGGCGAAGCGGGGCCAGATCAGCCACGTCCACACGCCGACTCCGAGGAGGAACACCGCCCACCGCCGCGAGATCACCACCCGCTCAGTATGCCCGCCGCGCCACCGGGCGGATCACCAGGCGGCGCGGCGGGATCAACAATGGGATCAGAACCAGCGCTGGTAGCGGCTGTTGGTGTCGCACGTCGCCAGCAGGACCGTGTTGGTGTGGTCCGCGCGCAGTCCGGTCGGCGCCTTGACGCACACGTGTACGTGCTGCTGCGTGTACGCGCCATAGCTCTTGAAGACGACGTAGTCGCCGGTCTTGAACACTTCCCAGATCTGGTAGTCGCCCGAGTTGCAGGCGATCACGTACGGATGCCCACCATTGACTTCGGCGTGGCTGTCCAGGCAACCGTCCGACGGCACTCGGCTCGCATCGACCAGCCGCACCTTGTGGTGACCGTTGATCGTGCCCTTGTCCTCGACGGACCAACTGGTGGCACGACCGAACAGGCTCTCCACGCCGGCCGCGTGGTTCCTGCCCATGGACGCGAGGTACGTGCTGTTACGCAGGGCATCGCTCTGGAAGCTCTGCTCGGACGCGGCGGACGCGACGCCGGGCGACATCAGGACAGCAACGGACACGCCAATGGCGACTAGCAACCTACGCACGGTTGACCTTTCGATTGATCAGAATGACAGGTTTCGATGCGTCCGCGTCGTATCAGGAGAACGCGGCAGTACCGCAATGGGCCCGGGTGAGCCCATCCGGCAGGAAAGTGACCTCGCGCCGATCGGCGCACACCTGACGGGTCCCACCACGAGGCGGGGCCTGCGATCGCAGTGATCATAGGTAGCCGACGCAAGCATTCACCAGCGCCTTTCCCCAGCATGATGGGGATCACGGAATCGCATGGCGATGAGTCACCCGCCGCAGCCGCGACGGCACGCCCCGCACCCCGGGTGGTCAGTCGGCGATCAGTGTGCCCGCCGCGCCACCGGGCTGAACGCCAGATGGCGCGCGGGATCACGACAGGATCAGAACCAGCGCTGGTAGCGGCTGTCGGTGTTACACGTGTACATGAAGACCTTGTTCGTGTGGTCCGGGTTCAGTCCCGTGGGCGCCTGGATGCACACGTGCCAGCCGTGGTACGAGAACGCGCCGTAGCTCTTGAAGACGAAGTAGTTGCCGAAACTGAACTGTTCCCATTTCTGGTTGTCGAGGTCATTGCAGGCCTTGACCTGCGGGTTGCCGCCGGAGTTCTGGCCGTTGCTGTCCAGGCAGCCGTCCGACGGCTCGTTGCTCGCGTCCTTCAGCTTCACCATGCTGTGACCGTTGATCGGCTTAACGAACTCGACGGTCCATCGGGTGACACGGCCGTTTACGCTCTGCACCCCCGCCGACTGGTTCGTACCCCGCGAGGTGAGGTACGTGTTGTTGCGCAGGGCGTCGCTCTGGAAGCTCTGCACATAGGACGCGAACGCGGGGGCCGGCGACGCCACCAGGGCTACGGTCGCCGCGACGGCAGCAAGCAATTTACGCACAGTTGACCTTTCGATTGAGTCCGAAATAAAGGGTTTGATACGCCTGCATCGCCGCGAGACATCACCGCATCGACCGGTGTACCCACCGACCTGAACGTGAGCTGGCGCCGTGGCGCAAGGAAGACCGCGAGGCGGCCGGGGAAATCAGTTCGGGGAGTCGCGATACCGGGCGAATCTGAACAGCACAGCTCCCATGACGCAGCCCCCGTCCCGGCCGGCATCCGACCGTGCGTCCCGCAACACCGGCGGACCGGCGGCGATCGAGGGGATCATATATAGCTGACCGCCGAAATCCCTACACCGTTTCACCGGCATGACGCGGGTCACGACCACGCCCCGCCAGGCATCGCGGGGCGGCGCCGCAGGTGTCACTCGGACGCGGGCAGCTTCGCCGCGATCCGCCCGAACGCCGCCCGTACGTCGGCGGCAGTCGGGACGGGCCCCGCGTACACCTCGGGAGCCTCCTCCTCGGCCGGCTCGCCGTCCGTGGCCGTGCGGGCCAGCTCGATCTCGTTGCGGATGGCGGCCGCGTCGACCAGCGGCAGCAGCGGCTCGACGACGGCCAGCAGGTCCTCGTCGGCGACCACGGCCCGGGCCAGCGCCAGCGCGTGCGGTCGCTCGTACGGTCCGCAGACCACGGGCTCCCAGTCCTCCTCGTCGCCGAGCGCTCCGATCGTGATGACCCACGGGAGGTCGGCCACCGGGGAGTCTTTCGGCAGGTCAAGCGTCACGAGAGTGCCCACCGGCCCATCATTGCGGGCGGTGATGGCGAATCCAGGTATTTTGCCCTACAGGTGCACTTTTATCCCTGTCCGCCAGGTCCACGACCCGCCCGTGCGGGCTGGTCGCCGCCCAGGCCGCCCCGAACAGCAGGAGCTGGTTGAAGACGTACAGATAGACGAGCACCCCGACCGCGCTGGCGACCAGCCCGTACGCGGGGTTGCGCTGGACCAGCCGGACGAAGGTCTCCCCCACCGTGTTGAGCAGGGTGATGCCGATGCCGACCTGCAGCACCGGCGGGGCCATCCGCCGGGCGGTCATCCGCAGCCGGGGCACCGCGGCCAGCAGCGCGGCCGCGAACACCATGTTCACGGCGACCGTCAGCAGCAGCCCCGCCACCGACAACGACCGGGCGAAGCCGCCGTGGGCCAGCCACTCGAGCAACTGCTCCAGGCCGTACGCCGCGAGCTGCGAGGCGGCCAGCAGGAGCAGGATGCCGGTCAGCACGGCCAGGTCCAGGATCTGCCGCAGGCCGACATAGCCGGGCTGCTCGCGCAGGCGCCAGATGAGGCGCTGCGAGGAGCGGATCGCCTCCACCCAGGCGATGCCGGTGAAGGTCAGGCCGATGATGCCGACGATCCCGACGGTACGGCCACTGTCGAGGATCTGCTGCAGGTCCAGGAACGGCAGATTCTGCTCCAGGAAGTCGGTGACGATGCTGTACAGCTCCGAGTTCTTGCTGAGCAGCAGGCCGAACACCGAGTAGCCGATCAGGAGCAACGCGAAGAGGGCGAAGAACCCGTAGTACGCGATGGCCGCGGCCAGCCGGCCCCCTTGGACCTCCCAGTACCGCAGCAGCGCCCGGCACAGGTGGTCGAAGGTGCGCCAGCGGTGTCGTCCGGCCAGGATTCGCGACTCGGCCGCGCCGTACAGCCGGTCGATCGGGTTCACGCGCCGACCGTACCCGGCGGGCTCATCCGCCGAGGGGGAAGTCGCGCCGGGGCCGCCACGGCCCCTCACCGTCGTGCGAGAACAGGGTGAACGCGGGCACCTCGAAGCGGGCCGAGAACCCGGCGAGGTCGTCGAACACCGCGTCCAGCGCCGCGGCCGGAACGTCCTGCGCCACTGTCACGTGCGGGTGGTACGGGAACCGGGCGTCGCGGTGCACCCCGTCGGCGGCGGCGATGGCCTCGGCCAGCAGCTCGCACTCGCTGATCCCGACCGCGAGCGTCACGAAGACCACCTCGGTGATCGGCCGGAACGTACCCGTGCCGCGCAGGTGGATGGTGAACGGCGCCTGCCCCGCGGCCACGGCCTCCAGGTGCTTCTCGATCGCCGCGAGGGCGTTCGTCGCCACCTCGGTGGGCCCCAGCAGGGTGACGTGCGCCGGCGTGTACGCCGCCTGCGGATCACCGGCCTGCGCCCGCCGCCGGGTCAGGGTGTCACCCCACGGCTGCGGGATGTCGATCGCGACGCCGATGCGGGTCGTCGCGGCACCCTCGCCGCCCGCCGCCGGGTCCACCCTCGCGGCGCTGTCGTTGCCGGTCACCGGTGTCAGGCTCCGCGGGCCGGCGGCAGGAAGCCGACCTGGCGGTACGCGGCGGCGAGGGTCGGCGCGGCGACCGCGCGGGCCTTGTCCGCGCCGATGGCCAGCAGCTTGTCGAGGTGCGCCGGGTCGTCGAGGTAGGCGCGGGTGCGCTCCTGGATCGGCGTGACGAACTCGACCACGACCTCGGCGAGATCCTTCTTGAGGTCGCCGTAGCCCTTGCCGTCGTACTCCTCCAGCAGCTCGTCGATGGTGCGGGCGGTCAGCGCCGCGTACATCGTGAGCAGGTTGCTGACGCCGGGCTTGTTCTCCTCGTCGTACAGGATCTCGCGGCCGGTGTCGGTCACCGCCGACTTGATCTTCTTGGCCGAGCGGGCCGGGTCCTCCAGCAGCTCGATGATGCCGTTGGGTGAGGATGCCGACTTGCTCATCTTCACTGTTGGTTCCTGCAGGTCCGTGATCTTCGCGGTGTCCTTGACGATGTGCACCGACGGCACCGTGAAGGTCTGCCCGAAGCGGGAGTTGAACCGCTGCGCCAGGTCGCGGGTCAGCTCCAGGTGCTGCCGCTGGTCCTCGCCAACCGGCACCGCGTCCGCCTGATACAGCAGGATGTCGGCGGCCTGCAGGATCGGGTACGTGAAGAGGCCGACGCTGGCGGAGTCCGAGCCCTGCTTGGCGGACTTGTCCTTGAACTGCACCATGCGGCCCGCCTCACCGAAGCCGGTGATGCAGCTGAGCACCCACGCCAGCTGCGCGTGCTCGGGCACATGGGACTGCACGAACAGCGTGCACCGCTCGGGGTCGAGCCCGACCGCCAGCAGCTGCGCGACCGACAGCCGGGTGCGGTTGCGCAGCACCGCCGGGTCGTGTCCCGCGGTGATGGCGTGCAGGTCGACGACGCAGTAGAAGGCGTCGGCCGTCTCCTGCATGGCCACCCAGTTGCGCACCGCGCCGAGGTAGTTGCCGAGATGGAAGGAGTCGGCGGTCGGCTGGATGCCGGAGAACACTCGCGGGCGGCGGGCGGGGTCGGACATGAGCGCCATTGTGTCAGCACGCGCGGACCGTCCGTCAAACGCTCCGGCCATCAAAGGTCAGATGTTTGAACATGTTGACTCATGAGTGGATGCGATAGAATCTGCGGCGGCGTCGGGCCGTCCCGCCGACCTGCCTACGCTGACCCTAGAACGCCCGCACATCGAGAGGGCCACACCGTGAAACTGCTCGTCACCGGAGGCGCCGGCTACATCGGCAGCATCACCACCCGCCTGCTGCTCGACGCCGGGCACGAGGTCGTCGTCCTGGACAATCTCAGCACCGGCTTCCGCGAGGCCGTCGCACCGGGTGTGACACTCGTGGACGCCGACATCCGCGACGCCGGCCGGGTGCTGACCCCGGAGGCGGGCTTCGACGCGGTGCTGCACTTCGCCGGGCTCATCGCCGCGGGCGAGTCGATGGCCCGCCCGGAGCTGTACTGGGACCACAACGTCATCCGGTCGCTGGCCCTGCTGGACGCGGTCCGCGCCGCCCGGGTGCCCCGGTTCGTCTTCTCCTCCACCGCCGCGGTGTACGGCAACCCCACCGAGCTGCCCATCACCGAATCCGCCGTCAAGGCCCCCACCAGCACGTACGGTTCCACGAAACTGACCTTCGACCATGCCCTGTCCTCGGAGGCGTTCGCCCACGGCCTCGCTGCCGTGTCGCTGCGCTACTTCAACGTGGCGGGCGCGTACCTGCGCCCCGACGGCACCGCGGTCGGCGAACGGCACGACCCGGAGACCCACCTCATCCCCATCGCCCTGCAGGTGGCCGCCGGCAAGCGGGACAAGCTGCAGCTGTTCGGCGACGACTACCCGACCGCCGACGGCACCTGCGTGCGCGACTACATCCACGTCGAGGACCTGGCCCGCGCCCACCTCCTGGCGCTCGACGCGGCCACCGCGGGCGAACACCGCATCTTCAACCTCGGCAACGGCAACGGTTTCTCCAACCGCCAGGTCGTCGAGGCGGTCCGCGAGGTCACCGGCGTCGACCTGCCGGTGGAGATCGCGCCCCGGCGCAGCGGCGACCCGGCCGCGCTGGTCGCCTCGTCCGCGAAGGCCCGCACCGAGTTGGGCTGGGTGCCCGAGAAGGACACCCTGCACGCCATGATCTCCGACGCCTGGGAGTTCTACCGCGGCCACGTCGCGAAATGACCGGCACCGACGTCGCGGCCCGGGCCGCGGCCGGTTTCACCGCAACGTACGGCGCCGCACCGGCCGGACTGTGGGCCGCGCCGGGACGGGTCAACCTGATCGGCGAGCACACCGACTACAACGACGGCTTCGTGCTGCCGTTCGCCCTGCCGCAGCGGGTGGTGGTGGCCGCCGCCCCGGCCGCCTCCGGCTGGCAGGTCCACTCGGAGCTGACCCCGGAGCCCGTGACGTTCGGCGCGGACGAGGTGGCCCGGCCGGGCGTGCTCGACGGCTGGGCCGCGTACGTGGCCGGGGTCGTGTGGGCGCTGCGCGAGGCGGGGCTGCCGGTGCCGCCCGCCCGGCTGGCGCTGGCCTCCGACGTGCCGGTCGGCGCGGGGCTATCCTCCTCGGCCGCCCTGGAGTCCGCGGTGCTCACCGCGCTGGTCGAGCTGGGTGGCCTGGACCTGCCGGTGCACCTGCGCCCGGCGCTGGCCCAGCGCGCCGAGAACGCGTACGTGGGTGCGCCCACCGGGATCATGGATCAGGCCGCGTCGATCCGCTGCCAGGCGGGGCACGCGCTGTTCCTGGACTGCCGCAGCGGCGCCGTACGGCACATCCCGTTCGACGTGGCGGCGCATGGGCTGGCCGTCCTGGTCGTCGACAGCAACGCGCCGCACCGGCACGTCGACGGCGAGTACGGCGCCCGCCGCAAGTCCTGTGAGGCCGCCGCCCGCCTGCTCGGCGTGCCCGCGCTGCGCGACGTGACCATCTCCGACCTCGACCCGGCGCTCGCCCGGCTGGACGACGACGTGACCCGCCGCCGGGTACGGCACATCGTCACGGAGAACCAGCGGGTGCTGGACACCGTCGCGCACCTGGACGCGGGACGGATCCGGGAGATCGGGCCGCTGCTCACCGCCTCGCACACCTCCATGCGCGACGACTTCGAGATCACCGTGCCGGAGATCGACGTGGCCGTCGAGGCGGCGCTGAGCGCCGGGGCGTACGGCGCCCGGATGACCGGTGGCGGCTTCGGTGGTTGTGTGCTGGCCCTGGTCGACGCCGACCGGACGGCGCCGACGGCCACCGCGGTCGAGGCGGCGTACGAGATGCACGGATTCCCGGCGCCCACCGCCCGGGTGGTCGGCCCCGGCCCGGGCGCCGCCCGACTGTGACGCTTGAGCCACCACATGGTGGGGTATGCACTGGTCATGACCGTCGACACCGAATCCAACGAACCCAACGAGTTCGGTTTCTCGGGCGCGGGTACGGGGCCCTCGCCGGAACATCTCAAGGAACTCCTCACCGACGTGCACGGCGAGGACGTAGCGGTGCCCGCGGGTGACATCACCGGCGCGGTGACGCACGCGCTCGAGGAGTTGGTGACCCACCATGACGACGCATCACCGGAGGCGCACTGAGGTCCCCCGCCGGGGGAGAGACCGCTCTCCGCCCCGGTTCTGCGAGATAGGCTACGCGGGACGCCGCGGCCCGCCCGCCCCTGCGAGGACCAACATGGGAATCGATCCACCGTTCCTGTGGCCGGACCATCAACCCCCCGACACCGGGGTCCGGATCCGGTACGACGCCGCGGGCGCGGTTGCGCTGCTGGCGGTCCATGGCGCGTGGAACGCCAAGCTGTGCACCGTCGTCTCCGGCACCCTGCGTCGCCTCTTCGCCGAGCAGACCACCGGGCTCATCATCGATCTGTCGCAGCTCGACGACCCGCGCGCGGACAGCGCACCGGTGTGGATGGGCGTCCGCAGCCTCGCCACCCAGCTCCAGCCGCCCGTACATCTGGCGCTGTGTGCATCGCCGGAGCAGATCCTGGCCGACCGGCTGCAACGGTTCGGGGCCGGGCGCTTCCTGCCGGTCTACGCCACGGTCGGCCAGGCCCGGGTGGCGATCACCAGCCGGCTACCGAGCACCGACCGGATGCGGGTGGAGCTGTGCCCGGACGCGGACGCACCTGCGCACGCCCGCCGCCTGGTCGAGGACGCGTGCCGCCGCTGGCGGCTGCACACCCTTCGCCAGTCCGCCCGCCTCATCGTCTCCGAGCTGGTCAACAACGCGGTCCAGCACGCCGGCACCACGATCACCGTGACGGTGTCGCGCCGCGTTTCCGGCCTGCACGTGGCCGTTCAGGACCTCTGCCGGGACATGCCGCAGCTCGCCCGGCCCGCCGCGATACCCGGACAGCGGGTACCCGAGCACGGCCTGGGCCTGCGCCTGGTGCACGCCACCGCGCTCGCCTGGGGCGCGGTGCCCACCGGGGACGGCAAGGTCGTCTGGGGCGCCGTACGCGGACCCGCGAGCGCCCGCCGGCGCCGGCACTGACCGCTACGACGCCTCGATGATCATCCCCGCGCCGACCGTGCGGTTGGTCGTCTCGTCGATGAGGATGAACCCGCCCGTGGTGCGGTTGCGGCGGTACTCGTCGGCCAGCAGCGGCACCGTGGTGCGCAGGCGGACCCGGCCGATCTCGTTGAGCGCCAGCCCGTCCGCCGTCTCGTCGCGGTGCAGGGTGTTCACGTCCAGCCGGTACTGCAGGCCACGGACGACCGCCCGGGCGGTGCGGGTGGTGTGCTTGATGGCGTACTTGCCGCCCACCCGCAGGGGGGCGGTCTCGTCCATCCAGCAGACCATCGCCTCGACGTCCTGCACCGGCTTCGGGGCGTTGTGCGGGCGGCAGATCAGGTCGCCGCGCGAGATGTCGATCTCGTCGGTGAGCCGGACCGTCACCGACATCGGCGGGAACGCCTCGTCCACGGGGCCGTCGGCGGTATCGATGCCCGCGATCGTGCTGGTCAGCCCGGACGGCAGCACCATCACCTCGTCGCCCGGCTTGAGAATCCCGCTGGACACCTGCCCGGCATAGCCGCGGTAGTCGGTAACGGTGGTGGACTGCGGACGGATGACGTACTGGACTGGGAATCGCACGTCAACCAGGTTGCGGTCGCTGGCGATGTGCACGTGCTCCAGGTGGTGCAGCAGCGACGACCCCTCGTACCACGGGGTGTTCTCCGACCGGGAGGCGATGTTGTCGCCGTTGAGCGCGGAGATCGGGATGACCGTGAGGTCCGGAACATCGAGCTTGGCCGCGAACGAGGTGAACTCGTCGCGGATCTTCTCGTACACCTCCTGGTCCCAGTCGACCAGGTCCATCTTGTTGACGCACAGCACCAGGTGCGGCACCCGCAGCAGAGAGCACAGGAACGCGTGCCGCCGCGACTGCTCGACGATGCCCTTGCGGGCGTCGACCAGGATCAGCGCCAGGTCGGCCGTCGACGCCCCGGTCACCATGTTCCGGGTGTACTGGATGTGCCCGGGGGTGTCCGCGATGATGAACTTGCGCCGCGGCGTCGCGAAGTACCGGTACGCCACGTCGATCGTGATGCCCTGCTCCCGCTCGGCCCGCAGGCCGTCGGTGAGCAGCGCCAGGTTCGTGTACTCGTCACCGCGGGCCGCGCTGACCGCCTCGACCGCTTCCAGCTGGTCGGAGAAGAGCGACTTGGTGTCGTACAGCAGCCGCCCGATCAGGGTGGACTTGCCGTCGTCCACGCTGCCCGCCGTGGCGAACCGCAGCAGATCCATGCTCCGGGCCGCGGCGGTGTCGGTGTCCAGCACTGCCTGGCTCATCAGAAGTACCCTTCCCGCTTGCGGTCTTCCATCGCCGCCTCGCTGACCTTGTCGTCACCGCGGGTCGCGCCGCGCTCGGTGATCCGGGTGGCGGCGACCTCCTCGATGACCTTCTCCACCGTGTCGGCGTCCGACCGGACCGCCGCGGTCTGCGACGCGTCGCCGACCGTGCGGTAGCGCACCCGCTGCACCGACGGGGTCTCCCCCGCCCTCGGGCGGATGAACTCGTTCACGGCGTAGAGCATCCCGTCGCGCTCGATGACCTCCCGGTCATGCGCGTAGTAGATGCTCGGCAGCGGGATCTGTTCCTTGGCGATGTAGTGCCACACGTCCAGCTCGGTCCAGTTGGACAGCGGGAAGACGCGGATCGACTCGCCGGGGTGGTGCCGGCCGTTGTACAGCGCCCACAGCTCGGGACGCTGATTCTTCGGATCCCACTGGCCGAACTCGTCGCGGAAGCTGAACATCCGCTCCTTGGCGCGGGCCTTCTCCTCGTCGCGGCGGGCCCCGCCGAACAGCGCGTCGAAGCGGTACTTCTCCACCGCGGCCAGCAGCACCGGGGTCTGGATCCGGTTGCG
Source organism: Krasilnikovia sp. MM14-A1004 (assembly GCF_047159485.1). Classification (GTDB taxonomy): domain Bacteria; phylum Actinomycetota; class Actinomycetes; order Mycobacteriales; family Micromonosporaceae; genus Actinoplanes. The sequence continues at coordinate 530,838 of NZ_AP038773.1, read as the reverse complement.
GGTGCCGTCGGGCAGCTCACGGACGAGGCCGGAGTCGATCGCCTCCTGCACGCTGGCCACCACCAGGTTGAGCCCCAGCTCCGCCACCCGGGCGTCGCGGTACTCCATCACCTCGTCGAAGTTGTGGCCCGTGTCCACGTGCATGACCGGGAACGGGATGCGCGCGGGGGCGAACGCCTTCTCGGCCAGCCGCAGCATCACGATCGAGTCCTTGCCACCCGAGAAGAGCAGCACGGGGCGCTCGAACTCGGCCATGACCTCCCGCATGACGAAGATGCTCTCGGCTTCGAGAGCATCCAGATGCGAGACGCGATAGGGCATCGTCTGGCTCATGAGCGAATCCCCAGACCTTTCGGGTCGAGCTGTGCCGGAGTCAGGTTACGGGAGGTGACGCTGCAACGCTGCAAGTAACCGAGGAGCGAGATCCTTACGACAGACCACGAGGTCCGGAAGCTTCGGATTGGCCTGGTTGTATTTCAACTCACTGCCGTCGATACGGGAAGCATGCAGTCCAGTGGCCGACGCCACAGCCACCGGCGCGGCGCTGTCCCACTCGTATTGCCCGCCCGCGTGTACGTACGCGTCGGCGTCCCCGCTGATCACCGCGGCGATCTTCACTCCGGCCGACCCCATGGGCACCAGCTCCGCGCCGATGTCCTCGGCCAGCGCGGTGACGAACGCGGGCGGCCTGGTCCGGCTGGCCGCGATCCGGATCGCCCCGCCGGTCGCCGCCGACAGCGGCATCGGCGGGTACGCGGGCGGCGCGTCCGTGGCCACCGTCCGGTGCTGGGCCGGCATCGCCACCGCGCCCGCGGCCAGCCGGAACGGGCTGGAGCTGTCGGCGGTCCAGAGGGCGACGTGCACCGCCCAGTCCGTACGGCCCTGCTCGGAGAACTCCCGGGTGCCGTCCAGCGGGTCGACGATCCACACCCGCGAGGCGCCCAGCCGTTCCGGGCGCAGCGTGGCGGGCTCGCCCTCCTGCCACGCGACGCGGGCGTGGTCGTCCTCCTCCGACAGCACCGCGTCCGCGGGGCGCCAGCGGGCCAGCTCCGTACGCAGCAGCTCGTGGGCGGCCCGGTCACCGGCCGATTTGAGGGCCTGCGGGTCCGCGTACCCCATCTCCTCGCGGACGGCGAGCAGCGCCTGGCCGGCGCGATCGGCCAGCCAGCGCGCGAAGGCCGCGTCGATGACCGGCGGCGTGCCGCCGTCGCCGCCGTCGCGCGGCCCCGCGATGCGGGACTGGTCCGTCCGCGCCGACGTCGAAGTCCGATCGCCCACGTCCTCGCTCCTCCATCCCACCGCCCCACCCGCCGCCGTCGGGCGGACAGAAGGCCCCATCAATACGCTCCGGATGACCGCAGCACCGCGGTCATGGTCCGCAAAAGGATCACCAGATCCAAACTCAGGGACCAGTTCTCCACATAGCGAAGGTCCAGCCTGACCGCCTCCTCCCAGGGCAGGTCCGAACGCCCGGAAACCTGCCAGAGGCCGGTCATGCCCGGTTTGACGGCGAGTCGACGCCGGACGTCATCAGCGTAGGCGGCCACCTCCAACGGCAGCGGCGGCCGCGGGCCGACCAATGACATCTGCCCCGCCAGGACGTTCAGCAACTGCGGCAGCTCGTCCAGCGACAGCCGGCGCAGCCACCACCCGACCCTGGTCACCCGGGGATCGTCGCGGATTTTGAAGAGCACACCGTCGTGCTCGTTGAGGTGTTTGAGGTCGGCCAGCCGGGCCTCGGCGTCCACGTACATGCTGCGGAACTTGAAGATGCGGAACAGGCGCCCGTCGCGCCCGACCCGGACCTGCCGAAAGAGTACCGGCCCGCGCGAGGTCAACCGGACAGCCAGTGCGACGGCCAACAGCAGCGGGCCGAACAGCACCAGCAGCAGCACCGCGCCGAAACGGTCCACCAGGTCCTTGACCACGCGGGCGCCGCCGTGCAGCCGCGGGTGTTCCACGTGCAGCATCGGCAGCCCGTCGAACGGCCGGATCGTCGTGCGCGCCCCCGCCACGTCGATCAGCGAACTCGCCACGATGAGGTCGACGTCGTCGCGTTCCAGGCGCCAGGCCAGCCGGCGCAGCGCCGCGCCGTCCAGCTCGGGACAGCTCAGCACCACGACGGTGTCGGCGTCCGCGGCGTCCACGGCGTTGGCGACGTCGTCGAACGAGCCGTACACCGGCAGGTCAACCGCGCCGTCGTGATCCGGCGGCAGGCAGGCACCCACCACCTCCAGCCCGTGGTACCGCTCCCGGCGCAGCTGGCGGGTCAGCCCGATGACGGACATCTCGTGCCCCACCACCAGCACCCGGCGCAGTCCCTCGCCGCGCCGCCGGGCGAGGTGCAGCCGTTTGCGCAGCACGAACCGCAGCACCACCACCCCGGCGATCACGGCGGGCAGCGCGGCCAGCACGTACGAGCGGGCCAAATCCAGATCGAGGGCGTACGAGACCATGGCGGCGCCCGCGATCAGGCCCACCCCGCCACGCAGCACCCGCTGGTACTCGTCGGTGCCGACGAACAGGTAGCGCCGCTCGTACGCCCGGCTCACCGCCAGCACCACCAGCAGCAGCACCGGCAGCAGCGCCGACAGCAGCAGATACCCCCGGTTGTACGCGGTCACCTGGTACCCGAAGCGCAGCGCGAACGTCGCCGCCCCGGCCACCACGCCCGCCAGCAGGTCACCGGCGATCAGCGCCCAGACGTAGCGGCGTTCCCAGCGCTGGCGCCGCGACATCGCCGCGTGCTTGCCGCGTACCCGGACGAACGGCCGGTTCGCGGGCCGCACCACCACTGACCGGTTGGGCGCGGCCGACCAGTGCCGGGGGATCGCCTGGTTGCGCGCCCGATCGGCCGCGCTGGTGACGCCGCCACCCGCCAGCGGCGCCGCGTTCTGCTCGATGCGCGCCGCCCGTGCACCCGGCGGCCCCGGCTCGGGCCGGGCGGGCGCCAGGTCGTCCACCGGCCGGGCCGGTCCCGCGGGGGTCGGCTGCGACGGGCCGTAGTTGGTCTTGCCGCCGCGCTGCAGCGGCCGGTGCGCGCGCGGCCCGTGGTTGGCGGGCGGATGGTTGGCCGGGCCGTGCGACTCCGGTTCGCCCACCGCACCCGGTCCCGGGGTCACCGGCCCACCCGTGGACGGCTGACGGCCGGGCCGTGGGCCCGGAGCCTCCGGCTGCTGCCGGGCGTCCAGCCGATGCCGGGCGCGACCCGGCCCGGAGTCCGGCGGCTGCTGGTTGCCGGTGGCCGCCACGTACACCCGGCCCGTCGCCTCCGGGCGATCCCGATCCGGAAAGGGCCGCGCCGCGGCCTCCGGATGAAACCGGCCCTTCACATACGGGTCCAGCACGGGCCGAGGGGACCCCTCGCGGGTCTCACGCCCGTAGATCGCCCTGCCCTGACGGGCCGCCCCAGTCTCCTCGGTCAGGTCCTGCGTCACCGACCCTCCCCGTCCCCCGCCCCGTCCCGCGCACCTCTGTGCGCTGCGGCTATATGTGACCAACGCCCGGGTGGAGCGTCGGGTCACGGGGCAGAGAGAGGGACAAAACGGTCTAAAAGTTCTGGCCGTTCGGGTCCCGCGATGTCACCCGCCGTGATATTTGTTCTGCGCCCACTCGACCCCCTCGAGCACGACCGCCTCCACGACGTCCGCGGCGCGGTCCACGAGGAAATCGAGCTCCTTGCGCTCGGACGAGGAGAAGTCCGACAGCACGTAGTCCGCCGGGTCCTGCCGCCCCGGCGGCCGCCCGATGCCGAACCGCACCCGGGCGTACTCCTTGGCGCCCAGCGACTTCGACATGGAGCGCAGCCCGTTGTGGCCGCCCTCGCCGCCGCCGCGCTTCGCCCGTACCTGGCCGAACGGCACGTCCAGCTCGTCGTGCACCGCGACCACGTGCGCCAGCGGCACCTTGTAGAACTGCGCCAGCGCGGACACCGGGGCACCGGACAGATTCATGTACGTCAGCGGCTTCACCAGCACCAGCCGCGGACCGCCCAGACCGAGGCGCCCCTCGGCCGCCTCGGCGTGCGCCCGCCGGTGCCGGCCGAACTTCGCACCCACCCGCGAGGCCAGCAGGTCGGCCGCCATGAAGCCCACGTTGTGCCGGTTACCGGCGTACTCGCGGCCCGGATTGCCCAATCCGACCACCAGCCAGGGCGCGTCGTCGCTGCTCATCGTGTCGTCTCCGGATATGCGTCAGGGAAAGTGCCGATGGCACTTTCCCTGACGTGGTCGTTACGGGACTCGCTCCGCGGCCGCGGTCACTCCGCGGCGGCCTCGCCACCCTCAGCGGCCTCGGCGGCGGCCTCGCCGGTCTCGCCCTCCAGCTGCTCGGCCGTCTGGGCGGCCGTCACCACGGCGATCACGAAGTCGGGGTCCACGGCCAGGTCCACGCCCTTGGGCAGCGTCACGTCGGCCGCGGTGATCTGCGAGCCCGCCTCCAGGCCGTCGAGGGCCACCTCGAAGCCGGTCGGGAGGTGCATCGCCTCGGCGACCACGGCCAGCGTGTTGCTCTCGTGCACCACGAGAGTGTTGCGGGCGGCCTCGCCGGTCAGCGTCACCGGGACGTCGACCTGGACCTTCTCGCCACGCTTCACGATGATCAGGTCGACGTGCTCGAACGTGTCCTTGATCGGGTCGCGCTGGATCGCCTTCGGCAGCGCCAGCGTCGTGCCGGTGCCGCCCACGATGTCGATCGTGAAGACCTGGTTGAGGCCACCGTGCCTGATCGCGGCCGCGAACTCACGCGCCGGCAGAGCGATGTGCTGGGGCTTCTCGCCGTGCCCGTACAGCACGGCGGGCACCTTCCCGGCCCGGCGCGTGCGGCGGGCACCACCCTTGCCGAACTCGGTGCGGGGCTCGGCGCTGATCTTTACCTCGGACACAGGGAAACTCCTGAAACTCTAAGCTCGGCTGCATGAGTCGGCGGGCTGCGGGCGGTCGGCGGTGGAGCGGGCCATCGTCGGGCGCTGCCGGGCGAGGGGGCGCGCCAGGGCACACGCCCGGAGCACCGCGTCGATCACGGTGCCTCCAAGCCGACTGCGAACGTCAGCAGCCCGCGGGGCACCCTCGCCGTGGCAACCGTGCCAGCTTACCTTCCGCGATCGGGCACAACCCACCGGGTCCGTTCTCTGCGAAAACTTCACCCGGCCGATGCAAGTTGCATGACCCCGAGCCCGCTGCCAACGCCGGGCTCGACCCCGACGTTCCAGCTCAAGTGATCACAACACACGCGGGCCCCGGCGCGCCGCGATTCGCCGGAACCTGGATTCGCCGGACCCGGATTCGCCCGCTACCCAGCCTTCGCCGGACCTCGATTCGCCGGAACCCGGCCTTCGCCGGTGCTGGAATCGCGGGAACCTAGCTGAGGCCGCCGAACAGGGTGGTCACCGAGCCGTCGTCGAAGACCTCGCGGATCGCCCTGGCCAGCAGCGGCGCGATCGACAGCACAGTGATCTTGTCCAGGCGCTTCTCGGGCGGCAGCGGCAACGTGTTCGTCACCACCAGCTCGGTGATCCGGCTGTTCTTCAGCCGCTCGGTCGCCGGGTCCGACAGCAGCGCGTGCGTCGCCGCCACGATCACGTCCGCGGCACCCGAGTCGAACAGGATGTCCGCGGCCTTCGCGATCGTGCCACCCGTGTCGATCATGTCGTCGACGACCAGGCACACCCGGCCCTCGACCTCGCCGACCACCCGGTTCGCCACCACCTGGTTCGGCTTGAGCGGATCACGGGTCTTGTGGATGAACGCCAGCGGGCAACCGCCCAGCCGGTCCGTCCAGCGCTCCGCCACCCGCACCCGGCCCGAGTCCGGGGCCACCACGGTCATCGGGCGGCCCGCGTACTTGCGCTGCACGTGCTCGGCCAGGGTGTCCATCGCGAACAGGTGATCCACCGGTCCGTCGAAGAAACCCTGGATCTGCGCGGTGTGCAGGTCCACCGTCAGGATCCGGTTCGCGCCGGCCGTCTTCAGCAGGTCGGCCACCAGCCGCGCCGAGATCGGCTCACGGCCGCGGTGCTTCTTGTCCTGCCGCGCGTACGGATAGAACGGCAGCACGACCGTGATGCGCTTCGCAGAGCCCCGCTTCAGCGCGTCGATCATGATCAGGGTCTCCATGACCCAGCGGTTCACGCCCTCGGTCATCGACTGCACGACGAACGCGTCCGAACCCCGCACCGACTCCTTGAACCGGACGAAGATCTCCCCATTCGCGAACTCGTACGAGTCCGACGGGGTCGGCGCGATCCCCAGCACCTGCCCGATCTCCTCGGCCAGTTCCGGGAAGCCCCGCCCGGAGAAAAGCATCAGACTCTTGCGGTTCTCCGCGACGATGCTGCCCATCGGCTCGTCCGCTCCCGTGGTGGTCGAGGGGTGTGTCCCGTGCAGTATCCCCCGCGACAAGTTTCGCGCCACACGCCGAGTCTGCGAGGTGGGATGGCTCACGGCGGGGCGACCCGGAAGATCACTCCCCGGCGTCGCCCGACTCCCGTTCGGCCCGCTCCGCCGCCTGCGCCGACGCCGTGCCCGACCGGCGGCGCTCCGTCCAGCCCTCCACGTTGCGCTGCGGCGCGCGCGTCACACCCAGGTTGCCCGGCGGCACATCCTTGGCGATCGCGCTGCCCGCGGCCACGTACGCGCCGGGGCCAATCTCGACCGGGGCGATCAGCACCGTGTCGCTGCCCACGAACGCCGCCTCACCCACCGTCGTACGGTGCTTCTTGACCCCGTCGTAGTTCGCGAAGATCGTGCCCGCGCCGATGTTCGCCTTCGGGCCGATCGCCGCGTCACCCACGTACGACAGGTGCGGCACCTTCGCGCCGTCGCCCAGCTCGGCGTTCTTCGTCTCGACGAAGCCGCCCACCTTGGCCTTGCGACCCAGCCTGGTCCCCGGCCGCAGATACGAGTACGGACCGACGGTCGCCTCCGGGCCCACCTGCGCGCCGACGCAGTGCGCCCGCAGCACGGTCGCCCCCTCGGCCACCGCCGTGTCCACCAGCGTCACGTCCGGGCCCACCACCGCGTGGGCAGCGACCCGCGTCTCACCCAGCAGCTGCGTGTTCTGGTCGATCACCGCGTCCGGCTGCACGGTGGCGGTCACGTCGATCCACGTCGTCGCCGGGTCCATGATCGTCACGCCGGAACGCATCCACGCCGTGTTCACCCTGTCCCGCAGCAGCGCCCGCAGCTTGGCCAGCTCCGCCCTGTCGTTGCAGCCCAACGTCTCCTGCGCGTCCGCGGCGACGTACACCCCGACCGGGTGGTCCACCGCGGCCATCAGGCCGAAGACGTCCGTCAGGTACTCCTCGCCCTGGTCGTTGTCGGTCGACAACTTGCCCAGGGCCTCGCGCAACAGCGCCGCGTCGAAGGCGTAGATGCCCGCGTTGATCTCCCGGATCGCGCGCTGCTCGGCGGTGGCGTCGCGCTCCTCGACGATGCGCTCCAGGTTGCCCTTGGCGTCGCGGACCACCCGGCCCAGCCCGGTCGGGTCCGCCACCTCGGCGGCCAGCACGGTCGCCCCGGCCTTGGACTCCTCGTGCGCCTCGATCAGCGCCGCCACGGTCGCGGGGCGCAGCAGCGGGACGTCCGCGTTGAGCACCACCACGGTGCCGGCCGCCTCGGGCACCGCGTCCAGGGCGATGCGCACGGCGTGGCCGGTGCCGTTCTGCTCCGCCTGCAGGACCGGGGTGGCGTCGGGGGCGATCTCGGTGAGGTGCGCGCGGACCACGTCGGCCTGGTGGCCGACAACGACGATCGTGCGGTCGGCCTCGGCGGCCTCGGCGGCGACCAGGACGTGGCCGAGCAGCGTCCGGCCCAGCAACCGGTGCAGCATCTTGGGGGTCGCGGACTTCATCCGCTTCCCCTCACCGGCGGCAAGGACGACAACGGTACGGCTCTCGGCACGGCTCACGCGGGACTCCATTGTTTACGGGCAACGGTGAAGATCGCGGCATCGATTGCGCGATGGGGGACTCCGCAAATCTACGTTGCCTTACCACAGGGCACGCTCGGCCGCCAGGACTCGAACCCGGAACTTTCGGACCAAAACCGAAGGTGATGCCCATTTCACCACGGCCGACTGGTTCGAACCCCGGACTGCTCCGGCGCTCGATTGCCAGAACCTACTATCTCAGGTCCGTCAACGCCGCCATTACTCCCTCCACCGTCCAGTAGAGCTCCGCTGATCGAGGAACGGAAACGGCCAGGCACCCGTGGTAATCCCCACCGACGTTCAGCCGTCTCGTGGCAGGCAGGTGGCGCTTGATCGTCGGTCGCTGGAATCTTGATCGCGGCAGCCCCAACTCGCTGCACCACCAATCGGCGGCCTCCTCGGCGTCGGCCGTCTCGTGGATATGCACCCGGTAATCGACCTCGTGCCGGTCACGCCCACAGACCGCCAGGAAGCGCAGGAACAACGCGATGAGGCCCGGGTCGCTGTTGATAAAGGTCAGCCGGTCCAATCGGCGCCATGGCTTGGATTTGGCTCCCTCACACCAGTAGATCGCCGCACCGACGAGAAGTGCGTCCCGCTCGCTCTGCGTGCCGACGGTGGCGGCGGCGCCGGCATGCACCGTCGCCCGCCGCTGATCGCGTTCCGCCCGCTTCGCCTCCCACCGCCCGGCAGCCATGACCGCAGCGTGCTCCTGCTTGCGGCGGGCACGTTCGCTGTCCGGATCCAGCGGCAGGTGCCGGACCCAGGCATAGGCGGTCGATTTCGCCACGCCCAGCTCGACCGCCAGGTCGTTGACCGACCAACCGTCACGGCGAAGGACCACGGCCCGCTCTCGAAGGTGATCCTTGGCGTTCGGGCGGCGGGTCCACTCCGGTGGCTCGATTCCTCGGAGCCAGTCCGTGAGGGTCGAGCTACCGACACCGAAGTGCTTCATGAGTTCGGACAGGGACAGACCGGGATCAACCCGGAGTCGGCGCGCCTCCGCGCGACGCGAATCAGTCATGGTCGGTACGTTAGAACGCGGGTACGACAGAAACTCACGCCCGTGGATGCGCAGCGAAGAACGTCCACAGTGTCGGGGTCGCCCGCAGCGCCGTCGACGGCGCGTCCAGCCCGAGCAGCCGCTGCGCGATCGGCGCGGGCCGCGATCCCGGCCACTGGTGCCCCGCCCCCGCCACCGTGATCAGATCGACCGCGCGCCCGTCGGCGCACGCGGCCGTGGACGTGGTGACCGCGCCGGACGTCTTGACGACCGGCGCCGCGCACTGGTCGACCTTCCGCCACTGGCCGATCAGGTCCGGCACGGCCGGGCCGTCGATCTTGGCGGGCAGGCGGCTGCCCGCACCGCCGTTGTCGCGCCTGCCGGGTCCGCCGCCGTACGGGACGGTGGGGTCGGCGGTGCCGTGGATGTGCATGATCGACAGTGGATGCGGATCGGGACAGTCGTTGATCATCGTGCCGGCGACCGGGCCGATGGCCGCGAAGATGTCCGTCTCGCAGGCCAGCCGGTACGACAACAGCGCGCCGTTGGAGATGCCGGTGGCGTAGACGCGCCGCTGGTCGACGAGGCCGCCGAAGGATCCGGCGAGCTTGGTGATGAAGCCGACGTCGTCGACGTTGTCGCGGGCGGCCACGCCGCAGCAGTCGGGGTCGGCGTTCCAGGTGCGGCGGATGCCGTCCGGGTAGGCGACGAGGAACTTCCCGGTGTCGGCCTCGGTGTCCCAGCCGTACGACTCTTCGGCCTGCTGGCCGGTGCCGGCGGCGCCGTGCAGCACGATGACCAGCGGCGCGGGCGTGGGCAGCCCGGCGGGTCGGTACACCCGGTAGGTCCGCTGCTGGTCGCCGACGGTCATGCTGGCCGACGACTGCCCGACGGGCGGGGTGGAGACGGAGGGCGCGGGGGCGGGCGGGCGGCCGCGGTCGGCGCGGTGCCCGGTGCAGCCACCGACGGCGAGCAGGCCGACAGCTATCAGGGCGAGGACTCGGGTTCTCACCGTCGCATCGTCTCCTGTGGATGTTCGAGGCAGGTAAGAAGTGAGCAAGGGCTGGGCGAAACCTCGCCCAGCCCTTGCCCGGCCGTCAGTGGCTGGTCATTCTGATGAGTTCCCAGCCGCCCTCGGGTTTGCCGTCGAGGCGCTTGGTACGCAGGTTCATCGGGTTGGCCATGCCGATGTACAGGCCACCGGTGCCGTCCGGGATCATGTTGCGGATCCCGTAGTTGAGGTAGTTCCCCAGGCCGCGCTTGTTGACAGCGACCGCGGGCGAGTTGCTGTCGGGGAACATGTACAGGTCGCCGCCGAACTGGCTCGGCTTGATCAGCGGCTTGGCCCACGAGTCAGGGTCGGCCATGGCCTGCCGGGCGAACTTGTTGACCGGTGCGGTCGGCGCGGCGCCCTGCAACAGGTCCTTGACCAGGTAGCTCCAGTCCATGGTGCCGACGAACAGCTTGTTGTCCACCACGGTCATCCGCCACGTGTAGTTGTTGAACAGGTAGCCGAAGCCGGACTTGCCGTACAGCGGGGTGAAGTTGGTGGACTTCTGCGACCAGGTGCTGGTGGCGGGGTCCCAGGCGGGCAGCGTCTTCTCGCCGTACACGAGTTCGATCTTCTGGGTGGGCAGGCCGAGGTCCTTGCCGCGCCAGATGCTGACCGCGCGCTGGGTGTTGACGTCCTGCGTCTTGGCCGCCTCCTTGTCCGCGGGCGGGTAGACGTTCGCGTGCACCATGCTGGACTTCATGGGTACGTGCATGGTGCCCCAGTAGACGTAGCCGTCGAACGCGGCGATGCCGCCGCCGCCGTAGGTGGCCGACACGACCCGGTCGGGCTCGTACTGGCGGGCGTTCCAGACCTGCTTCCAGCCCGTGGCGTCCTCGGGGTTGAGGCCGGGCTGCCCGTCGGCGAGCTTCGGGCTGATCCACAGTCCGGCCAGCATGAGCTGGCTGGTGGGCTGCTCGGCGGGCCAGCTGGTGGCGGCGATCCGGCCGTCGTACACGGTGAGGTCGGCGGCCTGCACAGGCAGCGACGCGACAGTGGTGAACGCGAACGGGTTGCTCTTGTCGCCGGACCAGCGCAGCACGGCGCCGCCCGCGGAACCGTTACGCCCGATGCCGACGCCCAGGTAGAGCGCGTCGTCGGCGACCAGGAACGTGCGGATGTTGCCGTAGTTCGCGAACGTGAACGAGCCCAGGTACTGCTGGGTGGTCGCGTCGAACGCGAACATGTTGAGGGTGTCGCCGAGCGCGGGGCCACCGAGCAGGACGACGTCGCCCATATTGCCCGCGGCGCGCAGGCCGATGGTGTGGCTCAGGCGCAGTGCGTCGTCGGGCGACTTGGCGCGGATCTCCGCCGACTTGTTCACCGATTTCTTCGTGGTGGTGTCGTACGTCCACACCTCGGGGGCGCGCATGTCGCCGAGGTAGTCGGGGATCGCGTCGTCGGCCTTTCCAGACTGGCTCTCGCCGTACTCGCAGGTCCAGTTGTCGTTGGCGGTCGGCTTGACGTAGTTGAGTGTGGCGCCGCTGACCAGGCAGTGCACGTTGGCGCCGGTGCCGAACCAGACGGTCTTGCCGACCTGGGTGAGGCCCCAGACGTACGCCTGGTTGACCTTGGGTTGGCCGGTCTTGCACGGCGGCCCGGCGGGGTACGGCTGGCCGACACCGTTGAAGCACTCGTCGGGCTTGGCCTTGGCCAGCAGGTCGAACCGGTAGCCGTTCTTGCCGTGGGCGGGCAGCCGCAGCTGGCCGTCGATGGCGCGGCGCACCAGGTCGGCGATGGTACTGATGAAGGGAATCTTGATGTCGCGGGCCGGGTGGGCGGCGGCGGGGGTGGCCGGCCAGCCCGCGGCGAGCACGAGGACGGTGCCCACCGCCGCCACCCGGCGCAGGGTGGCGGTCGGAGCTATTTTCATGAACATCTTCCCTTTCCGCGGAGCGCAACGAGCGCCCACCGCAGTGGCGGCAGGCGCTGACGGTTCGGGCCCCGCGTGAGTCGGGGCCGGGGTGGACGGGCGGCGTCGTGGGTCGCCGCCCGCCCACGTCTACGGGGTTACGGGCAGGATCTGTCGAGCCTGATCAGCTCCCAGCCGCCCTCGGGTACGTCGTCGGTGGGGTCGGTGCGCAGGTTCATCGGGTCGGCCATGCCCAGGTACAGCCCGTTGCCGTTCGGGATCATGTTGCGGATGCCGTAGTTCAGGTAGTTACCCATGCCCTTGATATTTATCGGGGTCGCGGGCTCCGATGTGGACGGGAACATCCACAAGTCGCCACCATACGCATCGGGGTCAATGCCTGAGGTGACCGCCGCGCGGTCGCGGGTGGAGAATCCGGATGGCTGGTTCATGATGTCGTTGGCGATGTAGCTCCAGTCCATGGTGCCGACGTAGAGCCGGTCGCCGGCCACGGCCATCCGCCACGTGTAGTTGTTGAACGGGTAGCCGAAGCCGGTCTTTCCGTACTTCGGTGTCCAGCCGGTGGGCACGTTCTTCCAGGTCGCCGTGGCCGGGTCGTAGGCGGGTAGCGCGGACTCGCCGTACAGAAGCTCGATCTGCTGGGTGGGCAGGCCCAGGTCCTTGCCGCGCCAGACGCTGATGCCGCGCTGTGTGTATTTCACCTGCGCGGCCTTCGCGTCGTCGGTGGTCTGCGGGTAGACGGCCTGGTGCACCTTGGTGGCCTTGAGCGGCACGTGCATGGTGCCCCAGTAGAGCCAGCCGCCGAACGAGGCGATCCCGCCGCCGCCGTAGGTGGCCGCGACGACCTTGTCAGTCTCGTATTGGCGGGCGTGCCAGACCTGCTTCCAGCCTGTCGCGTCCTCCGGGTTGAGGCCGGGCTCGCCGTCGGCCAGCGGCGGGCTGAGCCAGACCCCGGCGAGCTGCGCGGGGCTGGTGGGCTGGTCGGCGGGCCAGGTGGTGGTCGCGATCCGGCCGTCGTGGTAGGTCAGGTCGGCGGCCTGCGCCGGCAGTGTGCCGACAGTTTCCAGCGCGAACGGGTTGTGGACGCTGCCGGTCCAGCGCAGCACACCGCCGCCGGACGAACCGTTGTTGCCGACCCCGACGCCGAGATACAGCGCGCCCTCGGCGACGAGGAACGTACGGATGTTGCCGTATTGGGGCAGGTTGACAGAGCCGAGGAACCGCCGGGTGCGGGCGTCGAACGCGAACAGGTTCAGCGAGTCACCCAGCGCCGGGCCGCCGAGCAGGACGACGTTGTTCAGGTTCCCAGCGGCGCGCAGGCCGATCGTGGTGCGCAGGCGGTCCGCGTCGTCGGGGCTCTTGGCGCGGATCTCGGCGCTCTTGTCGGTCAGCCGTTTGGTCAGCGTGTCGTACAGCCACACCTGTGGCGGTCGCTGGTCGCCGATCGGGGCGGGGAAGGTGGGGTCGTTGCGGACGGTCTGGCTCTGGCCGTACTCGCAGACGTAGTCGGGGTTGACCACCGGCACGGCGACGTCGAGGGTGGCGCCGCTGACCAGGCAGTGCACGTTGGCGCCGGTGCCGAACCAGACGCTCTGGCCGACCCGGGTGAGGCCCCACACGTACGCCTGGTTGACCTTTGCCTGGCCCTCGGCGCACGGCGGGCCGGGGGGATACGGCTGGCCGATGCCGTTGAAGCATTCGTCGGGCTTGGCCTTGGCCAGCAGATGAAAGGTGTACGGGTCGGGGTCGGCGGCGCGGGCCGGGGCGGCCGCGGCGCCGGTGGTCAATAACAGCGCCGCCAGCATCGTGCTGAACCGGCGCAGGGTTCCGATCACGGGGATGGTCCCTTCACGAAAGGACGGGGTGGTCCCGCTCAGCCGAGCGCCACAGCCGGTTCCGGTCTGCGCACTCGGTGGGCCACCGAGGCGGCCCATCCGGCGGGGTCGGCGAACTGCAGGAACTCGCCGAGGTCGGTGAGCCGTGCGACCGGATCCGCGACGAGGTCCTCGTACGCGATCCGGTGCAGGTGCGCGGGCGGCCGGTCGGCCAGGATCTGCTCGGCCTGGCTGCTCATGAACGCGCACAGGGCCATGAAGCGCTTGACGTCGTTGCCGCGCTCGCTGAGCAGCTCGGCGGTGAGCCGGTCCGGCAGGTACGGGGCCAGCTCGTCCGGCACCGGCGTGCCGGGTGGCACGGTCAGGGGGTCCACGCCGTACCGGCCGACGGCCTCGACGCGCAGCTGCACCAGCTGGAACACCGAGTGGCGGCTCATCGAACGGGCGGTGGCGGCCCAGTCGCGGGTCAGGTACACGATCCGGGCGGAGGGGTGGTTCTCCAGCAGCGACGGCGCCACCTGGCTGGAGCCGCCGGAGCGTTCCACCCAGCGCTTCTTACCGGTCAGTTCGGCCAGCAGGTCGAGGAACGCCTGGTGGTGTGCGCCGATCCGCTGCGCCGGGAACTGCCGGACCCGCTCGCCCAGCCGGTCGAACAGCGTGTCCGGGTCGTCGGTGAGCTTGGCCAGCGTGATCGCCATGATGCGGGGCAGCTTCAGCAGGTCACCGGCGAATCGGCCGGTCGCCGGGTACCGCACCTCCTTGGGCGGCACCCCGATCCGGAACAGCAGCGACAGCTCCTCCTTGGGCCCGCTCAGCACGTCCCAGTACGCGGGCCCGGTGAGGATCTCGCTGCTGCGCTGCCACATCGCCACGGACATGAAGAACTCCTGGACGGAGCACGTCTCGGGTTCGGAGACGATGAGATCCGACAGCATGGTCGAGCCGCAGCGGCCGTTGCTGATGATGATGGCGCGGTCCATCGACGCGGGGTCTCCTTAATGGACGGGGGTGGCGAGCCAGGGCAGCACGTGGGCGCGTACCTGGTCGGGGGCCTTGATGAGCAGGGTGTGTTTCTGGCCGTCGATGACGACGTGGCCGGACTGCGGCAGCAGCCGCTGGGTGTGCGGGGCGAGTTCCTTGACCGCCGAGTCCGCCCCGTACAGGCACAGCACGGGGCAGTTGATGGCGGCCAGCCGGGCCGGGTCGGGCAGGGCGCTGTTGGGCAGTTCCTGGCCGACCGTGGTGCCGGACAGCAGGGCGGAGGCCTCCCGGTAGCGGCGGGCCAGCAGGGGGCGGCTGTGCGCCACCGCTTCGGCGTCCGCGAGGGTCTCCGCGGCGCTGGCCAGCCGCCGGGCCATCCGGCCGAACCAGGCCGCGGTCGGCGGCGCCGATTCGACAGCGACGATCCCGGCGACCCGGTCCGGGTGCCGGGCCGCATACGCGAACGCGATGGTGCCGCCGAACGAGTTGCCGAACAGGTGGACCGGCTCGTCGACCCCCCAGTGGTCGAGCAGCCCTTCCAGGTCGTCGACGAAGTCGTCCAGCGCGTACCCGGTCGGCGGGCGGTCGCTGTGGCCGTGCCCGCGCAGGTCGTAGAGCAGCACTCGCAGGCCCTCCGCAGCCAGCGGGTGCGCGAGCGTGAGGAACCAGCTCGCCATGCTGTCCGAGGTCATGCCGTGAATCAGTACGGCGGTGCCGCGCCGCTCCCCCACCGGCGGCAGCTCCTGCACGTGCACCCGGACACCGTTGACCACCACGTGGCTCATGACGCGGCCGGAACCTTCTCCAGTGATTGCGCGATGTAGTCGACCAGCTGGCCGACTGTCAGCTCGCCGATCGAGGCGACGTCGAGCGAGGAGACGAACAGCGCGAAGTTGACAGAGTCGCCGTACCGGGCCTGGAGGCGTCCGGCCAGCGCCACCACGTCCAGGCTCTCCATGCCCAGGTCGTCGCGGAACGTGGTCTCCATTGTGATCTCGGCGTCGGGTCCGAAGTCGCCCAGCACCGCGCGGAGCAGGGCGTCGACGTCGGCGAGAACTGCGGTCGGGTTCGAGGGCATGGCGGTGCTCTCCTTGTTCACTCGGCGGGTGTCCACGCCACGACGTAGCGGCGGGGCGGCAGGTCGGCTGGGTTCTCGATTTCGGCGAAGGCCACCGGGAAGCTGCGGCCGTCCACGGTGACCGTGCCGTCGGCCAGTGACACCGCGAAGCGGCGCGGGGCGCCGTCCAGGCCGGTGCCCAGCGCCTTGCCGACGGCCTCCTTCGCGGCCCAGATGCGGGCCACGTCCCGGTCGCCGTGAATCTGGGCGCGCTCGGCGTCGGTCAGCGCGTACTTCAGGGTGGCGTCGTCGCGGGGGGCGATCTCCACGACGTCGATGCCGACCTTCCCGCCGGGCGGTCCGGCGATCGCGACGCCGACCTCCTGCGTGTGCGCGATCGACACCACGCCGTCCACGAAGCCGCGGCCGGGCCGCAGCTCCACGTACGGCCGCCCGGACGCTTCATTACCTACGGTCAGCTCGATCGGGTAGACGTCTGTGTGCCCGGCGTCCCACTGCTGGAACCGCACCGCGTCCTTGGCCGCGATCCGCCCCAGCATCCACTGCTTGCGGCGCGCGCCGGGCATCCGCTCGTACTCGACCGCGGCGTCGCCGCCGAGGATGCCGCGCGCCGCCATGCCGCGGGTGACCAGGTCGGTCCATGCGTCGAAGACGACAGTCCAGCCCTCGGGGCGGCGCTGCGACATCGGGTACTTCTCCGGGAACCGCTCGCAGGCCCGCGCGGTCGGGTGGCTGTCGAAGCGCCGGTCGGTGGCGCCATCGATCTGCGCCCACACCCGCCCGCCGACCGACAGTTGGGTGTCGGCGATCAGTTCACCGTCGGTGATGGACCGGACCCGGGCCACGCAGTCGAACGCGGTGCCCGGCGCGGGCGGCGGCCCGAAGAACCTGACGTGCCGCAGCCCCACCGGCAGCGCCACGGTACGCATCGGCTGCGTGGTGATGAGCCAGTTGCCGATGAGCTGCAACGCGTTGTCGAGCAGGGCACCCGGCGGGACCGGAGCCGTCACCTCGCCGCGGACGTGCATGTCGCCGAGGGCGTACACCGCCGTGACGCCCTGGAACTTCGGGCCATGGAACATGAGGCGTTCGGCGTACATCTGTTCCGCACTGATCGTCGGCGGACGTTCCGTGCCGGGGTCGTGGGTCCACGGCGCCTCGGGCGGCTGCGGGTACTGCGCGGCCATCTCGATGGTGGCGCGGGCGTAGCCGCCGAACACCACGGCGAGCTGGTCCGGGCCGGTCCGGCGGACCGTGATGTCGACGCGTTGCGGCGGGGCCGCGATCAGCCAGCGGTTGAACTTCGCGTCGCGGACCGCGACCGCCCGCAGGCCGGGTGCGGCCTGTTCGGCGGCGTCCATCATGTGCTGCACGACCGTGGTGGCGGGCACCACGGGCCAGCGGTCCTCGACCTTGGGCCAGTCGTCCGGCTGCACGAAGAAGCAGTGGTCCCGCAGGTACGGCATCCGCTCCACGGAGACGTCCAGCGAGGTCCGCAACACCACGTCGTCGCCCGCGCCGGCGGCGGCGGTCCGCACCGCCGGGGCCGGAGCGGCCGTCGGCGCCACCGCAGCCGGGCGTGGTGGCGCAGGCGCGCGGGCGGGCGACGCAGCAGCGGGAGGTGTGGCGGCCGGACGCACGGACGCCGTGGCGGCCGGATGCGCGGGCCGTGGGGCCGCGGGAGGCACGGCGGTGCCACGCGCGGGGGCAGCAGCGGCCGCGCTCAGCACGGTCACCGCGTCGTTCGCCGTCTCCTCCAACAGGGCAGCGAGTTCCCGAGCGGCACTGGAGTTCCCAGCGAGGCGGTTCAACGCCGACAGCGCGGCCTGATGCGCCTCCACACCCGCGGCGGCCGCAGGTGCAGCCGGTTGCGCGGGCACGGGTGCGGCCGGCCGCGCAGAAGCAGGTGCGGCCGGTGGCGTCACTGCCCGGGCGGGCGAGGTCGCGGCCGGTCGCGCCACTGCCGGGGCGGTCGCGACCGATCGGGCGGGCGCGGACCCGGGCCCGTGTGTCGTGATGCCGAGCAGGTCGGCCGCGCCCTCGCCCAGCTTGACCAGCGTGCCGCCCAGGTCCAGCCGGACCGCCGGGCCGCGCCGCGCGGCCGGACCGGCGACCCGATGCTCCGGGACCGGGCGGGCCGCCACCGGCGCCGGGTCGAGGACCCGCAGGTCCGGCGCGCCACCGTCCACCCACAGCGCAGTGGCGACCCGTCGCAGCTGGTCCAGGCCGCTGCGCCGCGACACGTTGACCGGCATGGCCAGGTGGTCCCGGTCGCGCAGGTTGTCGTCGATGAGCGTGGCCAGCTGCCCGGCCCCGACCTGCAAGAAGACGCGGATACCGGCGTCGTACATGGCGTTGACCGTCTGCCGGAACCGGACCGGCTCGATCATGTGCCGGATGAACAGCGCGTTGACCTCGTCCGGGTCGCTGGGGAACGGCGCGGCCAGCGTGCCCGACCACACCGGCACGTCGGTGGGGTGCACCTCCCACCGCCCCATGGCCGCGCCGATGGCCTGCAGCCCTTCGGCGAACACGGGGGTGTGGAACGCCGACCGGAACGGCAGCATCTGGCACAGGATGTTGCGCGCCCGCAGGTCGTCCACGAGCCGCTGCACCTGCTCGCGCGGACCGTTCACCACGCACTGGGCGGGCGCGTTGTCGTGCGTGAACAGCACCCCCGGGTACGCGTCCAGCAACGGCAGCACGGTTTCGGCGCCGGCGCTGATCGCGGCGAACGCGTACCCCGACACCTCGACGGTGTCCGCGTCGAACAGGCCGAGGAACGCGTCCACGCCCTGCGTACTCATCTGTCCGGTGACGGCGGCCGCGGTCCACTCGCCGATGCTGTGCCCGGCGACCGCGTCGGGCCGTACGTTCATCCGCCGCAACGCGGCGTCCAGCAGCGTGCCGACCTCGACCAGCCCGGTGCCGTGCTGCCCGAGGTCGTTCGCGCTGAACTCCCGGTACGGCAGTCCGAAGTGGGCGGCCACGTCCGCGACCCGTGGCGCGAACTCCGCCTCGACCCCGGGGTAGACGAAGGCGAGCTGGCCGCCGCCGGGCCCGAGCAGCGGCCGCGGGGTGAACCAGATGTCGCGGCCGCCGCGCCACGGCTCGCCCCGGGCGACCATCCGCCGGGCGGCGGCGAGGCGCTGGTCGGTGGGGTCGACGATGCCGATGCGCACCGGGCCGCCGTCGAGGGTCCCGGCCCGTTCCAGGCCGCGCACCACGGCGTCGGGTGCGGCCAGCAGGTCGGCCAGCGCGGCAGGGGTGTCCGCGGCCAGCCACATGACCTTGTCCGGTTCGGTGACCTCGACCTCGACCGGCACCGGGCTCGCGTGCTGCTCGATGATCACGTGGGCGTTGATGCCGCCGAATCCGAACGCGTTGACCCCGGCGCGGCGCGGGCCCGCACTCTGCCACGGGCGGGCGGTGCCGATCGGCTGGAACCTGGTCCGGGCCATCTCGGCGCGCGGCCGGTCGCAGTGCAGCGTGGGCGGCAGCACCCCGTGGTAGACCGCGAGGGTCGCCTTGATCAGCCCGGCGATGCCCGCGGCGGGCATGGCGTGGCCGATCATGGATTTCACCGAGCCGATGACGGGGCGCTCGCCGCCGGTGTGCGGCCCGAACACCTCGGCGACCGTGGCCAGCTCGGCCGCGTCGCCGGTGGGCGTGGCGGTGCCGTGCGCCTCCAACAGGCCGAGCGCGTCCGGGGCGGTCGGGTCGAGCCCGGCCGCCTCCCACGCGCGGCGGATGGCCAGGGCCTGCCCCGCACTGGCCGGGTTGAACATGCTGGCCGATCGGCCGTCGCTGCTGGTGCCGCTGCCCCGGATCACCGCGTAGACGCGGTCGCCGTCGCGCTCGGCGTCCGCGAGGCGCTTCAGCACGACCATGCCAGTGCCCTCACCGATGAGTACGCCGTCCGCGTCCGCGTCGAAGGGCCGGATGTCGCCCTTGCGGCTCAGCGCCTGGAGCTGGTTGAACACCGACCAGAAGCTGATGTCGTGGACGTGGTGGGTGCCCCCGGCCAGCACCGCGTCGAGCCGCCCGGCGGCCAGCTCCGTCATCCCCTGGTCGACCGCCAGCAGCGACGACGCGCACGCCGCATCGATCGTGTACGCGGGCCCGCGCAGGTTGAGCCGGTTCGCCACCCGGGATGCGGCGAGGTTCGGCACGAGGCCGATCGTGCCCTCCGGCTGGTGTTTGCCGAGCCGTTCGTCGAACCGGGCCCGGACCAGGTCGAGGCGTTCCTCGTCGAGGTCCGGGATCAGCTCCCGCAGGATGCCGACGACCTGGCTGGACATGCGGACGCGCTGGGCGTACCGGGCGGCGGCGGGGCTGAGGATGCCGCCGCGGCCGAGGATGACCCCGACCCGGTCGGCGTCCGGCATCCGGTCCGGCCCGCCCGCGTCGGCAACCGCCGCGGCGGCCACCTCCAGCGCGATGAGCTGGTCCGGCTCGATGTCGCCCACCGAGTTCGGCATGATGCCGAACTTCAGCGGCTCGAAGACGGCCTGCTCGTCGAGGAACCCGCCGCGCCGGCAGTACAGCCGGTCCGGCCGGTCCGCGTGGGCGGGGTCGTAGAACAGCGCGTCGAAGCGGTCCGGCGGAACCTCGGTGATCTGGTCCTTGCCCGCGACCAGGTTCTGCCAGTACTGGTCCAGGTCGGCGGCGCCGGGGAACAGCGCCGCCATCCCGACGATCGCGATGGGCTGCATGCGCCTACCAGCCCGAGGCGGTGTAGACGACAGAGGTGGTGCCGGGATCGCCCCAGGCCAGCTCGCGCAGCAGGCTCAGCGCGCCCTCCTCGGGGTCGATGAGGCCGATGCCGCGGCGGGCGTACTCGGCGGTCAGCTCGGGCGAGACCATCCCGGCGTGCAGCCCGACCGGCGCCCACGGTCCCCAGTGCACGGTCAGCGCGCGGTTACCGGTCTCGGCGGACCAGCGGGCGCCCATGGTGTCCAGGGCGTCGTTGGCCGCCGCGTAGTCGCTCTGCCCCCGGTTGCCGCACGCGGCCGCGATGCTGCCGAACAGCACCACGAACCGCGGTGCGGCGCCGCAGCCGTCGAGCGCGTCCAGCACGGACTGCGCCCCGTCGACCTTGGTACGGAAGACCCGTGCGAAGGACTCGGGGTCCTTGTCGGCGATCAGCTTGTCCTCGATGATCCCGGCGGCGTAGACCAGCCCGTCGATCCGCCCGTACTCGTCGTGGATCCGTTTGATCAGCCGGCGGGTGGCCTCGTCGTCGCGGACGTCGAGACAGTGGTAGCGCACCTGCGCGCCGAGGTCGCTCAGCTCGGCGACGGTCGCGGCGACCTCGCGGGCGGCCAGGATGCCCGACGCGGTCCGGTCGATGTCCGCGGGCGACCGCATGCCGCGCCGGGCCAGGGTGGCCCGCAGCGCGGCCTTGTCGGTGGCCGCGGCCAGCTCCGGGTCCTCGTCGGTCTGCGGCAGCGGAGTACGCCCGACCAGCTCGATCCGGCACCGCGCGCCGCCCGCGAGCGTGCGGGCGAACCACGGGGTGATGCCCCGCGCGCCGCCGATCAGCACGACCACCGAGTCGGCGTCGAGCCCGATCGCCTGCGCCTCGGCGACCCCCTCCCCGGCGGGCCCGGCGCCGCCGTCGGCGAGCACGCCCAGCCCGGCAGAGACGAGTTGCTCCGTCTGCCGCCCCTGCGCGCGCCGGTACACGACCGGGGCGGACGCGGCGTCGCCCAGCTCCTCGACCAGTCCCAGGGCCACCTCGTCGGGGGTGGCGTCGGCGGGCACCTGCACGTAGCGGGCAACCACCTCGGGGCATTCGCGGGCGAGGGTGCGGAACAGCCCCGGCAGGCCGTCGGTACGCGGGCCACCCGGCTCGGGACCGGCCGCGATCAGCCAGCGCGGCCCGGTCGACGTCGTCGCCGTGAGCGCGGCGACGGCCCGCTTGACGAAGCCGAACGCGTCGGGCAGCAGCGGGCCGGTGCCGTCGGTGAGCCCGTCGAGCAGGACGATGCCGTCCATCCCGTCCGGGTCGGCGTCCATGCCGGCGGACACACCGGTCGCGCCGCGTTCGGCGAGCTGTCCGGCCAGGGCCGCCCCGACGGCGGCGCCGCCGGTGATGAGGAAGCGGGCACCGGCCAGGTCGGCGGCGTCGGCGGGCACGGGTGCGGGTTCGACGATTCCGATGAGGCGCTGCGGTGCGATACCGGGGTTGGCTGCCGCGATCGCGGGCGCGGGCGGGGCGGCGGTCAAAGCCACCTGCTCGGGCGCGGTCGAGGCCGCCACCGGCTCGGGGCCGCCGTTGATGCGGGTGTCCAGCCAGGACACCATCGCCCGCACCGTACGGGCCTTCACCAGATCCTCCAGCTCCGACTCGTCACCCTCCACGGACAGACCCAGCCGGTTCGCCACCTCCCCGGCCACCTCCGCCCGCTTGATCGAGTCGACACTCAGATCCGCCTCCAGATCCAGATCGAGCTCGATCAGCTCCTCCGGATACCCCGTCCGCTCACTGATCACCGTCAACACCGCACCCTGCACATCCAGCACGGGGGCCGCCGCGACGGTCGCGATGATGGGCGCGGTGACGGGCAGCGCGGCGACGTTGATGCGGGTGTCCAGCCAGGACACCATCGCCCGCACCGTACGGGCCTTCACCAGATCCTCCAGCTCCGACTCGTCACCCTCCACCGACAGACCCAGCCGGTTCGCCACCTCCCCGGCCACCTCCGCCCGCTTGATCGAGTCGACGCTCAGATCCGCCTCCAGATCCAGATCGAGCTCGATCAGCTCCTCCGGATACCCCGTCCGCTCACTGATCACCGTCAACACCGCGCCCTGCACATCCAGCGCAGGCGCGGCGGGCGCCAGGACGGCCACCTGCGCGGCGGGCGCCGCCACGACATCCGGCAGTGCGGGCGCAACCGGCGCCACGACCGCCACGGGCGCCGGTGCCAGCGCGGTGACCGGCGCGGCTTCCAGCTGCACCGTGTCGGGCTGCCACACGAGCCGCCCGCCGGAGCCGTCGCCCAGGAACGCCAGCAGCACGTCACGCTGGCTGGCGATCAGGTCGCGGCTGGTACGCAGGAACTCGCTGACGAGCTCGCCCCTGGAGTCGCGGCCGGGCTCGGCCCCGCCTGCTGCGGTCATCGTGAACTCCTCGATTCGTCGAGCGGGGGTCATGCCACCGGGCAGGCAGTCCCCGTTGCGGTCCCGCACCACCTGGCCGTCGACGGTCCAGATGGGACGGTTGTCGGAGCCGGCGGGCGTGACGGGTGCCACGTCACGCCCCGCGTACAGCCAGCCGGTCTGCACGGGAACCCCGGCGCAGGCCAGCTCGGCGGCGGCGGTGAGCAGCGCAGGCAGTCCCTGCCCGGGCCGTCCGTCGACGGCGACGACCTGGTGGGGCCGGTCGCCGAGGATGTCGGCGACGAGCCGCCCGAGCACCTGTCCGGGCCCCGCCTCCACGAAGATCCGGGCACCCGCGGCGTACATGGCCTCGATCTGCTCGACGAACCGGACCGGCGCGCCGATCTGCGCGGCCAGCCCCTCCCGCACCGCCCCGGCGTCGGCCGGGTACGGCTGCGCGCTGCGGTTCGACCACACCGGCAGGCTGGGCGCCGCGACCCGGCGGTCCGCCAGCACCGCGGCGAAGGTGTCCGCGCCACCGGCCACCACGGGACTGTGGAACGCGCACGCGACGGGGATACCGCGGGCCCGCAGCCCGGCCGCCTTCAGCGCGGCGGTGGCCCGGCCGACGGCGTCGGTGGGCCCGGAGACGACGACCTGGTTCGGGGCGTTGTGGTTGGCCAGCACCACCTCACCGGTCAGCCCGGCCGCGTCCAGCGCGGCGGTGACCTGCTCGGCCGAGCCGCCGACCGCGGCCATCGTGCCCGGGTCGTCGCCGGCGGCACCGAGGATGGCGGCGGCCCGTTCGCGGCTGAGCTCCAGCAGCGTGGCCGGGTCGAACGCGCCCGCTGTGCACAGCGCGACCAGTTCGCCGTAGCTGTGCCCGCCCGCCATGTCGGGGCGCACGCCGAGGCGGCGCAGCACGTGGTCGGCGGCCAGCCCGCCGATGCCGAGCACCGGCTGGGCCACCCGGGTGTCCCGGAGCAGATCCGCCTGGGCCTGCTCGGTCGCCTCGTCGAACGCCGTCTGCGGGAACAGCAGGTCGGCGTACTCCCGGCCGAGTTGCAGATACTGCCGCAGCTCGGGGAACGCGACGAACAGGTCGCTCAGGGCGCCGGGCCGCTGGCTGCCCTGCCCGGGGAAGAGGAACGCGACCTTGCCCGTACCGTCGGCTTCGGTCGGCTGGTGCAGTCCCGTACGCGGATCGTGCTCGCCCTGCAGCGCCCGCCGCAGCAGGTCGGCGAGGTCGGCGGTGTCGGAGGCGACGACCGCGATCCGCACCGCGCCGGTGCGCGGGTCGGATTCGCGCGCGGCCGCGGCCGCGAGATCACGCAGCCGCGCCTGCGGCGCCGCGCTCAGCCGGTCCAGCATCTTCTGTACGCCGCGCCGCGCGGCCACCCGGTCGGCGCCCCGGAAGAGGAACAGCTCGGCGGGCCACTCGTCCCGGCCGTGCCGGGGATCCGCGGTGGGCGCGTGCGCCGCCAGCACCACGTGGAAGTTGGTGCCGCCGAAGCCGAACGCGCTGACCCCGGCGAGCCGCTCGGCGGCCGGCGCGGCCCACGGCCGTGCCTCTGTGTGGAACGCGAACGGGCTGGTCTCCGGGCTCCACGCCGGGTTGGGCCGGGTCAGGTTGATGGTCGGCGGCTTGACACCGGTGTGCACGGCCAGCGCCGCCTTGATCACCCCGGCCATCCCGGCGGCGCACTTGGTGTGCCCGATCTGGGACTTCACGGAGCCGAGCACCGCCCCGCCGGGCCGGGCGCCGGACTCGGTGAACAGCCGGGTCAGCGTCTCCAACTCGGTACGGTCGCCGACCACGGTGCCGGTCCCGTGCGCCTCGACGAGCCCGACCCGGTCCGGGGTGACCCCGGCCGACTCGTACGCCCGGTCCAGGGCCCGCCGCTGCCCTTCCGCGCGCGGCGCGGTGAGCCCGAGGGCCCGCCCGTCGCTGGCCCCGCCGAGTCCCTTGACGACCGCGTAGATGCGGTCGCCGTCGCGTTCGGCGTCGGACAGCCGCTTGAGCACGACCGCGGCGACCCCTTCGCCGAGGGCGATGCCGTCGCCGGTGCTGTCGAACGTGCGGCAGCGCCCGGTCGGCGACAACGCGTGCGCCGAGGTGAACATCAGATAGTCGTTGACGCCGTTGTGCAGATCGGCACCGCCGCAGATCATCAGGTCGCTGTGGCCGGCGAGGAGTTCCTTGCAGGCGGCGTCCATGGCGGCCAGCGACGAGGCGCAGGCGGCGTCCACTGTGTAGTTGGGGCCGCCCAGGTCGAGCCGGTTGGCGACCCGCCCGGCGATGACGTTGGCCAGTACGCCGGGGAAGGTGTCCTCGGTGACCGTGGGCAGCAGGCTCTCCATCTGCTCCGGCACGTCGCCGAGGTAGCCGGGCAGCAGGGTACGCAGCGTCTGGGTCTGGCTCATGTCGCTGCCCGCCTCGGCCCCGAACACCACCCCGGTCCGCGAGTGGTCCGCACCCGAGTCGTACGCGTACCCGGCGTCGACCAGGGCCCGGTGGGAGATCTCCAGGGCCAGCAGCTGGGTCGGGTCGATGCTGGCCAGGGCGGCCGGCGGGATGCCGTACTTGATGGCGTCGAACGGCACCGGGTCGATGAACCCGCCCCACTTGCTGACCGTGATCCGCCCGGCCTGGCCGGGGCCCACCTCGGGGGCGTAGTAGATCTCCGGGTCCCACCGGTCGGGGCTGACCTCGCGGACGACGTCCTTGCCACCGAGCACCGTGTTCCAGAAGGCGGGCAGGTCCGGCGAGCCGGGGAAGACGCAGGCCATGCCGACGATCGCGATGTCCAGCGGCACGGCGGGTGCCGCCGCCTCGTCCGCGTCGAGCCCCAGGTCGGTGCGGGCCGCGGCGACCCGGCCGGCGTGCAGCGCGGCGGCTCCGGTGGTGACCTGGGTGTGCAGCTCGGCGACCGTGGTCGTGGCGTGCCGCAGCACGGCGACCTGCCCGGCCATGAACAGCCCCTCGGCCTCCTGGGTGGGCTCGTCCACGTGGGCGAGCGTGTCGCCGTCGCGGCGCAGGCCCTTGCTGGCGATCCGCAGGCGGCCGACGTTGAGCAGTTCGAGCTGTTCCCAGATGACGCGGTTCTCCACGCCCGCGCCTTCCAGCTCCTCGCGCAGGTGGTGGAAGTCGTCCACGAACCCGGACGGCAGGCAGCGGGTGGCGTGGCCGGGCGCGGTCTCCAGCAGCGCCGTACCGGTGGCCTCGACGGCCTCCCGCTGGAACAGCGGCTGGATCGCGCCGTGCGTGACCGCCTCGGCGGTGAACAGGTAGGCCGTGCCCATGAGCACGCCCACCTGGGCGCCGCGGCGGGTCAGCGGCCCGGCGAGCGCGGCGACCATGGCCGCGGAGCGCTCGTCGTGCACCCCACCGGCGAAGAAGACCTGCAACTCCGCGGCGGTCCCGGCGGGCTGGTCGGCGAGGAATTCCATCAGTACGGCGAGCTGCGCCTCCCACAGCGGGAAGCTGGCCCGCGGCCCGACGTGCCCGCCGCACTCGGCGCCCTCGAAGATGAATTTCCGCGAGCCCGACTGCAGGAACTGGCGCAGCAGGCCGGGCGAGGGCACGTGCAGGAAGGCGCTGATGCCCGCCGCTTCGAGGCCCTTGGCCTGGGCGGGCCGACCGCCCGCGATGATCGCCACCGCGGGCTTGATCTCCTGGATGATCTCGATCTGCGCGGCCCGCAGCGCGTCCGGGGCGAAGCCGAGCACGCCCACGCCCCACGGCCGGTCACCCAGCGCGGCGGCCGCCTCGGTGAGCATGCGGCGGGACTGTTCCGCGTTGGCCAGGGCCAGCGCGATGAACGGCAGGCCGCCCGCGTCGGCCACCGCGGCGGCGAATCCGGCCTCGTCGCTGACCCGGGTCATCGGCCCCTGCGCGACCGGCAGGTCGACGCCGAGGGTACGGGCCAGCGGGGCACCGGCCCGCAGCGCCGCCCCGGCCTCGGGGTGGCGCACCGCGTCCCGCACGGCGTCACGGACGCCGTGGATCGCGGCGGCGGTGTCCGGCCAGCGCCGGGCGAACTCGGCGGCCAGCCAGCCGTCCTGCCCGATGGGGAGCAGGTCGTTGCCGCGGCGCAGGCCCCGCCGGCCGCCCTCGGTCACGACCTCCGTGCCGTCCATACGGCGCAACAGAATCGCAACATCATCGACCAATGTGGACTCAGGGAGCAAAAGAAGCTGGGTGTCGAGCACGACGCCGGCCGCGCCGCCCACCACGGACGCCGCGGCGGTGGCCGGGCCGATGCCGCCCGCCACCCACACCGGCAGCTCGACCTCCGCTACGAGCTGCTGGAGCAGGACGAACGCGCTCAGTTCGCTGACCCGGCCACCGGACTCCATGCCCCGGGCGACGAGCCCGTGCGCGCCGGCGGACGCGGCGGCCCACGCCTCGGCGAGGTCGGTGACCTCCACCAGTACCTGGTAGCGGCGGGCCAGCTCGGCGACCGGCCACGGGCTGTCCGCGGCCAGGATGATCAGGTTCACCGCCGGGCCGGCGACCTCGGCCAGCTCGGCGGGGGTGGCGGCGCAGGCCGCGGTGACCCGTACGCCGAAACCGGTGGCCCGTCGGGCGGCGTCGGCCAGGGTGCGCAGGGACCAGGAGTCACCGGCGCCGAGATCGAGTACGCCCAGCGCACCCGCCCGGACGGCGGCGGTGAGGGCGTGTGGGCTGGCGTCCAGGCCCGCGCCGCCGGTGACGGCGATGACCAGACGGTTCGGATCGAGGGCAGTACTCATCGGACTCCCGCTTCGTGGGCGCGGCGGCAGGGGCGAGGTGTCTGTGAGGTGCGGGTGGGTGGGGCGGGCGGTGGAGCTGCGTTAAATCTATAGATCTCAATACATGAATCTGCTTCGGCAAGGAAGCTAGTCACAACTGATTACAACGCGGTTACACCATCTCGATGGACAAGGTGCAGTTCTTCCGTCGGGAGCGCACCCTGACCGGTCGGCTTACGTGGGGACACATCGACGTTCATCAGAATTTCCACCACTGTGCCGCACGGGTGCAAGCCCGTTGCGACGGGTAGCGATTCGGGAAGCGCTTCCCGCCATCCGTGGGCAAGCGTCCCTGGCTGAGTTACGGTTGCGTAGGTTACGGTGACGTAGCCGTAGCTTCTTGATCTAGCTCCCCCGAGCTTTCCCCCGTGTGAGGTGCCATGACTTCCGTGCTCGTCGAGCCCGCACCCCAGGCCGGCCCCAAGCCGCTGACCGAGGGCCCGCAG
Source organism: Krasilnikovia sp. MM14-A1004 (assembly GCF_047159485.1). GTDB lineage: Bacteria > Actinomycetota > Actinomycetes > Mycobacteriales > Micromonosporaceae > Actinoplanes. The sequence continues at coordinate 502,744 of NZ_AP038773.1, read as the reverse complement.
CAGCGCGGAGTGCTCATCGCGCTGTACGCGTTCGTGATCGTGCCGTTCCTGGCGGTCTTCGCCGCGGTGCCGGTCGCCTGGGGTGGATGGCTCTCGTGGACGGACGTCGCCATCGGGTCGGTCTTCTACCTCGTGTCCGGTCTGGGCATCACGGTCGGATTCCACCGGTACTTCACGCACGGCTCCTTCAAGGCGAAGCGCTGGCTGCGCGTCGTGCTGGCGCTGGCTGGCTCGCTGGCCATCGAGGGCAACGTCATCCAGTGGGTGGCCGACCACCGCCGCCACCACGCCTTCAGCGACCTGGAGGGCGACCCGCACTCGCCGTGGCGCTTCGGCACCGGCTACTGGGCGCTGACCCGCGGCCTCTGGCACGCCCACCTGGGCTGGATGTTCAGCCGCGAGCTGTCCAACCGGGCCCGCTTCGCCCCCGACCTGCTGGCCGACCGCGACATCCGCCGCGTCGACCAGGCGTTCCTGCCGATCGTGATCTTCTCGACCCTGGGCCCCGCGCTGATCGGCGGCCTCGTGACCTGGTCGTGGCAGGGCGCGCTGTCCGCGTTCTTCTGGGCCGGCATCGTGCGCATCGGCCTGCTGCACCACATCACCTGGTCGATCAACTCCGTCTGCCACGTGTACGGCGAGCGCCCGTTCGAGATGCGCGCCGGTGACCGGGCGTCCAACGTCTGGGCGCTGGCCTTGTTCTCCTTTGGAGAGAGCTGGCACAACCTGCACCACGCCGACCCGACCTGCGCCCGGCACGGTGTGCTCCGCGGCCAGATCGACATCTCCGCCCGGCTCATCTGGATCCTGGAGAAGTTCGGCGCCGTGCACGACGTCAAGTGGCCGCGCCCGGAGCGGCTCGCGGCCAAGATGGTGAAGGCCCAGTCATAGTTACCGCCGCGACGGGCCGTTCGGAGCCGTGAATGTCGGCCCCGACTGGCAGGATGTCCGGGTGACCGATCAGGACGACACCAGCAGCACCGAGCCGCGCGGTCGCCGTGCCCGCGCTGCCCGCACGGCGACCGGCAATCCCCCGGCCTCCAGGGTCCGCATGTCCGCCGCGCAGCGTCGCGAGCAGCTCATCACGATCGGCCGCCAGCTGTTCGCCGAGCGCGGCTTCGACGCCACCAGCGTCGAGGAGGTCGCCGCCCGGGCGAAGGTGTCCAAGCCGGTCGTCTACGAGCACTTCGGCGGCAAGGAAGGTCTCTACGCCGTGGTGGTCGACCGGGAGGTGCGCTCCCTGCTGGACCGCATCGCCCGTGCGCTGACCGCCGGACACCCGCGGGAGCTGCTGGAACAGGCGGCCCTGGCGTTACTGGACTACATCGAGGAGGAGCCGCACGGCTTCCGGGTGCTGGTCCGCGAGTCACCCGTGCTGTCGCCCGGCGGCAACTTCTCCAGCGTCATGAACGACGTGGCGCACCAGGTCGAGCACATCCTCGGCGCCGAGTTCAAGCGGCTCGGCTTCGACCCGAAATTCGCCGAGCTGTACTCCCAGGCCCTGGTGGGCATGGTGGCGCTGGTCGGGCAGTGGTGGCGCGAGGCCCGCAAGCCGAAGAAGGACATGGTGGCCGCCCACCTGGTCAACCTCGCCTGGAACGGGCTGTCCCACCTGGAGGCTAAGCCGGCCCTGCGCACCCGCAAGCCCCGCTGACGCCGCATCCGAAAGCCCGCGCTGACGCACGACGCCGCGCCCGGAAACCGGGCGCGGCGCGGACGTTCTCCGCGCCCCGGCGCGGACAGCGCCGGATGCGGCCTCAGGCCGCGGCGCCCTCGCGGACCTGGCGCGGGGCACCAGCCAGCTTCGCCGGGGCGACCTTCGTGTACTGGCCCGACATGATCAGGCAGAGCGCGACGAACCAGTTCACGACAATGGTCGCGATGTCGAAGTCCAGGACGTTCACGTCGGTACGCAGCACCGCCAGCGAGTAGGCGCCGACCACGATGAGCCCCCAGCCCACGAACGTGTAGGCGGCGGCGTCGCGGTTGTTGCCCAGGGCGGTCGCGCCGAGCACGATCACGCCGAGCACCAGCGACACGATCGACCAGAACAGGTTGGTGTCCTGGCCCAGCACCTTGTCGGCGGAGGTGCCGAACAGGCCCTCGTCGGCCGTGACGATGAACCCGACCACGCCGAACACGACCAGGTAGACGCCCATCAGGGCGCCGATGGCGCGGTAGACAGGCCGCAGCGGGTGGTTGACCGGGGTGTGCGCCATGGTGTCCGTTCTCCAGCTCGGGTGTCGTTCCCGCCGATTCTCGCGTATCGCCCGACGGCGCGCAGGGGCACCCCCGGATCAGTGATCCGGGACCTGCTCGGCCAGCTCCAGCCAGGCTTCCTCCACCTGCGCCCGTTCCGACTGCGCGGCGCGCAGCTGGGCGTCCAGCTCCACGATCTTGTCGTAGTCGGCGCCGTGCACCGCGAGGCTCTCGTTGATCGTGAGGATGCGCTGCTCCAGCTTGCCGAGCTGGCGCTCCAGCCGGGTCAGCTCCTTGCGGGCGGCCCGCAGTTCCCCGGCCGACATCCCCGACTCCGGGGCAGGGGCAGCCGACGCCACCGCCGGCGCGGCATCCGGGACGGCCGCACCCCGCGCCGCGGCCCGCACCAGGTACTCCTCGACGCCGCCGGGCAGATGCACGAGCCGCCCGTCGCCGAGCATCCCGTACGCGGTGTCGGTGACGCGTTCGACCAGGTAGCGGTCGTGGCTGGCGACGATCATCGTGCCCGGCCAGGAGTCCAGCAGGTCCTCCAGCGACGCCAGGGTGTCGGTGTCCAGGTCGTTGGTGGGCTCGTCGAGCAGCAGCACGTTCGGCTCCGTGGCCAGCAGCCGCAGCAGCTGCAGGCGGCGGCGTTCACCACCGGACAGGTCGCCGACCGGGGTCCAGATCCGCTTGTCGGTGAAGCCGAAGACCTCGGCGAGCTGGGCGGCCGACATCTCGCGGTCGCCCAGGCGGACCCGCTTGGCGACCTCCTCGACCGCCTCCAGCAGCCGCAGATCCCCGGGCAATTCGGTCAGCTCCTGCGACAGGAACGCGGGCCGCACCGTCGCGCCGGTGACCAGCCGCCCGCCGTCCGTGGTCCGTACCCCGGCCAGCAGGCGCAGCAGGGTGGTCTTGCCCGCCCCGTTGGCGCCCAGGATCGCGATCCGGTCCCCCGGGCCCACCTGCCAGGTCAGGTCCCTCAGGATCGTCTTCTCGCCGGCCCGCAGGGCGACGTTCTCCAGGTCGTACACCTGTTTGCCCAGCCGGGACACCGCCAGCCGCTGCAGGCTGACCGTGTCGCGCACCGGCGGCACGTCCGCGATCAGCGCGTTCGCGGCGTCGATGCGGAACTGCGGCTTCGACGTACGCGCCGGTGGGCCCCGGCGCAGCCAGGCGATCTCCTTGCGGAGCAGGTTCTGCCGGCGCGCCTCGACCGCCGCCGCGACCCGCTGCCGCTCCGCGCGGGCCAGCGTCCACGCCGCGAAGCCACCCTCGTACGTGTGCACCCGCTCGTCGACGACCTCCCAGGTCGCGGTGCACACCGCGTCCAGGAACCAGCGGTCGTGGGTGACCACCACCAGTGCGCCGCGCCGGGACAGCAGATGCCGGGCCAGCCAGTCGACGCCCGCCACGTCGAGATGGTTCGTGGGCTCGTCCAGGATCAGCAGGTCGGCCTCGCGGACCAGCAGCGCGGCCAGCGCGACCCGGCGCCGCTCCCCGCCGGACATCGGCCCGACCGGGGTGTCCAACCCCAGGTAGCCCATGCCGAGCCCGTCGAGGATCGCCCGGACCCCGGCGTCGCCCGCCCACTCGTGCTCCGCGCCCATCCCCTGCGCCAGCCAGGCCGTGCCCAGCACGACGTCGCGGACGGTGGCCTCGGCGGCCAGGTTCAGGGTCTGGGGCAGCGCGGCGACCCGCAGGTCCCGGCGGTGGGTGACCCGGCCCGAGTCCGGCTCCTCGACCTTGGCCAGCATGCGCAGCAGGGTCGACTTGCCCGCGCCGTTGAGGCCGACGATGCCGACGCGGGCGTCGTCGTCCAGCCCGAGGGAGACGTCGGTGAGCAGTTGACCGGCGGCGCCGTACCCCTTGCCGACCCGGTCCAGATTGACGATGTTGGCCACGATCCGACTAGATTACCCGCGCCCCCGGCATCGGCCCGCGCGCGGTGACCGCCTCGCGGCACACCCCGGCGTCGGCCAGCGCGGCCGCCACGGTCTGGGCGTGCGCGCCGTCGGCCGTGAGGAAGACGCAGGTCGGCCCGGAGCCGGAGACGATGCCCGCGAGCGCGCCCGCCTCGGCGCCGGTCTTGAGCACGTCGGCCAGGTGGGGGCGCAGCGCGAGCGCGGCGGCCTGCAGGTCGTTGGCGAGTGCGGCGCCCAGCACCGCCGGGTCACGCTGGCGCAGCGCCGCCATGAGCCCGTCCGCCGGGCCCAGCGGCAGGGGCGCCGAACCGCCCTCGCGCAGCCGGTCCAGCTCGCGGTAGACCTCCGGGGTGGCCAGGCCGCCGTCCGCGATCGCCACCACCCAGTGCCAGGTCGTGGGCCGGGCCAGGATCGGGCTGACCGCCTCACCGTGACCGGTGCCCAGCGCGGTGCCGCCGTGCAGCAGGAACGGCACGTCCGAGCCGAGCGTCGCGCCGATGTCGCCCAGCTCGTCGCGGGACAGCCCGGTGCCCCAGAGCAGGTCACAGGCCAGCAGCGCGGCCGCCGCGTCGGCGCTGCCCCCGGCCAGGCCACCGGCCAGCGGGATCGACTTGCGCAGGTGCAGCCGGGCGTGCGCGGGCACGCGGGCCTGGGTCGCCAGGGCGCGGGCTGCCCGGATGATCAGGTTGCTCTCGTCGAGGGCCAGCTCACCGGCGCCCTCGCCCTCCATGGTCAGGGTGAGGGTGTCACCGGGGCGGGCGGTCAGCTCGTCGAACAGGCTGATCGCGTGGTAGACGGTGTTCAGCTCGTGGTAGCCGTCCGGGCGCAGCGGACCCACGCCGAGATGAAGGTTGATCTTCGCAGGGACCCGGACCCGGACCGGGCCCGCCGAGCGGCGCGGCTTGTCGTCGTCCGGCCCCCACGCCTCGGTCACGGAGTGATGTCCCGGATCGGCAGCCGGATCTCGAACGGCTCGGTCAGCACCAGCTCGGTCTCCGAGTCGGCGACCAGCTCATACCGCCCGTCCCGCAGGTCGTACGCGTAGACGTGCAGCGGGTTCTGTTCGATCCGCCAGTAGTGCGCGATACCCGCCGCGGCGTACTCGGCCGGCTTCTCCAGCCGGTCCCGGCGCTTCGTGCTGGGCGACACCACCTCGGCCACGATGGCGACCTGCGAGGGCAGGAAGTAGTGCCGGTCCTCCGGAACCGGCCGGCGCAGCAGCAGCACGTCCGGCTCAAGTGTGTCGCCGATGCCGACGACGACGCCGACGGCGGTCGACGGCTCGAAGATCCCCGGGGCCTGCTGATAGAGCCACAGCCACAGCAGGTTGGCGATCTTCTGATGCCCGGCCGTGGGGGAGGGAACCACGATCATGACTCCATCACGAAGCTCGACGCGGGGGGCGTCTTCGGGCAGTTTGAGGACGTCTTCGAGGGTGTATGTGGCCAGCCGCTGCCGGACCGGGTCGGGTGACCACATGACGTGGCCGGCTGTCTCGGCGGTCATCGGTCCACCTCCTCGCGCGTCCCGCTGAGCTTACCGCCGTACCCGTGCTGGATTCCGGCAGCCGCGATCGCGGCGAACTGCCCGACGGTCAGCGACTCCCCCCGCGCCTGCGGGTTGATCCCAGCCGTGACCAGGGCCTGCTCGGCGTTGTCGGCGCCACCGGCCCAGCCGCTCAGGGCGGCCCGCAGGGTCTTGCGGCGCTGCGCGAACGCCGCGTCCACCACCGCGAACACCGCGCGCCGGTCGACGTCGGCGGGCGCGTCGCGGCGGGCGAAGGCGACCAGCCCGGAGTCCACGTTCGGGACGGGCCAGAACACCGCCGGGGGTACCCGGCCCGCCGGGCGGGCGTGCGCGTGCCAGGCCAGCTTGACCGAGGGGACGCCGTACACCTTGGAGCCGGGACCGGCGACCAGCCGGTCCGCGACCTCCTTCTGCACCATCACCAGCCCACCGCGCAGCGTGGGCAGCTCCGCCAGCAGGTGCAGCACGACCGGGACGGCCACGTTGTAGGGCAGGTTCGCCACCAGCATCGTCGGCGCCGGGTCGAGCTTGTCGGCGGTGATCCGCAGGGCATCGGCCGGGTGCACCGTCAGCCGCGCGGCGGGAGCGCGCGCGGCCACCGTGAAGGGCAGCGCCGCGGCCAGCACCGGGTCGATCTCCACCGCGTGCACGTGCGCCGCCACCGGGAGCAGGCCGAGGGTGAGCGACCCGAGCCCGGGCCCCACCTCCAGCGCCACGTCGTCGCCGGTGAGCCCCGCCGCGGCCACGATGCGCCGGACGGTGTTCGGGTCGTGCACGAAGTTCTGGCCGAGCTTCTTGGTCGGCGAGACGCCGAGGCGCGCCGCCAGCTCCCGGATCTCCGCCGGGCCGAGCAGTGCGTCCGCCATGAGGCCACAGCCTACGGCCGCCCCACCGGTGCCTGCCGCGCACCTCGCCAGGCCGGTCCACCCACCAGGCGCGCACGGGCCGGGCCGAGCGCGGGGTGGGCGCCGGTTACCGCCAGGGCCCGAACACCCGCTCGCCGGTGGCGGAGATCGCGGCGCACAGCGCGTCCAGGTCCGCGCCCGCGGCCTCGGCCAGCGCCCGTACGGTCAGCGGGATCAGGTACGACGCGTTGGGCTGCCCCCGGTACGGCATCGGCGTCAGATACGGCGCGTCCGTCTCCACCAGCATCTGCTCGGGCGGGGTGACCGCGGCCGCCGCCCGCAGGTTCCCCGCGCTGGCGAAGGTCACGACCCCCGCGAAGCTGAGCAGGTAGCCCCGGCGCACGCATGCGCCGGCGAAGTCGGCGTCGCCGGAGAAGCAGTGCATCACCACGGTGTCCGGGGCGCCCTCGTCGTCCAGCACCCGCAGCACGTCGTCGTGGGCGTCGCGGTCGTGGATGACCAGCGGTTTGCGGTACCGCTTGGCGATCGCTATGTGCGCCCGGAAACTCTCCTCCTGCGCGGCACGCCCCTCTTCGCCGGTACGGAACGTGTCCAGCCCGGTCTCGCCGATCCCCCGGACCCGGGGTTCGGCGGCCAGCGCCTCGATGGCGCGCAGCGCCTCGTCGAGATCCTCCAGAATCGGCGCCTCGTTGGGGTGCAGCGCCACCGTGGCCAGGACGGCCGGGTGGCGGGCGGCCAGTTCCGCGCCCCACCGCGAGGACGCCACGTCGACCCCGACCTGCACGAGCCGGTCCACGCCGACTTTCGCGGCGGCCGTGATGAGCGCCTCGACCGGGTCCCCGGCCCCAGATCCGGCACCGCCGGGCACCCCGGCCTCGTGCACCGTGATGTCGAGGTGGGTGTGGCTGTCGAAGACCGGAACCGCCAGCGGATCGGGCGCGGGCGGGAACTCCCCGGCGCGGCGGCGGGCACGGGCGCGGCGGGATTCGGCGGGCGAAGCGGTGCTCATCCGGCCCAGCATCACACATCCGGGTGAGAGTTCTTTCACCAGCACTGCGGCAACCGAGAATTTACCCGGAATCAATGAACATCACTTAATGTGCCGAGGGTGACCGTGACGGGTGAGCAGAGCGCAGTCAGCGTCGATCCGCTGGAGCCGCCGCTGATGGCGCCGTTGCAACGGGACCTGAACTGGGCGACGGTACAGCGGTGGAGCCAGTCCGCGGCGCACCGGGACGATCCGATTCTGAGCCGGATCCGCGCGACCGCGGCGGTACACCGCGGCACCCGTATGGTGAAGGTCCTGTCGGCCGCGCAACTCGCCGGACATCTCGGCGGCTGGCTGCCGTACGGCTTCTGTTACCGCGCCTGTGACCTCGCGCATCTGCCGGGCCCGGAGGAGCTGGCGCTGCTGCGCACCGACGGCACCATGGACACCGCGGTGACGTACGCGCTGCGCTGGCGCGCGGTCGACCCGAGCGACTACGAGATCCCGTGCGCGCCCGCCCAGCCGGGCCTGTCCACACTGCCCGCGCACGGCCGCGTCGGCGCACTGGTGCTGGGCACGGGCTTCACGCCGAGCGCCGACGACCTGATCCCGGAGTACATCACCGCCGGTTTCGCCGACCTGCCACTGCCGGCCAACGCGCAACTGCTGGCGTACCCGGCGGGCGGCGAGGAAGTGGTGCTGTACACGTACCAGCCCGAGCAGCACGGCTGGCTGCGGCTGGCCGGGCCGCGCTGGCGGCACCTGCTCGACGGCCTGCCCGGCGTGAGCCCCGACCGCGAGTACGTGCCGTGCACCGACACCCCGTCCGCCCGCCTGGTGGGCCAGGCCGGCATGGAGGAGCACGAGTACGAGGCGGTCGCCGACCCGCCGGGCGAGTTCCGGGTGCGGGCGTTGACCCGGGCCGCACGGTACCCCGTCACCACCTTGAGCCGCCGCGCCGAGCAGGCCACCTGGCGCGGCGCGGCGTGCTGGGTGCTGCAGCGCGACGACAGCTGGGCACGCCTGCGGCTGATCCGCCCGGACGCCGAGGCGCTGGTGGACACCGGCGCCCGCTGCTACGAGCGCGGCGTGTACGAGGCGTGGGCCCCGATGCGGGAGCTGGAGGGGCACCACATCGCGGACCTGCCGTACGCGATCTGAGCCCTACTCGGCACTTTCCAGGCGGGCCAGCTCCTCGTCCACAACGGACGGATCCAGCTTGCGGAACACCGGCTTGGGCGCGGCCAGCGGCGTACCCGCCACCAGCGGGACCCGCTCCCACTTGGCGCCCACCGTGTAGTCGCCCATCAGCACCGGGTAGCCCGGCCCGCCGTCGAGGTCCTCGACCTCCAGGATGGACGGCATCGGCGCGTGCACCCCGGTGCCGCCGAGCAGCTCGTGCACCTTCTGCGCGGAGTGCGGCAGGAACGGCGTCAGCAGCGTGTTGGCGTCGCGCACCACCTGCAGCGCGACGTGCAGGATCGTACCCATCCGCGGCTTGGACGCCTCGTCCTTGAGCTGCCACGGCGCCTGCTCCGACAGGTACTTGTTGGCCTCGGCCACGACCCGCATGGCCTCGCCGATCGCGGCCTTCTGCCGGTGCCGCCCGATCAGGTCACCGACCGTGGCGAAACCCGCCTCGGCCACCGCGAGCAACTCGCGGTCCGCGTCGGTCAGCTCTACCGCTTCGGGTACGGCGCCGAAATTCTTCGCCGCCATCGAGATCGACCGGTTGACCAGGTTGCCCCAGCCCGCGACCAGTTCGTCGTTGTTGCGCCGCACGAACTCGGCCCAGGTGAAGTCGGTGTCGTTGCTCTCCGGGCCGGCCGCCGCGATGAAGTACCGCAGCGCGTCCGCGTCGTAGCGCTCCAGGAAGTCCCGCACGTAGATGACCACCCGGCGCGACGAGGAGAACTTGCGGCCCTCCATCGTCAGGTACTCGCTGGAGACCACCTCGGTGGGCAGGTTCAGCTTGCCCAGCCGCCCCGGCTCCCCCGCCTTGTCGCCCGCGCCGGAGTAACCCAGCAGCAGGGCCGGCCAGATCACCGAGTGGAAGACGATGTTGTCCTTGCCCATGAAGTAGTAGGCGTTCGCGTCCTTGCCCTGCCCGTCGGCGGACCACCACTGCCGCCACGCCTCCGGGTCGCCGGTGCGCCGGGCCCACTCGATGGACGCCGACAGGTAGCCGATCACGGCGTCGAACCAGACGTAGATGCGCTTGTCGTTGCGCTCGCGCCAACCCTCCAGCGGGATCGGTACGCCCCACTCCAGGTCGCGGGTGATCGCGCGCGGCTGCAGGTCGTCGAGCAGGTTGCGGGAGAATTTGAGTACGTTGGGCCGCCAGCCCTCCCGGGCGTCGAGCCAGGTGGCCAGCGCCTCGGCGAAGGCGGGCAGGTCGAGGAAGAAGTGCTCCGTCTCGACGAATTCAGGGGTCTCCCCGTTGATCCGCGACCGGGGGTTGATCAGCTGCTCGGGGTCGAGCTGGTTGCCGCAGTTGTCGCACTGGTCGCCGCGGGCGCTCTCGTACCCGCAGATCGGGCAGGTGCCCTCGATGTAGCGGTCGGGCAGGGTCCGGCCGGTGGACGGGGAGATCGCGCCGAGCGTGGTCTTGCGGACGATGTACCCGTTGTCCAGCAGCCCGCTGAACAGCTCCTGCACCACGGCGTAGTGGTTGCCGGTGGTGGTCCGGGTGAACAGGTCGTACGACAGCCCGAGGCCGTGCAGGTCCTCGACGATCACCCGGTTGTACCGGTCGGCCAGCTCGCGCGGGGTGACACCCTCGGCGTCGGCCTGGACCTGGATCGGGGTGCCGTGCTCGTCGGTGCCCGAGACCATGAGCACATCGTGACCGGCCATCCGCATGTACCGGCTGAACACGTCGGAGGGCACCCCGAAGCCGGAGACATGACCGATATGACGCGGGCCGTTGGCGTACGGCCAGGCGACCGCGGCGAGAACGTGGCTCATGGTGCTCCAGCGTAGTGACCGCCGCACACGCCGCGCGAACGGATAGCAGGGGTCTGATTTGTCCCGACACGCCCCATCAGGAGCGTGCTAGCCACCGTGCCGCGTAGTCCAATGGTGCGGTGACTGCAGACGCGCCGCAGCCAGGGGAAACACCGCGCAGTGAGGGCGAGGCGGCCCCAGACGACGCTGCGCGGCGGCATACCGGGGCCGACCGCGAGCCCGGCCGGACCTCCGGCGCCGCCACGACCGCGGCCCCGCCTCGCCCCCCGCTCTGGCCTCCGCCGCCCCGGCATGCGGCCCCGGAAACGCCTCCGGCCGAAGCCGTCACCCCCGCGCCGTCGGCAGCCCCGGCCCCACCCACTCGCACATCCCGGGCCACGCCCACGCCGCCCACCGGCGCGCATACCGATCCGTCCGCTGGCCCGCGCACCGGCTCGCCCGTCGGCCCGTCCACTGGCTCGACCGGTGCATCGCCCGCTGGCCCGACCGGTGAATCGCTTGCCGGCCGCCCTGCTGGCCCGACCGCTGGATCGCCCACGGGCCCAACTGCAGACCCGACCGCTGACCCGACGGCAGCAGGCCCGACCGCTGGCCCGACGGCAGCAGGCCCGACCGCTGGCCCGACGGCAGCAGGCCCGACCGCTGGCCCGACGCCCGCAGGCCCGACCGCTGACCCGACGCCCGCTGGCCCGACTGCTGGCCCGAGCGGGCGACCGCCCGCTGGTCCGGCGGCCCCTGCGGCGGCCCATGGGGCGGGGCCTGGAGGGCCGCTGCCGCCGTCGGCCCAGGCCACGGATACGGCCGCGTCGCCGACGATCACCCCGCCGACCCCGGCCCCCGTCCCGGTGCCGATGCCGGTGCCGAGCGCACTCGACGCGGTGACCGCTGAGTTCCCCAAGATCGGGAGTGCCAGGCCCCACGTCGCCGCGGAGCGCCAACACCAGGTGGTCGACCACGTTCGCCTCAATCCCGTCGGGTCGCCGGGGTCCCCCGAGCCCGCAGCGGGAGCCGTCGCGGGCGCGGTGGTCACCCGGGCCGCGGCCGGCTCCCCGAGGGGGACCACCGCTGGCACCAAGCGCCCATCGACCACCGATACCGCGGCGCCCGCGGCCGACGGGGCCGACATACCCGACGTCATGCTCCTGCCGGAGCCGGCGGCAGCCCGGACCACGCCGAACGCACCCGGCCAGCCACGCGCGGCAGCCTCACCCACCGCACAGGCCGCGCCCCCGCAGGTCGCCCCGCCACCGGCCGGAGTGGCAGCGCACCGCCCGGCGCCACTGCAGCCGGCACCCACCGGGCCACCGAACGCCAGGCAGCCCACCGAGCAGGCCGCCAGCCTGAACGACCAGGCCGCTGGCCAGGCGGACGACCAGGCCGCCGACCAGGCGAACGACCAGGCCGCTGGCCAGGTGCACAGGCAGGCAGGCAGGCACGGCGATGGGCAGGCCGCTCAGCACGCCGCCGTGCAGGGCGATCGACCGGTCGCCCGGCCTGTCCCCGTGCAAGGCGATCGACCGGCCACGGAGCCTGTCCCCATGCAGGGCGATCGACTAGCCACCCAGCAGGCAGGCACGCACGAGGATGGGCCGGAGGGCCGGGCGGCCGCGCTGTTGGAGACGTCGACCTTCTGGCTGTCCGACGAGGAGCGGGCCCGGCGAGCGGCCACGGCGGAGCCCGAGCGGCCGTCCCCGATCGGGGTGCCACCACGGCACCGGATGCGCGCACCGCGCCGCCCACGGTCCGGCCTGCCCGCGCTCGTGGCCCTCGGCCTGGTCGCGGCGTTCTTCGCCTGGGTCAGCGCCGAGCCGTTCTGGCTGGCAGTCGGGCACGACGTGAACGGCCGCGCGACGGTGACCCGGTGCACCGGTGACGGGATCGGCCAGCGCTGCTTCGGGCAGTTCGCGTCGGGCGACGGCTTCTCGCGGGTGGACCGGGTGACCCTGCTCGGCGTCACCGGCGAGCAGCGCGCTCCCGGTGCGGTCTCCCCCGCGCGGATGGTCAATCTGGACGGCGGACAGGCGTACGTCGGCGAGACCGGCGTGCTGGTGCAGCTGCGCTGGACACTCGGCTTCGTGCTGGTGCTGCTGTGCGGCGTGGGCATCGCCGGCCTGACCGGGGCGCGTCGGCTGGAGAAGCCCCGCGCCCGGCTCGGCGCGCTCCTCCTCAGCATCGCCTGCCCGCTGGCGCTGCTGCTCGGCTTCCTGGCCGCCGCCTACTGATCCACCGACACCATGGCGGACATCCAGTCCGCGAACCGCCCGGTACGAGTCGGCACGGTGGCCCAGCGAACCGCCGGGCTGTCAGTTGGCGTGGATCAGGGCGTACACCTCGCGTTTGCGCAGGCCGTACTCGTGGGCGACGGCCGCGATGGCATCGCGGCGCGACGTGCCCGCGGCCTCCCGCTCGGCAACCGCCGCGCGCAGGTCCGCGTCCGCGGGCCGCGCGGGCGGGGTCGCGCTCGCCCCCGCCACCACGACGGTGATCTCGCCACGGGGTTCCGCCTCGGCCGCCCACGCGGCCAGCTCGCCGAGCCCGCCCCGGCGGACCTGCTCGTACGTCTTGGTCAGCTCCCGGCAGACCGCGGCGGGCCGCTCCGGCCCGAACGTGGCGGCGAGGTCGGCCAGCGCCCCGGTGATCCGGTGCGGAGCCTCGAAGAACACCAGGGTACGCGGCTCGGCGGCCAGCTCCCGCAACCGCGACCGCCGCCCGGCGGGGGTACGCGGCAGGAAGCCCTCGAAGACGAACCGGTCGCTGGGCAGGCCGGACAGCGCCAACGCCGTGGTGACCGCGCTGGGTCCGGGCGCGGCGGTGACCGGGAACCCGGCGTCCAGGGCCGCGCGGACGAGCCGGTAGCCGGGGTCGGAGACGCTGGGCATGCCGCCGTCGGTCACCACCGCGACGACCGCTCCGGAGCGCAACGCCTCGACCAGTTCGGGGGTACGCCGCTCCTCGTTGCCCTCGAAGTACGAGACCACCCGCCCGGCGACGCCGATCCCGAGGTCGCGGGCCAGCCGGGCCAGACGGCGGGTGTCCTCGGCCGCGACCACGTCCGCGGTCGCCAGGGTCTCCCGCAGCCGGGTGGACGCGTCGCCGATGTTGCCCAGGGGCGCGCCGACGAGCACGACGCGGCCGGTGTCTTCCTCCGTCACTCCGAAAGTGCACCACACGTCCGACGCGCCGCCTCCGGGCACCGTCGCGTGGGCGGGCAGCCTACGATCGCGGGGTGACTGCGGCGCCGACTGCTGAAACCGACATCGCGACCCCGGACGTGCCCGAGGCCGAGCCGGGCAGCGCCCGGCGGGTGCCCGAGACCGTACGGCGGCGGCTGGCGACGCTGGAGGACTGGCTCAACCCGTACTCGTGGGTGGTCACCGTGGTGATCGTGGCGGTGGCCGCGATCCTGCGGCTGTGGAACGTGAGCAAGCCCAAGGGCTACATCTTCGACGAGGTGTACTACCCGACCGACGCGTGGGACATGCTCCAGCACGGCGTCGAGTGGGACGAGAAGACCAACGGGCCCGCGTACGTGGTGCATCCGCCGCTGGGCAAGTGGCTGATCGCGCTGGGCGAGAAGGTGTTCGGGAACACGGAGCTGGGCTGGCGGGTGCCGGCGGCGATCGCCGGCACGCTGATGATCCTGATCCTGATCCGGGTGGCGTACCGGTTGTTCCACTCGATCGTGCTGGCGGGCACGGCCGGGCTGCTGATGACGCTGGACGGCTTCCAGCTGGTGCTGTCGCGCACCTCGCTGCTGGACATCTTCCTCGGCCTGTTCGTGCTGGCCTCGTTCGCGGCGATGGTGCTGGACCGGGACGCGTACCGGCGGCGGTGGCTGCAGGCCCTGGAGAGCGGATGGGATCCCGCGACGGCGCGGCGGCTGCCGCGGTCGGTGCCGTGGTGGCTGCTGGTCGCGGGGGTGCTGTTCGGACTGGCCTGCGGGGTGAAGTGGAGCGCGTTGTTCTTCGCGCCGTTCTTCGCGATGCTCGTGGTGGTGTGGCGGTTCGGCGCGCGGCGCTCGGCGGGGGTGCGCCGCTGGGGGCTGCCGCTGCTCGGCGACCTGGGCTGGCTGATCCTGAGCTTCGTCCTGACGGTGATCTTCTACCTGGCGACGTGGACGGGCTGGTTCGTCACGAACACCGGCTACTTCCGGCACTACCGGCAGGCGAATGGGTTGAGCGAGCCGCCGGTGCTGGGCGCGCTGCTCAACCTCATGCACTATCACCTTGAGGCGTACAGCTTTCACAGCGGTTTGACAGACAAGCACGTGTACCAGTCGTGGCCGTGGCAGTGGCTGCTGCTGGGCCGGCCGGTGGCGTTCTACTGGAACGGCGACGCGAAGTGCGGGGCGCCGAGCTGCGCCGCCGAGATCCTGCTGCTGGGCACGCCGATCCTGTGGTGGTCGTTCCTGCCGGCCCTGGGTGCGCTGGTGTGGTTCGGCATCGCGCGCCGGGACTGGCGGGCGTTCGCGATCGGCACCGGCGTGGTGGCGGGGATGCTGCCCTGGTTCTACTACGCGGTGGCCGACGGCCGGACGATGTTCGCCTTCTACGTGCTGCCCGCGCTGCCGTTCCTCATCCTGGCGGTCGTCTACACGCTCGGCGCGATCATGACGCCGCCGAGCGGGATGGCGACGGGCGCGGCCCGTACGGACCGGCAGCTCGTGGGAACGATCATGGCCGGCGTGTACGTGCTGCTCGTGGCGCTCTGCTTCGCCTACTTCCACCCGATCTTCGTGGGTCAGTCCATTCCGTATGACTCGTGGTCGGCGCGGATGTGGCTGGGAAGTCGCTGGATCTGAGGGTCCACTGTCGGCGGCGCGCCCGTCCGGGAATCGGGCCCGGCTGCGGGTCGATGACTGCCGGGCGGCCCGAGGGCGTCGAACGAGTGGGCCGGCCCGCGTGGGCCGCCGGCAGGAATAGAGCTGGCAGAAATAGAGACGCGCCCCGATCGCCTGCCACGGGGGAAGCGGGCGATAGGGGCGCGCACGGAGAAGCTTAACGAGACTCCGTGACGGGCACAACGGGCGCCGCGCCCGCGTTGCGGAATCGTCACCTGGGGACCTTCCCCGCGTCACGCGACGGCGTCCCGGTGGGCCCTCACGGCCATCGCGCCTCAGGCCACGAAGAGATCGGCCTCCTGCCGGGCGAACGGGAACACGACGTGCAGGGATGTGCCGTCGCCGGGCCGGTCGGAGAGCGCCACCGTGGCGTGGTGCGCGTCCAGGATCCGCTTCGCGACCGCCAGGCCGTGGTCCGGGCCGGGCAGGTCTGTCGGGTTTGCGATAGCGCCGTAGAACAGGTGCGGGAACAGGTCCGGCCGCATCCCGTCGGGCAGATCCATGTCATCCATGCGTACGGTCGGGCCCGACTCCACCTCCGTGCCGACCCGGACCCGGCCGCCGGGCGGGGTGTACTTCACCGCCGCGAACAGCAGGTGGGTGAGTACCTGCTCCAGCCGGACGGGGTCGGCGACGATGGGCAGGCTGACGCCGTCGGACTGGTCGAGCATCCCGATGTGTTTGGTCGCCGCGATCGGCCGGACCGCGTCGACGGCCCGCCGGGTCAGCTGGGTCAGGTCGGCCTGCCGCATGTGCAGGCTTTCGTTCTCGGTGCCCACCTGGGCCAGCGTGGTCAGGTGCTCCAGCAGGTCGGTGAACCCGCGGACGTGGGCGGACGTGGCCCGTCCCACGAGATCGGCCAGCTCCGGATCGTGCCGCCCGGTACGCCCGAGTTCCGCCAGGTGCTCGCCCATGAGGCGCATCGGCGCCCGCAACGGCCCGCACACGAGGTTGGCGATGTCGTCCTTGCGGCGTTCCAGTTCCTGCAGCCGGGCCGTGGTGCTGGCGAGCGCTATCGCGTAGCGGCGCAGCTCCAGCTGGCCGGTGACCTGCCGGGCGAGAGCCCGGAGTGCGGCGGTCTGGTCGTCGTCGAGGCCGCGCGGCCGCATGTCGAAGACGCACAGGGCACCCACCGCGAAACCTTCGGTGGTGATCAGCGGTGCCGCCGCGAAGAAGCGGATCCCGTCGTGGTCGAGGACGGCCGGGTTGTCGGCGAAGCGCGGATCCTTCCGGGTGTCCGGCACGATCAGCAGGTCGTCACCGAGGATCGCGTGGGCGCAGAACGACAGGTCGCGGGACATGTCGGCGAGGTCCGTGCCGACCCGGGCCTTGAACCATTGGCGGTCGGTGTCGACCAGGCAGACCAGCGCCGTCGGTACGTCGCACACGGACGCGGTCAGCGCCACGATGTCGTCGAAGTCCTTCTCCGGTGCGCTGTCCAGGACACCGAGCCCATAGAGCGCGGCTAGCCGGTCCGCTTCGTTGGCGGGCAGTGGGGCTTGCATGGGTCACCTCCAGGGGCAGACCCAAGACATACCATCGGAAAGTAGCAGTATTCGCATTTCGCACCGGATTGCCGGTCCGGCCCGGGCCACTCACGCCTCGGGGTCGACGTACAGGCAGAAGGGGTGCCCGGCGGGGTCCAGGAGCACCCGTACCGTGTCCTGGGGTTGGTGGTCCGCCAGCCGCGCACCTGCCCGCAGCGCCGCCGCGACCGCCGCTTCCAGGTCGGGCACCTCGATGTCGAGGTGCATCATCATCTGCTGCCGCCCGGCCTGCGCCGGCCAGACGGGCGGCACGTAGTCGGTGGCCTGCTGGAACGCGAAATACTCCACATGCTCGCCCATGGGTGCGATGCCGACGAAGTTGCGCTCGTCCTTGACGATCTTCCAGTCCATGAGGTCGGCGTAGAAGCGCGCGAGGGCGAGCGGATCCGGCGCGTCGAGGACAACGCCCCACCAGTGCTTCGAGGTACGTCCAAGCATGTGAGCACTCTGCCCCAGTTTGCCGGAGACCGCACGCCGCGCCGCGCGTCCGGAGCGCCGCGGGTGATCGCTCCGATGTGAAGTTCCCTTGAACCCACCCCCGGTTCGCGGTGCGGCCACGCGCCCATGACATTAAAAAGTCGCATTGTATTGACGATTATAAACTGGTCAAGTTGACGATTTCCCCGGAAAAGCCTTAGCGTGTGGGCGATCCAATCAAGCGATTCGCGGGCGCGCCCTCCACAAGAAGGATGCCCCCCGATGAGCTACGCCTTCCACAAGGAGGAAATCGTGGTCCCCATTCACCACATCGGGATTCTCGCCACCAGCCTGTCCACCACGGCCGCGCTGATCGCCCCCGGCACTCCCGCCGCCGCGGCGCCGACGGCCCCGGCACCCGACAGCACGCTGGTGCTCGCCGTGCTCCCCGCCGACCACAGCGGCGTCCCTCCCCGGCTGGCCACCCTCGAGTGCGACCCGGACGGCGGCAGCCACAAAGCCCCGAGCTCTGCCTGCAACGATCTGCGCGGGGTCGACGGTGACATCGCCGAGCTCGCCGACGAGGGCGGCTTCTGCACCCGGGAGTACCAGCCGGTCACGGCC
Source organism: Krasilnikovia sp. MM14-A1004 (assembly GCF_047159485.1). Taxonomy (GTDB): domain Bacteria; phylum Actinomycetota; class Actinomycetes; order Mycobacteriales; family Micromonosporaceae; genus Actinoplanes. Next base: position 484,844 of record NZ_AP038773.1, on the reverse strand, counting down.
ATCGCGGTCGGCACGTGGGAGGGGAATCCCGTCGCCTACCGCGAGACTTTCTCGAACCGCTGCGTCCTGCTGCACGCCACGGGCGACGTATTCGATTTCTGAACCATCCGCCCGATCAATTCACGCGCAGAAAAGGACGATGCAATGAAGCAGTTGTTCCGTGCCCTGGCCGTTGCATGTGCCATGGCTACCGCCTTGATCGCCGCCAACCCCGCCGCTGCGGCGGAGACGGCGTACACCGAATCCATCTCGGTGACCCAGTCGGGCGGGTTCACCGGTCGTACCGAATTGTTCTCGGTGGATACGACCACCCGTGACGAGCGCGCGGCCCAGGCGCTGAGCCTGGCCGCCACCCCCCAGTACCGCACGCTGGCGCCGATCTACCTGCCGTCGAACCCGTGTTGCGACCGGCACCGCTACGAGGTCGTCACCCACTACAGCGACGGCACCGACAAGACGGTCGTCACGATGGACGGCGTCCCCGGCACTCCGCCCGTCCTGCTCGAGGTCATCGACCTCGTGACGAACGTCGGCACTCCGGAGTAGGCACGGCTCCACGGTCCGCCGCGGCGGACCGGCACCTCAGCGACATCACGGCCCGCAGGCCACGCGCCTGCGGGCCGCCCGTGCTTCGTTCCGATCCGCGCGCAACCCCGGCAGCTAGATGGCGTCGGGCTGCACGAGTGCGGGGTGCCGTTCGCCGGGCTGGACGTGCCAGGCCGGGCCGTCGGCGTTTCGGGTGGTGTCGATCCGCAGCCGGGCCCAGTCGTCGAGCGGCGGCAGGTCGTCCGGCGCGAACCAGCCGACCTCCAGTGACTCGTCGCCGTCGACGCGGGGCGCGCCGCCGACCGCGCGGCACCGGAACCACACGTTCAGGTACTCGCAGATGTCGCCGTTGGGGTAGACCACCGGGTGCGTGGCGACACCGCCGACCCGCTCGATCTCCACGTGGACACCGGTTTCCTCGAACACCTCGCGAATGACGGCATCCGAGGGCTGCTCGCCCGGGTCGATGATGCCGGCGGGCAACGACCAGCGGCCGTTGTCGCTGCGCCGGGCGAGCAGAAGCTGCCCGGCGGCATCACGGACGACGGCGCTGACCCCGGGCAGCATCAGCAGGTCATGACCGACATGAGCGCGCAGCCGGGCAATGTATGGCGAGACGGGCACGGGCCCACCTTAGCCGCCGAGGATTCCGGCGCCGTCAGTTGGCGGAGACTCCCGGCCACACCTCGACCAGATCGTAGAGTTGCCGGCGATCGGCCAGCGCACGCCCGAGCGCCTCGACGCCCGGTTCCGTGACGATCCAGGCCAGCAGGCCGATGCCCGCCCCGAGCGTGACACCGGTCAGGTTGGGGTCGGCGAACGCACCGGCCGCGCTGCCACCGATCGACGCGAAGGCGGTCATCGCCTTGCGGCCCTCGGCGCGGGAGCCGACATCGGGATGCCGTTCCCGGCCCAGCCGATCACCGATCTCCTGCAGGGCCTGCACGTCCCAGCTCTGCCACCACTGCCGCAGCTCACCACGGATCTGGCTCATGAACTGCTGCCAGCGTTCGGCGGACATCCCACCGAGCAGTTCGAGGTATCCGGCCGGGAAGATGGCCGCGTGGCTCGCGCGGGCCTCCCGCTCGGCGATGCGGCGGCGCAGTCCCCGGGCACCACCATCCGCCTCGTGCAGGTAGAGCATGGCGTTCTCGCTGCGGGCGATCGTGCGGTGGTAGCAACGGTTGAAGGCGGACTTGAGCGTCATCGCGTCCGCGCGTTCATCGCCGAGGTTGCTGGCGTCCAGATGGGCGATCTCCGCGTACACGAGGCTGCGCCGCCGGATCCTCGTGTGGGGGTCCCGGGTGGCATCCGAGACGATCCGTTCGCGGATGAATCCGCCGGCCGGCGTCCGCAGCGGCAACGCGTGGAAGTCCTCGGCGGCCAGCGACTCGGCGTCGTCGCACAGCGTGCGCGCCTGGCGGCTGCGCAACGCGCCCGCGCGCTCCTGGTCGATCCAGAACTGCCAGGCCGCCGCGAGGCGGGCGCAGTCCTCCGCGGGGACGCCGGCCTGCTGCAGCAGGCTCGCTACCCCGTGGGCCACCCCGTACTGGTCGAGACGCCGTTCCACCTCGTCGTCGCCGGCCTCGGCGATCTTCGCCTGGACGAGCAGGCGGTCACGTTCCCGCAAGGGCAACGATGAGAAGAGAAATCCGCGATGGGCGATGTCGACCAAAGAGGACTCGACCGAGAAGCCGTAATTGGCCACTTCGAACGGAAGGACGGTATGGCCGCCTTCGTCGAGGACGCCAATTTCGTCCAGAATACGGTCGTTGGCCACGAGGTGCATGATCCAACCATCGAGCAGCTGCGCGTACGACTGAATGCGCCCCGGGCTGCGGATGGCGTCCCATCGCATCTGTCCGAGCACCGTGCACCGCAGCGTCGGATCGAGATCCGTGCGGACGGACGAACTCGTGATCAGCTCGCGTTGCCTGACCGAGTCGTACCAATCTGAAAACATTTGCGGAACTGGAGGCATGTGCACCTGCCGATGTCGGATAGCGCTCGAAGCCCGTTCGGCGACAACTGTACGTCGGCCCCGATGCGCTCAAGGTAACCGATCGGCATCGAGGCCGCCCGCCGCGTCCACTGAGGTGGAACGGCGCTGCCCGGCGGGTCTGGCGCGGGAGTCAGGTCCGGCTGCTCAGGCAGCCGGACCTGCTGCCCTCCGACCCTGGTGTTCGGATGCCCCCGCCGGGGCGGTCGGCCCTCAGCGCTTCTCGCAGGCGACGCCGTCCTTGTCGCGGTCCATCTTCTTGTTCGCGTTGTAGAGCGCGGTGTTCACGGTGAAGTTCGTGACCGGCTTGGAACTGCCGCGCACCTTGTCGTGGGCACCCTTCCTGCCGACGCCGTGCTGGTACTTCTGGTTCAAGGCGGTGCAGTTCCGGTACGTCGGAACGGCGGCGGCGTCGGCCGGAAGTGCCACGGCAAGGGATCCGCTCACCAGCAGACCGGCGAGCGCGATTCCGCGTACCAATGTGTCTGTCATTCCTGTCCCCTCAGCTCTGCCTCGTTTCAGACCGTGGGCCACCGACCGACCAGCTTGGAATGAAGTGAGGCCGAAGACCTGCATCGGATCGCTGCAAGCGATCAAACATAAGGTGCGTCGACGCCGCGACACATGCGGCAAATGGGCAGGGTGAAGGACAACGCGGATCGGGTCCGTAGCGACACAGGCGCGTATGGCGGCCGGTCGTCCCTGCGGTATTCGCCGCACGGTCATCGAGAGGATCCGAGCACCGGGTCGTCCGGTCACAGGGTGGAGGAGGGCCGACAACCGGCCGGGGAGAGCGTCGGTGCTAGAGCATGGCCAGCACGACGGCCGACAGGACCGTTGTCAGACCGCCGACGATCGACTGCCATGACCGGCCGGTCGGCAGCATCCCGTGCGCGACGCTGGCCGGGGACCCCTGAACACGGCGCCGGAGCGTACTGGCCGTCCTCATACGACAGACGGGAGGGTGCGTGCTGTGCGCCCTGGTACGGACCGTCCGAGCGGGCAACGCGGCTGCATCTGCGGCCCTTCCCGATTCTGTCCCCTGGTCGATCTATCGCCGGGGCCGCAGCCCGGGTGGCAGGATCGGCGCGGCGAAGCCGCACTTCAGTGAAGTGCGTTCATCTGCGAACTCGTGCACGCCCTCGGCGGGCAAGGAACATCGCGGCTTCGAGGGCGTGTTCCTGCAGCTTCAGCTGGCGACCTGGATGTTGTCCGGGCCCAGCACCCCGGCGCAGGTGGGTTCGCCCGGCGTATCCACGCACGTCTCGGTCCCACCGTCCGGCGCGACGACCTCTCCCGACGGCACCGGTACGGGTGCCCCATCGACCGACTGGGATGGTGGCGGAGGTCCGCCCGGGCCCCTCCCTGCGGCCCCCGAGTCGTCGGGACCACACGCCGCGAGAGCCATCGAGGCGGCTATCGCGGCACACAGCAGCACGAGTCGTCGGAGCGGCATGGCAGATCCATCGGCCGAATCGTCCGACTCCTGAGCACAGCGTCACCAGTCGGGCACGCCGTGCACAGGCGGTCGGGGAATGGAGATCACTTACCGGCTCCCGAGCAGCGGCGACTCCCGGCCCCAGACGGCTCCCGAGATCGGACGTCAAACAGAGGAAGGCCCTGCCGTTGGATGCGGCTGGGCCCTCTGACCTGCGATTTTGTGGGTGGAGCTGAGGGGATTTGAACCCCTGACCCCCTCGATGCGAACGAGGTGCGCTACCGGTCTGCGCCACAGCCCCTTGGCCCCGTAGGACCGCAGCAAGGCTAACAGGTTCCCCGCCCGCCTCGCGAACCACCCCTCCCGGCGCGCCGTACTCCATCGATCAGGACCGGCAGCCAGAGATCAGGCCGGGTACCCGGATCCCCGCCCGCCCGCCTCGTACGCCCGCCCGCGCAGCCCACCGGCCCGCCGGTACGACACCGAGCCCCCATTGACCGCCGCCGGAAGATCGGACGGATCGCGATCGAGCCCCATCGCGGCGCGCCGCACGGCCTCCCGCTGGGCCGCGAGTCGGCGCTGTGCCTCCCGGCGGGCGGCGGCCCGGCGCGCCTGCTCCCGCCGTACCTCGGCCTGGCGGGCGGCGAGCCAGGCCGCCTCGCGGGCCTCGTCGCGGCGGCGGCGCCGGTCGGCGATGGCCCGGTTGCGCAGGTGCACGAGGTACACCCCGAGCAGGGTGCCGGTGACCGCGAAGCCGATCCAGAACCCGGGGCCGACCGCGAGGACGCCGACCAGCTCGATCATGTTGAGCAGCAGCAGCGCGGCGAAGACCCGCCGGCGGCGGATGACCGCGGGCGTGTGCCGGGGCGCGCGCACGGGCCGGACGTGGCGGCGTGGGGCCACCAGCTTCAGTGGGCGCGGGTCACTCGCCGGGGGCGTGACCGTAACCGTGAACTGGCGCGGCGGGTTGACCGGTCGGCGTCCGGGCACGGTACGGCGTCGACGGCGGCGCGAAAGCACCCGAGCCGTCGACGACGCCCGCTCCGCGACCAGGCGCTCGGTCGCGTCGTACCGGCGTACGAGTGCCGGTGCGAGCGCGAGCAGCCCGGCCGCGGCGAGGACGGCGAGGAGCACCGAGGTCGGCACCCTCACCCCTCCCGTCAGCCGAAGCGGTCCAGGGTCGGCCCGAGCTCAGGCACGACCAGGCACCGCATGTCCCCATCGCCCCGAGGTTACGGGCGGGAGCTGCGGAAATTCGCGCGGCGCGCCGGGCGCGCCACGCAGAGTTGATCATCGGCGGTCGGCTATGTGACAGCGCGGAGTCTGCGCCAGCGGGCCAGCAGACCTCCCTCGGCGACGACCTCCTCGCTCGTCATGGCGTAGCCGAGGTGGTCGCACCAGGCGCCGTTGATGTGCATGTAGCGCTGGTGGTACGCCTCCTCGCGGAAGCCGAGCTTCTCCACGACCCGGCGGCTGGGTGCGTTCTCGGGCCGGATGTTGATCTCGACCCGGTGCAGCTGCCCCGGCCCGAACGCGTGGTCGACCGCGAGCGCCAACGCGGTCGGGATGATGCCGCGGCCCGCGACGCGCGCGTCGACCCAGTAACCCACGTACGCGGAACTGAAGGCCCGGCGCACGATGTTGCCGAGGTTGAGGTGGCCGACCAGCCGCTCGCGGTCCTGGTCGTCGCGCAGGCAGACCGCGAACGGCATGCTGTCGCCGTTGCGGGCGGCCCGTCTCATGTCGCGGTAGACGAACGCGTAGGCCCGGGTGGAGTTCATCTCCGCCCACGGCCCGGGCGGCGAGGACTCCCACGGGGCCAGCCACGTCTGGTTGGCGATCCGCACCTCGGACCAGGCCCGGGCGTCGCCGCGCCGGTACGGCCGCAGCAGCACCGGCCCGTCCGCCAGGACGGCTGGCCATCCGGGCGGGGACCCCAGCATCATCGCCTCCGGTCGAGCAGCAGCACGTCGACGGTCGACCCGGCTGCGGCCGAGGTGACCCGCTCGCCGAGGACCAGCAGGCCATTGGCTTCAGCAAGGCCCGAAAGAGTGTACGGCCCACCGGCGAGCGGCTGCACCGTATAGCCGCCGCCGCGCCGCTCGGCGACGTGCGCGGGACGGAACTCGCGCAGGCCGCCCGGCGATGACACGGTCTCCAGCAGGTGCGCCTTGACGCTGGGCCGGAAGACCGGCTCGGCACCGGCGAGGATCTGGATCACCGGACGGGCCAGCACCTCGAAACCGATCAGCGCCGCGCCGGGCTCGCCGGGCAGGCAGACCACCGGCACCTCTTCGCCGCCGACCGTGCCGAAGCCGAGCGCGGTGCCGGGGCACAGCGCCACATCTGTGAACTCGACGGCGCCGCGGCCGGGGTCGCGCCGCGCCAGCACCCGGCGCAGCATGTCGCCGGGGCCGGTGCCGGTGCCGCCGGTAGTGATGATCAGGTCGGCACGCAGGGTCTGGTCCTCGAGGAGGCCACGCAGACCTTCCGGGTCGTCGTCGCAGATCCCGATCCGGTACGCCAGGGCTCCCGCCTCGACCGCGGCCGCGGTCAGCGCGTGCGAGTTGGCGTCCACGACCTGGCCGGGCTGGCTCGGGCGGCCCACGTCGACCAGCTCGTCGCCGGTCGCCACGACCACCACCCGCGGGCTGGGGCGCACCACGACATGCCCGATCCCGGCCGCGGCGAAGACGGCCACCATCGGCGGCGTCACGTACGTGCCGCTCGGGGCGAGCAGGCGGCCCATGGGCAGCTCGTCGCCCGCCCGCCGGACGCCGGAGCCGCGCTTGGGTGCGTGCAGAATCTCGACCGTGGCCATGCCCTGGTCGGTCCAGTGCACCGGCACGACGACGTCCGCGCCGACCGGCAGGGGGGCACCGGCGGCCACGGAGAAACACGTGCCGGGGGTCAGGCGTACGGGCCGCCAGCTCGCCGCACCCAGGTCACCGACCACGTTGAGCCGCACCGAGCGAGGACCACCCTCGGACGCGGGGTGCGAGCCGATCCGCCCGGCGGCGGCAAGGTCCTCCCAGCGAGCCGCGTACCCGTCGATCGCCGCCTGGTCGAAGGCGGGGTACGGATGCGGGGCGTACACGTCGCCGGCGAGGACGTTGCCGTGCGCCTGGGTGAGGTCGAGGTCGAGCGGGGGCAGCGCCCGCAGCCTGCGCAGAACCCTGCCCAGGTACTCGGCGAGCGGCATCAGCTCGTTGGCGGCCGCCTCGGCATCGGCCGTCGCGGTCATCCCTTCGCACCCCCGGCGACGAACTCGGTGAGCCACTGCCGGAACTCGGGCCCCAGGTCGGGCCGCTGGACGGCGAGCTGCACGACGGCCTGCAGGTAGCCCAGCGGCATGCCGGTGTCGTAACGGTGGCCACGGTAGACAATGCCGTGCACCGGCGTACCCTCGGCCAGCAGTGTGGCCATCGCGTCGGTCAGCTGGATCTCGCCGCCGCTGCCGGGCTTGGTGTTCTGGATCGCCTCGAAGATCGTCGCGGGCAGGATGTAGCGGCCCAGCACGGCCAGGTTGCTCGGGGCCTGGTCCGGCGCGGGCTTCTCGACCAGGCCGGTGACCTCGACGATGTCCTCGCCGAACTCGCTGGGCCGCACCGAGGCGATGCCATAGCGGGACGTCTCCTCCGGCTTGACCTCCATGAACGCCAGCACGATGCCACCGGTACGGGCCTGCAGGTCCAACATGGCCGGCAGCAGCGGCTGCTCCTGCTCGACGAACTCGTCGCCGAGCAGCACCGCGAACGCGTTCTCACCGACGTGCGAGGCCGCGACTCCGACGGCGTGCCCCAGCCCGAGGGGCTCACCCTGGCGGCAGGTGTAGATGTCGGCGAGTTCGCTGGTGCGGCGCACGGCGGCCAGCCGCTCGGTGTCGCCCTTCTCCTCCAGGCGCGCCTCGACGTCCGGGCGCCGGTCGAAGTGGTCGACCATGGACGTCTTGCCGCGCCCGGTCACCAGCAGCACGTCGGTGATGCCCGCGGCCGCCGCCTCCTCCACGATGTACTGCAGCACGGGACGGTCGACGACGGGAAGCAGTTCCTTCGGTACGGCCTTGGTCGCCGGCAGGAACCGGGTCGCCAGACCGGCTGCCGGAATGACGGCCTTCACCGCCCGGCGGCCGCTCTCGTGCGCGTTCGTGGTCATCTCTGAGTCCCCCCACACTTCGCTCGGATAGTGCCCGGACATTGGCGAGACTATCGGCCGCGGTTCTGCCGCGGCGTCTGCGGGCCACCCGGCCGGGTGGTGGCGCGGTCGTTCGGGCAGCCTGGTCGGCCTGGGGAAACCCCCGGCGCGGCCATCCGGTACCGGTCCCGTCCGGCGTTCTTCGCCGCGTACAGGGCGTCGTCGGCGGCGTCCAGCACCTCCTGCGCGGTCCCGCCGTGGTCGGGATAGACCGCGATGCCGATCGAGACGCTGACCGGGATGCGGTCCACCGGTTCGTCGTCGGCGGCGTCGACACGACGCCGGTCTATCGGTACGGGGATGTCGCGGATCGCCGCACCGAGACGTTCCGCGACGGTGGCCGCGCCGAACCCGTCCGTCTCCGGCAGCAGCACCACGAACTCCTCGCCACCCTGCCGGAACGCCACGTCGACCTCGCGCAGCCCGAGCCGGATGCGCCGGGCGAACTCGCCCAGCACCGTGTCCCCCGCGGCGTGCCCGTACGTGTCGTTGACGTTCTTGAAATGATCGAGGTCGAGGACCAGGACGGCCAGCATGCGGCCGAACCGGCTGGCCCGCTCCACCTCCCGGCGCAGCGACTCCCGCAGGTACCGGTAGTTCCACAGCCCGGTCAGCGGGTCGGTGAGGGAGAGCCGCTGCGCCTCCTCGTGCACCCGCACGTTGTGCACCGCGACCCCGGCCTGCCCCGCGAACGTCCGCAGGGTCATCAGGTCGGCGTCGTCGAACTCGTCCGTGCCGAGCCGGTCGTAGAGCGCCAGCACCCCCAGCACGACCGGTGCCGCCGAGTCGGTGGACTCCTCCGGCACGAGCGGATCCCCCACGGTCGGCGGCGCGCAGATGGGCACCGCGACGTACGTCCGGCACGGGGGTTCGCAGCCCGGGTGGGATCCCCGCTGGGCCATGCCCGTGGCGGCCACCGTGCCGAGCACGCCCTCCCCGAGCGGCACCCGCAGGCCGGGCAGCTCCGCCTCCGGGACGTCCCAGCGCCCGCTCAGGCCCTCCGCGCTGCGCGCCACCAGCACATGCTCGGCCGGGTCGATGAGCAGCACGACGCCGCCGCGGGCACCGGTCGCGGACAGCGCGGTCTGCAGGATGACCCGAAGGATCCGGTGCACGTCATGGGTGCTGGACAGGGTGTCACCGAGGATCGCCAGGTGCCCGCGGAGCTGGTCCCGGCTCGCGGTCAGCGCCTGCACGTACGTCCGCAGCTCGCGCGTCATCCGATTGAACGTGCTGGCCAGCCGGCCCAGCTCGTCGTGGCGCAGCACCGGCACGCGGGTGTCCAGCTCGCCGTCCGCGACCCGGCCGGCGGCCCACACCAGGTCGGCCAGCGGCCGGGTGGTGGAGCGGGCCAGCCAGCGCGCCACCAGGACCGCGACGGCGGCCACGGCGAGGTCGGCGCCGATGAGCAGGGCGTACAGGCCGGTGGGGCCGCCGCCGGGCACGGAGACGGCCAGGGGCAGGGGCTGGCCGGGGACCAGCGCGATCCGGCGTACGTACCGGTCGCCGTCGGCGGTTCGCCGGACCTGGCCGTCTCCGTGCCCGTCCGCGGAGGGCAGGGCGGCGGCGAGCGCGGCGACGTCCGGCCGGGCGTACGGGGGCTCGGTGCTCTGGGTGGGCGCGGCCCCGGCGCCGTCGCCGGACAGCAGGGTGACCTCCGCGCCGCTGGATGCGGCGAGCCGGTTCACGAACGCCGCGTCGAGCACCTGCGCGGCCGCGACCGTGACGCCGGGCGTCTGCGCGCGGGCCGCGATCGCGGCCACGCCGACATCGGCCGGGTCGGCGCAGTCGCGCCAGCGCGCGGGCGGGGCGCCGCCGGTCCGGCCGATGGTGATCTCGGTCGCCAGGCCGCGGGCGATGAGCTGGTCCGCCGCCGCCCGCCGGTCGGCCGCGGACAGCACGCCCACCGCGTCGGCGACGGCCTGCAGTTGACGGCACACCGCACCGATCGCCGTGCGCACCGTGGTGGCGGCATGATCGAGCCGTTCGACGGCGCGGTCGCGGCGCACGGTGGCCACGGTCATGCCGACGAACACCGAGCCCAGCAGGACCGGGCCGAGCACCACCACCAGGAAGGCGGTTGTGAGCCGCCCGCGTAGCGTCACACGTCCTCCTGGAGGTGGCCCTGTTTCGAGCGATGCTGACATAGTGTGCACCGTTTGCCCGTTTCGAGGAGGAGGTTGCATGCCGGATTTCGCCCTTGAAGCGGAAAGATCTCGGTCCCTGAAGGTTGCGCTCCGCAAAAAGCTGCTGGTTGCGCGCGCATCCCTGACCGAACAAACCCGCCACCAGGCCGCGGCCGCAGTCCAGGCGGAACTCCTTTCCCTGGTACGGCGGCTCGCGTCGACGGGCCCGGAGTCCGCAGATCAGCTCCCTTCGCCAGGCCCGGATCCCGCAAGTCAGCTCTCCTCGGGAGGCCCAAAGCCCGCAAGTCAGCTCCCCTCGGCGGCGCCGGATCCGGCTCGGCAGGTCCCGCCGCTTGCGGCGCATCCGGCTCGGCAGACCTCCCCGGCGAGGCCGGTCTCGACACCTCGGCCGGCGACCGTGACGGTCACCGCCTACGTACCGATCGGGGCCGAGCCGGGCGGTCCCGACCTGCCGGAGGCGCTCTCCCGCGCTCTGCCGGCCGGCGCCGAGCTGCTGCTCCCGGTACTGCTGGACGACGGCGACCTGGACTGGGCCCGGTACACCGGGCCGGACTCGCTGCGGCCCGGGCCCCGTGGCCTGCGCGAGCCGGCCGGGCCTCGGCTGGGCGTGACCGCGATCACGGCGGCGGATCTGGTCGTCGTCCCCGCCCTGGCGGTCGACCGGGCTGGACGGCGACTCGGTCGTGGTGGCGGCTCGTACGACCGCGCGCTCGCCCGTGTGACCGCCGCGACCTGGACCGTGGCGCTGCTGCACGACGAGGAGCTGCTGGGGGACGTACCCGCCGAGGCGCACGACCGGCGGGTCCGCGCCGCCATCAGTCCCAGCGGTGGCCTGACCCTCATGGCGGGCGAGGAGTGGACGAAATAAGCTCCGATGACGCAGCATTGGCACTCGGTGACGGCGAGTGCCAGCGCCGAGTGAGTCCGGCTGTCGAGCAACGCGGAGGATCTGTGCCCACGTACCAGTACGCCTGCACCGAGTGTGGCGAGCAGCTTGAGGCGGTGCAGTCCTTCTCCGACCCGGCACTGACCGAGTGCCCGGCGTGCCAGGGCAAGCTGCGCAAGGTCTTCAACTCCGTCGGCATCGTCTTCAAGGGCTCGGGTTTCTACCGCAACGACTCGCGCTCGGGCAACGGCGGGAAGTCGACCACCTCCCCCGAGCCGAAGTCGGATGCCGCGAAGTCCGACGCACCGAAGTCCGACTCCGCCAAGTCCAGCAGCGATTCGAGCACGTCCTCGACGACCTCGTCGGCCAGCTCGTCCGCCAGCACCAGCGCACCGGCCGCCGCCTCCGCATAGCGGCTCCGGCGCCACGGCCGACCGTTCTCCACATCTCCGCGTTGTCCACAGGGCGCCCGGCGGATCGGCGGTGCCCCGCCTAACGTCAGCCGCTCCGGCGCTCCGCGCGTCCGGACGGTGTGGCACTGGACGGCATGGCACCGGGCCCCTGGCACCGGCCCCATGCACCGGGCGGCGGGAGGCGACGACGTGGTGGGCACGAAACGCGGGGGCGACGAACGGCCGTTCGGCCGGTCCCATCGCGGCCGGGAGGCCTCGGACACGCGACTCGACCCGGTGCACTGGCGGCGGCCGGGCCGCGGCACCATGATCCGACTGGCCGCGACGGCCGCACTGCTGGCCACGGCTGCGCTGATGAGCTGGTCCGACCCGGCACCAGGGTGCCCCTCGGGATCGTCTGCGGCGCGCGACACCGGCGCAGGCACGTCCGCTCCTGGTGCGCCGGGAGTCACGGCCACGCCGCACGCATCCACCCGCGGTCGGCCTGCCCTTCCCCCGGGGACTGTCGGCCTGCCGGTACGCCTTGCCGAACCCGCCGCGCTGGCACTGATGCACGCGGGCGACCGGGTCGATCTGTTCCGGGTGCACGGCACGGGCCAGCCGGACGAGACGGGCCAGCCGGACGATCACATGGCCGTGGTGGCGCGCGGCGCGCTCGTGCTGGAGGTGACCGCTCCCGAGGATCCGGCAGGGGGCGGCCTGTTACTCGCGCTCGGTCCGGCGGAGGCCGACCGCGCCGTAGCGGCACCGGCCGGAGCCGGCTACGCCGTAGTCATCCGTCCCGGGTCCTGACCGGCAGCCAGAGTCCGGCCACGGACGAGGCACTGGCCGCCACGGCAACTGACACCGACGAGATCACCGCCGCCCCTGAGCCCGCGCCGCCCGTCCGGAGCCCGCCCGCGACGCCATTCCCGGCCGTCTGCCGCGACGACAGTCCCGGCCGTCTGCCGCGACGCTCAGTCCCAGTGCGGTGGGCGGTCCTCCAGCAGGCGCGCGTCGTTGGTGTCCTCGCGGTCGCCCCAGCCACGCTCGGTGTCGTCGCGGGTCTGCTCCGGCAGCAGCGGCGCCTCCTCGGACTCGAAGTCCACGGTGCGCTCACCGTCGGAATCGTGTTCGGGCTGTTCCAGGATGTCCACGAATACGAGGGTAAGCCGCGCCGTCGCCGTCCTCGTTCGCCGGGCATGTAGCGTCGGTGAACGTGAGCGCCCCGACCGGTAACGAGGACGACGCCTTCTGGCGGCGCCCGGCTCAGGAATCCGAGCAGCCCCACCCGGATCCGGCGGCACCGGGGCCACAGCCCGCCTCCCCGTACCTCGGGCCGCCCCGCACGGACCCACCGCCGGCGTACTGGCGCCCACCGACCGTCGCCCAGCCACCCCCGCCTCGGGCCATGCCCGCGCAGGACATGGACGCCCTCGACGAGGAGGAAGGGTCGGCCCGGACGGTGACCTACGGCGTCGGGCTGGTGGCGGGCGCGATCGGGCTCATCCTGATGTGCCTGCTCTGCGCGCGGGCACTCGTCTGAGACACCGGATTCTCATCGCGCAAGCGCGTCGAGGGCCAGCGCTCGTCCGAGCGCCGTCCCGACCGACACCACGCATGAGCGCCGTCCCGGCCGACACCACGCATGAGCGCCGTCCCGGCCGACACCCCACATGTCGGCCGGGACGGAGCCGATCAGGACCCCGAACCCCACACCGCGTGGGCGCCCGAGTCGCCGGTCCGGAAGACGTAGTAACCGGCCACCGCGGCCAGCACCACGACGACGATCGCCAGGACCATCTCCGCGGGGCGCGGCAGGCCCCGGCCCGAACGGCCGAGCGTGAAGAAGACCATCACCAGCGTGGCCACCCCGAGCGCCGCCGTGAACCACATCGTCAGACGGCCGAAGTCCATGTGATTGGCAAGGATGCCCAGGATTGGCCCCTGCATGCCCTGCTTGACCAGGCGGTTGTACAGCTGCTCGCCGGACTCGACCGCCACCCAGGCGGTGAGCGGTGCGGCGATGGCCAGCAGGGCGGCCGCCCAGCCGAGGTGGGGCCGCCACTTCGGCACGACCGCATAGACCACGGACACGAGGGCCAGCAACGGCACCAACACCACGGCGGCGTGCAGCACCAAGGCGTGCACCGGCAGCCCATTCACCTGATCGAACACGGCCTACTCCTTGATCATCGGACCCCGCGGCCAGCTTAGGGGCATCCGGCATCGCGAACGCACCTATCTGCGCCTACGCGCCAGCGCGCGATCTGGTTCACCCCACCACGCGATACCCGGGTCCGTGCCGCGCCCTCTTCGCGCGACGGTCAACTGAACAAGTTCAACTTTCAGCCGGGCGGGCATGGCAGGCTGTAGGGCATGGACAGCCGTCACGATGTCGGGCTTTTCGGTCCCGGTTCGGTCACCTGGAAGCTGCACAAGGAGCCGATCCTCCTGCTCGGCGGGCTGCGCTCGCTGTACCTGCAGGCCCTGCACCCCCGGGCGGTCGCCGGGGTAGCGCAGAACTCCGACTACCGGTCCGATCCGTGGGGGCGCCTGACCCGTACCAGCGACTACGTCGGCACCGTGATCTACGGCAGCACGGCGGAGGTCGAGGCCGTCGGGCGCCGGGTACGCCGCATCCATGCCCGGCTGAGCGCGGTGGACCCCCGGACCGGTGAACGCTTCCGGATTGACGACCCGGAGCTGCTGCGCTGGGTGCACGTCACCGAGGTCGAATCGTTCCTGACCACCGCCTGCCGGGCGGGGGTGAAGCTGACCGGCGCGGAGGTCGACGCGTACTACACGGAGCAGCGGCGCGCCGCCGAAGTCGTCGGCCTCGATCCGGCCACCGTCCCCGGTACGGCCGCCGAGACAGCGGCGTACTACGCGGCGATCCAGCCGGAACTGGGCCTGACCCGGGACAGCGCCGAGACCGGACTGTTCCTCACGGTGCCGCCGGTGCCGGACGACTGGGGCAGCCGCGCGGTACGACTCGGGTTGACCCTGGGCCCGACCCGGTGGGCGTATCTCGGTATCGCGGCGACCGCGTTCGGCCTACTGCCACCCTGGGCCCGCCGCATGTACGGCGGGCTCGGCTGGCCCACCACGGACCTGACCGCAGCCCTCTCTGTACGAAGCATGCGTCTCCTTCTCGGCGCGGTACTGGCCACCGTGCCCAGCCGGTACCGGTCCGCGTCGATGCGCCAGGCAGCGCTCACCCGCATAGGCCTCGCCGCCTGAACCGCGGACGCTCCATGCCTCACCAGGCTCAACCGCCTGAACCGAGGGCGCGCTTCATGGCCCCCGAAGCGGGCAGACCGCCTGGACCACGGACGCGGCTCACGCCTCCTGCACCCCGGCTGCGACCCCTATACCGCCAGCGCGGCCCACGTCTCCTTCGCCGGGGCATCGGCGCCCGCGGGGCAGGTGCGCCGGAAGTCGCACCACGCGCACAGCGATCCCGGCCGGACCGGGAACTCGGCGTCGGGGTCGCCGCCGGCCTCGACCGCCTTCTCCGCGGCGACGATGTCGCGGGCCGTGTCCTCGGCGCGAGCCAGCTGGCGGGCCAGTGAGTCGTCGGTGTGCTCGTGGACGGCGACCCTGCCGGTGGGCAGGTGGTGCAACTCGACGCGGCGACACGGGCGGCGGAACACCCGTTGCGCCGCGAACGCGTACAGCGCCAGGGCCCGCGAGCCGCGGGCATCGTCGGGGCCCAGCTCGGCCCGTCCGGTCTTGTAGTCCACGATGACCGCTTCGGGACCCGCGGGACCGGGCCGGGCGTCGATCCGGTCCGCGCGACCGTTGAACGCCAGCACGGCCGTCCGGGCGGCGACCACGCGCTCCACCCCGAGCGGTTCGTCGGCCGGGTCGAGGGTGGCCACGTAGGACTCGAGCCAGTCGAGCGCCCGCCGGTGCGCCTGTCGCTCCTGCTCGGTGTCGCGGTAGCCCTCCCCCACCCACGTCGAGGTGAGCAGTGTGGGTAGCGCCTCAGGACCGCGGCGCGTCGCGGGCAGGGCGTACCAGTTCTTCAGGGCCGTGTGGACGCTCGCGCCGAGCGAGTTGTGCGCCCACGGCGGTCCCTTCTGCGGGGCGGGGCGGTCGACGTACGAATAGCGGTATCGGCGTGGGCAGTCCTCGTAGGCCGCGAGCTTGCTGGGGGTGCACACGAAGAGACGCTCGGGCATGCCGGCGAAGCCCAGCTGCTCGTGGGCGGGCTTGCCCGGGCCGGACCGGGCAGCACCCGACCGGCCCGCGCTACCCGACCGCCCAGCGCCGGGTCGACCTCGGCGCGGCTGGCCCGGACCGAGCTGACCCGGTAGGGCCTGCGCGCCGGGCCGCCCCGACGCGGCGGCCGGGCTGGGCTCAGCAGCCGGGCTGGGCTCAGCAGCCGGGCTGGGCTCACCGGCCGGGCTGGGCTCAACAGCCAGGCCCGAATCGGCACCTGGACCGGACTGGGCACCTGGACGGGACTGGGCAGCGGGACGGGACGGGGCACCCGGAGCGGACTGGGCACCTGGACCGGACTGGCTCGGCAGGGGGCGGTGGGGCGTCGTCGAAGACACCCGGTCATCCTGCCAGCACCGACCGACAGAATGGACTCAGGCCGAGTACAGGCGCACGAACGCGGCGACCGCGTCCGCCATGAGCTGGACCGCGATGGCCGCCAGCAGCAGACCGGCGATGCGGGTCAGCACCTCGATGCCACCGGGGCGCAGCAGCCGGACGATGACACCGGAGAAACGCAGCACCAGCCACACCGTGATCATGACGGCGAGGATGCCGAGGCCGATGACCACATAGTCCGGCGCGCCCTCGGCACGCCGTACGAAAAGCATCGTCGCGACGATCGCGCCCGGCCCGGCCAGCAGCGGGGTGCCGATCGGCACCAGGGCGACGTTGGTCGTGCTGCCCTGCTCCGAGGGTTCGTCGGTCTTGCCGGTGAGCAACTGCAGTGCCACCAGCACGAGCAGCAGGCCGCCGGCGCCCTGCAGCGCGGGCAGCTCGACGTGCAGGTAGTCGAGCAGGGTCTGGCCGGCCACGGCGAACACCACGATGACGCCGAGGGCGAGGCCCACCGCCTGGGTGCCCGCGCGGGTCCGCTGTCTGGTCGGCATGGTGCCGGTCAGCGCCAGGAAGACCGGCACCATGCCCGGCGGATCGACGATCACCAGGAGGGTCACGAAGACCTCGCCGAACAGCTTCAGATTCACGAGATCAACCTAGGCGGCCACGGAAGGACGCGGCAGGGGACTGCGCGCATCGTCACCCCAGCACGGGTACGCCGGTGGCGGCCTCCGCGATCCGCTCGAACGCCTCCGGCGCGGTCGTGAACGCGCCGAGCCGGACGGTCTTGTGGGTGCCGTGGAAGTCCGACGAGCCGGTCACGACCAGGCCGAGTCGGTCGGCGAGCGCCCGGACGTGTTCGCGTTCCTCCGGCGAGTGGTCCTCGTGGTCCGCCTCGAGCCCGAACAGGCCCGCCTCGGCGAGTTCCTCGATGAGCTTGTCCGGCACCACGCGGCCCCGGCGGGTGGCCCGCGGGTGGGCGAAGACCGGCACACCGCCGGCCGCGCGGACCGCCCTGACCGCTTCGAAGACGTCCAGATCGGCTTTGGGTACGAAGTACCGCGTACCGAGCCAGCGCGACGCGAACGCCTCGTTGGTCGTGCGGACGAGACCGGCCCGGATCAGCGCCTGGGCGATGTGCGGGCGGCCCACCGATCCGCCGGCCGCATAGCCCTGCACCTCCGGCCAGGTGATGTCCACCCCGTCGGCGCGCAGGAGTTCGACGATGCGTTCGGCGCGCCGCTCGCGGTCGGTGCGCAGGAGCGCCAGGTCGGCGGCCAGCCGCGGCTCGGCGGGGTCGAACAGGTACGCCAACAGGTGCAGCGGGATCGCGGGCTGCACGCCATACCAGCGGCAGGACAGCTCGGCGCCACGGACCAGCCTCAGCCCGGCCGGTCGGGCGGCGGCCGCCGCGGCCCAGCCGCCCGTGGTGTCGTGGTCCGTGATCGCCATGACGTCGAGTCCGGCGTCGCGACCTGCGGCCATCAGCTCGGCCGGGGTCAGGGTGCCGTCGCTGGCCGTCGAGTGGCAGTGCAGGTCGATTCGGGTCACCCGAAGAAGTTAACGGGTGAGTGCACGTGGGTGACGGGGAACGTCAGGCGTCGTCGCCCGCGTCACCGTCCTTGCCGAGGCGGGCCTCGACCGCCTGCGGCTCGTACATCTCCTCGACGACGCGCAGGTACAGCTCGTTCGGGTTGGGCAGGTGCTTGACCTCACGCAACGCCTGGTCCTGGCCAGCCGACTCCAGCACGAAGGTGCCGTAGTTGAGCAGGCGACCGAGGGGGGACTGGGTGTACTTCATGTCGGTGACCCGCAGCAGCGGCATCATGGCCACCTTGCGGGTGATCATGCCGTTGACGACCATGACCCGCTTGTTGGTCAGGATGAAGCGGTCGAAATACCAGTCGAAGACACGCCAGGTCACCCACGCGATCACGCCGAGCCAGAGCAGGACGGCGGCCGTCACGAGACCGTTGATCTGCTGCCGGGTAAGGAACCCGGCGAGGTATCCGAGCAGGAGCGTGCCGCCCGCGCCGACGAGCAACGGGGTGGTCAGGTGGATCCAGTGCCGCTTCCACTCGCCGCGGTAGCGCTCGGTGGGGAACAGGTACTTGGCGACCAGGGTGGTCGGCTCGTCCTCGAGCGGCAGCACCCGGCGCGGGCCGGAGCCGGCGCCGAGACCCTCGAGTTCCTCCGCCGTGAAGACCGGGGATTCGTACTCGTCGGGGTACTCCTCCGGGCTTGACGAGCCGTAACCGGCGCTCGGCGAGTAGCCTGCGTCGGGCGAGTAGCCGGGACCGTCCGAATAGGCGGCGTCGGGGTTGTACTCCGGGCCGGAGTTGAAGGCGGGATCGTTGTATCCGAACGTCTCGTCGTCATCATGTGGACGACCCTCGCCGTCGCGCGGACGGCGGGCACCCTCGTCGTCGGGATGCCGTGGCTCACCAGGACCCATCCGGCAATGCTACGCGACGAGGTTCGTGAAGAACGTCCCGAAGCCCTGGGCGATGTCGCCGATCGTGCTGCCGAGCGATTCGAACACCGCGGCGGCCGAGTTCGGATTGAAGGCGATAAAGAAGATCAAGAATGCGATGCCAAGCCAGGTGAGTACCTTCTTGATCATGGCCTGCCTTCTTCTCCTCCGGTGCGGGTGACGGTCAGCGCCGCGACAGTACCGACGGTATCAGCTTGGTCGCTCCGTGTGAACATTGTGGCCGAATCGCCAATTCCGTTCCCGCAGGTCACGCTTTCCCGTGCAGGTACGGCGACGGCGCTCCGTACACAAGCTCGGGCGGCACCCCATCGGACAGATCGTGTAGGACGACGTGTTCGGCGAGGAAGTAGCCCGCGCTTGCCGGCCACGCTACCGCATAGAGCCACATTCCTTTCGCCTCACTCACGTAGGCGCTTCGATCCTCCGGGGACTTGACGCACCACAGTGGAGTGGGATGCCCGCCCGCCTTGACCTTGGCGTGCGGGCCCTGCGGCCCCGAGTCGGCCAGCGCCTCACTGATGAGGTGGCCGGGATCGATGCCGGGAATGCCGGCGAAGCGGGTGCCGAGGCCGACGCCGGGCTGCTCCGCGATGAGCACGAGGTCGGCCGGTCCACCGCCGAGCGGGTCGGGCCCGCTGCAGGCGAGCGCGGTCGCGCGTACCCCGCTGCGGTCGTCCCCGGCCCAGCCGACGCCCGTGACCATCCAGCCGGCCGCCAGCGGCCAGGGGCACCACAGCGGGATCCGCTCGGCCGGGGGCGCCATGCGGCGCAGGACGCTCTCCAGGATGTCGGCGCCAATGTGCTGGGCGACGTGGAACGGCGGGACCTCTCCACAGTTGTCGCAGCGCCAGTCGCTGTGCATCAGGTCCGGCGGCCGGACATGCGCACCGCATCGGGGGCAACTCACTGTGACACCCACCCCCCTACCGTGCGGGCAGGGCGGGCCGCCGTCAAGCGAATCGGCAGAACCTGGTCGCGGCGTGCGGATTCGCCCCGTCCGGGCCGGTTCGGCGGACTCCGGTCACTTCGGGGTCACTCGGGTCAGTCCGGGGTCAGTCGGGTCACCTCGGGGTCAGTCGGGTCGGTCCGGGGCCACTCGGGTCACTGCGGCGGCTGCTCTCGGGCCGGCCGCGTCACTCGGCCGGTGGACCCGCATGCGCGCGGATCCAGGCATGCATGGCGATGCCGCTGGCGACACCCGCGTTGATCGACCGCGTCGAGCCGTACTGGGCTATGGAGAACACCTGATCACAGGCCATCCGGGCGGCACCGGACAGGCCCGGCCCCTCCTGGCCGAACAGCAGCACGCAGCGCCGGGGCAGAGTCACGGTCTCCATCGCCCGGGAGCCGGGCAGATTGTCGATGCCGACGATCGGAAGTCCGTCGGCCCTGGCCCAGGCCACGAAGTCCTCGATCGTGGCGTGGTGCCGGACGTGCTGGTACCGGTCCGTGACCATGGCGCCGCGGCGGTTCCAGCGGCGTAGGCCCACGATGTGCACCTCAGCCGCGAGGAACGCGTTGGCGTTGCGGACGACCGTGCCGATGTTGAGGTCGTGCTGCCAGTTTTCGATGGCGACGTGGAAATCGTGCCGGCGCCGGTCGAGATCGGCTACGACCGCCTCGCGGCGCCAGTAGCGGTAGCGGTCGACCACGTTGCGCCGGTCGCCGGTCGCGAGAAGCTCGGGATCGTACTGCTCGCCGTCCGGCCATGGCCCGGGCCACGGCCCCACCCCGATCTCGGCGTCGTCCTCGGTCATGGGCGATCAGGCTACGGCGGCCGGCCCGGCGACGGTGTGCCGCGTCCGCGCTTCCTGTTCCCTGGCCAGCCTGTTGGCGACAGTTCCCGACCAGCCTGCCGCCACGCGCGGATGCCGGTATCGGTTGGCTGTCGGCGCCCAACTTGCCAAGATCCGGGCCCGGGGCTGCGGGGTCTGAAGGATTCCGGTGCGGGCGGGAGAACTGCTTCCCGAGCCGGGGGCAACCGGAGGCGGACGCAATGAGCGGCGGGGCCCTCCCCGGCACCCGCCGCCCACGCTCTGTTGCGGAAAAGTTTGCCTCACCGTCTGTATCGATGTGAAGAGCACGCAGGCGTGACTCAGGTCACACTTAACTTTGTTTACAGTTACCCTACGCGCAGGTCACTTTGCGGATAGGGCAGGATTGTGTCGGATGACCGACACTCCGGGCCGTCACTCACCCGAGTGCGGTCGTACAAAAGGTTGAAACATCCGAGAGCGCTCTCCCTACCGTGCGTGAAACCAACCGTGATCGCCGGATGCCGCACCGTGCCGAAGCCCACGGCGTGCCGCACTTCCGCGAGGGAATTGCCGAGGTGAACGATGGGTTTCACCGCACGTACGACACTTCCCATGGACGGAGAGATCATGGCGACCGTTAACTTGACGGCAGCGAACTTCGACGAGGCCACCGGCAAGGACGGCATCGTTCTGGTCGACTTCTGGGCCAGCTGGTGCGGGCCGTGTGTGCGGTTCGCGCCGACGTACGAGCGCTCGTCGGAGAAGCACCCCGAGATCACCTTCGGCAAGGTGGACACCGAGGCCGAGCAGGCGCTCGCCGCGAAGTTCGACATCCGCTCGATCCCCACGATCATGGCGATCCGGGACGGCGTGATCGTCTTCTCGCAGGCCGGCGCGCTCCCCGAGTCCGCCCTGGAGTCCCTGATCGACCAGGTCGAGAAGTTGGACATGGAGGACGTCCGCAAGCAGCTCGCGACACACCAGCACTGACGCTTCGCCGTACGACGAGCGGCAGCATCCCGATTCGCAGCACCCGATCCACAGCACCCCGAAGGCCCGGCGCCCGCGCACCGGGCCTTCACCGTCTCCGGTGAATATCGGCGCGGCGGATGGACAGACGAGTCGAACACATGTTCGAATAGCACCCATGCGCTGGTCCCATCTCGTGGCTCAGGAGAGCACCGCGCCCGACCCCGACACCGCGGCGCTCGTCCCTGCAGCGCTCGACCCTGCCCCGCCCGGGGCGACGGCTCCGGTGGCCCCGCCCCTGCCACTGGCGCTGCCCCGGGCCAGAGTCCGCACGTTCGACACACCGTCCTTCAGCGGATTGACGTTCTACGAGATCCAGGCCAAGTCGATCATCAACCGGGTTCCGGCTGCGTCACGGCTGCCCTTCGAGTGGACGATCAACCCGTACCGTGGCTGCTCGCATGCCTGCACGTATTGCCTCGGCGGGGACACACCCATCCTGCTGGCCGACGGCTCCACCAGACCGCTGGCCCAGATACGTGCCGGCGAAGCCGTCCTCGGCACCACGGGCGCCGGCGCCCACCGCCGGTATGTCGCCACCACCGTCCTCGCGCACTGGTCGACGACGCGGCCCGCGTACCGGGTCACCCTTGCCGACGGCACCCGGCTGGTATCCGGCGGCGAGCACCGCTTCCTGACCGACCGCGGCTGGCGCCACGTCAGCCCCGCGCGTGCCGGTTGCCCGGTCCTCGCGGTCGGGGACCGGATGGCCGGGGTCGGCCGCTTCGCGGATCCGCCCAAGGAATCACCCGACTACCGGGCGGGCTTCGTGTGTGGCCTGGTCCGCGGCGACGCGACGTGGTCCACCCGGTCCGGCACGGGTCGCCGCGCCCGATCCAGCCGCGCCGCCACCCGCGAATCGGAGCGGAGCCGGTCGTCGTGGGCAGGCGCCGACGACCTCGGCTCCCGTCCGGGCGGACGCGCCGCCGGTGCCTGGGAGCGTGCCGACGCGTACCTGGAGGACGTCGCACTGCACGAGGCGCTGCGCTGGCCCGAATGCCCGACCGGTGACTGGCACCGCGGCTTCCTGGCGGGCGCGTTCGGCGCCACCGGCCACGCCCAGCGCCTCGCGGTCGCCTTCACCAGCCACGACGAGGCGTTCCTGCGCCGGGTCACGGAGGCGCTGACGCACCTGGGCCTGCCCAGCCGCCGCACGCCCGGCGTCCGCGGGGGCCCGTCCACCGCCGAGCTGGGCCGTGACCTCTGGTCCGCGCTGCGGTTCCGGCACGCCACCGGAGCCGACACGGCACCGCTGGACGCGTCCGGGATCGGCGTGCGCACCGACGCCCGCCTCACCGTCGTGGACATCGAGGAGCTCGGCCTCACCCTGCCGCTGTACGACCTCACCACCGGCACGGGGGACTTCCTCGCGGACGGCGTGGTGAGCCACAACTGCTTCGCCCGCAACACACATACCTACCTGGACCTGGACGCCGGCCGCGACTTCGACACCAGGATCGTGGTCAAGGTCAACGCGGGGGAACTCGTCCGCCGGGAGTTGGCCGCCGCCACCTGGCGCGGCGCACCCATCGCGATGGGCACCAACGTGGACGTCTACCAACGTGCCGAAGGGCGGTACCGGCTGATGCCGCCGATCCTCGCCGCGTTGCGAGACTTCGCGAATCCCTTCTCGATCCTCACCAAGGGGACCCTCATCCTGCGGGACCTGGAGCTGCTCAAGCAGGCCGCCGAGGTCGCCCCGGTCGGACTGTCCTTCTCGATCGGCTTCGTCGATGAGCGGATCTGGCGCTCCGTCGAACCGGGCACCCCCAGCCCGAGGCGCCGGCTGGACGCGGTACGTGCCCTCACCGACGCCGGCTTCGCGGTCGGCGTGCTGATGGCCCCGATCCTGCCCGGCCTCACCGACACGGAGGAGTCGATCGAGGAGACGGTGGCCGCGATCGCCGGGGCCGGAGCGGTGAGCGTGACACCCTTGGCCCTGCACCTGCGACGCGGCGCCCGCGAGTGGTATGCGGCCTGGCTCACCCGCGAGCATCCGGAGCTGGCGCCACGCTACCGGGAGCTTTACGGGGCCGGGTCCCACCTGCCCCGGGCGACGCAGGCAGAGATCGCCGCCCGGGTCCGGCTGGCCGCTCGCCGCCACGGACTGCACCGCCCGGATCCGGCCGAGTCCCACCAGGTGGACGGCGGCGACGGCGATCGGCCACCGGGCGCGGCGGCCGGCTCCGCACCGCGCGGCGGCCGGGTCGTGCATCGGACGTCACAGGCGGAGGTGGAACAGCTCACCCTGCTCTGATCCGTCGATAGAGTCGGACCATGCGCAGTGCACGGCAGATCCTGGCCGACGCGAAGGTGATCGCGGTCGTGGGCGCCTCACGGGACCCTGGGAAGCCGGCCCACTCGGTGCCGCTGCACATGCTCCGACACGGCTGGCACGTCATCCCGGTCAACCCGTTCGTTGACGAGGTGTTCGGGCAGCGGGCCTACCGGACGCTGGCCGATATCCGGGAGCCGGTCGACCTCGTCGACATCTTCCGGCCGGCCGCCGACGCGGTCGAGATCGTGCGGCAGGCGATCGCCGCCAAGATTCCCGCGGTGTGGCTGCAGAGCGGCATCGTCTCCGCCGAAGCGCGCCGGATCGCCACCGAGGCGGGACTCGACTACGTCGAGGACCGCTGCGTCATGGTCGAACGCGCCGCCGCGGGTCTCACCCGCCAGGCCTGAACGGTTAGCCGGGCGACCGACGCCAAGCGCGGATGTCGCCGGCCTCGACTCGACTAGTACGGTGCCGGTTACACGAGGAGGACCCTGACATGACTTATCCGCCGCCCGGCGGCACGCCGGATCCATACCAGCCGCAGCAGCCCTACGAGCAGCCGAACCCCTACGCCTCGGACCCGTATGCGGCCCCGGCCAGCGGTGCACCGGCCAGCGGGCAGCCGTACCTTCCGCCGACGAGCAGCCAGCCGTACCCCCCGCAGGCGTACGGGCAGCAACCGCAATACGGACAGCAGCCGTACGGGCAGCCGCAATACGGGCAGCAACCGTACGGCGCTCAGCCGTACGCACAGCCCTACGCGGCCGGACAGAGCACCAACACCATGGCGATCCTGGCGCTGGTCTTCGCGTTCGTCTTCTCGCCCGCCGCGATCGTCCTGGGTCACGTGGCGAAGAAGCAGATTCGGGAGACCGGTGAGGGCGGGGAGGGTCTGGCGACGGCCGGCCTGTGGCTCGGCTACATCTTCACCATCCTGCCCCTGCTGTTCTGCCTCGGGGCCATCATCATCGGCGCTGCCACCAGCAGCACCAGCACGTACTGACCCGGCGGCCCGGTCGACCAGGGGCAATCCCGGGTCGACCGGAGGCCGGGCGCTGTCGCGACGCCCGGGTCAGCGGAATTCGGCCTCGCGGACGCTGTTGCCGCCGTCCACGACCAGCATCTGACCCGTGATGTACGACGCGGCCGGCGAACACAGGAACGCGATCGCCGCGGCCACCTCGTCCGGGGTGCCGGGACGGCCGATCGGGGTGCCGAGCCCCTGCTTGATCTCGGTGACCGTGGACGCCGCCGTGTAGATCGTTCCGGGGGCGACACAGTTGACGTTCACGCCGTCCGCGACGAGCTCCATGGCCAGGGCTCGGGTGAGGCCCAGCACCCCGGCCTTCGCCGCGGCGTACGCGGCTTCGGTGGGCAGGGCGTTGATCGGACCGGCCGTGGCGGCCAGGTTGACGATCCGACCCCACCCACGCTCGCACATGCTGCCCACGAACGCCCGGCTGCACAGGAACGCGGTGCTCAGGTTCCGATCGATCTCGGCACGCCACTCGTCGTAGGTCAGCTGGGCTACTGGACGCAGCACCTCGGGACTGGTCCGGCTGGCCAGCCCGGCGTTGTTGACCAGCACCTCGATGTCGCCGAGCTGATCGGAGATGGCGTCGGCCAGCGCGCCCACCTCGGCCTCGTCGGTGAGGTCGGCGACGAAGCCGGTGACCCCGAGTTCCGAGGCGCGGTCGTGGATGCGGCGCGTGGTGGACACGATCGCCACCCGGGCGCCGAGGTCGCGCAGCCGCCTGGCGGTCGCGTACCCGATGCCGTCCGGGCTGCCCGCGCCCGTGACCAGCGCGACCTTCCCGTCGAGGCGCAAGGTCACTGGAGCCTCCTCGGGCGAGGCGTCCGGCTCGTCCGCGGGGAGCGCGGCCGGGCGTTCCACGGCGAGGTCCGCGTCGGTGTCGGCGGCGGCCGTCGTGGCGCGGGGGCGGCGGCCCGCCGCGGGGCGCGTGGCGTCCTTCCGTGACCGGCTGCCGCTGACCGAACGTGCGTCATAGACCATGCGGCGATCCTGCCCGCTTGCGCTTTCTGGGGCAAACATCGACGTCACCGTGGCGCGCCAGAATTGACACCGCGGCGCGCCGGTCACCCTGAGTGGTCGCGGCGGTTCGTTATCCGCGTGTTCATCTTGTCATCGACGCCCCATGCGGCGGGGCGGGTGAACCACGACCACGCCGAGGCACGCCTGCAGACTGAGCGCGGCCGCGGGCGGGCGATCACCGGGGCGAGGGGTCGGCGGCGTCGGCCAGCGACGCGGTCGCGTCCCGCTCGCCGCGGCGCAGGCCCGCGCCGAGCACGACCACCGCGACACCCACCAGCAGCAGTGCGATGCCGGGCAGGGCTCCGGCGCGGGGCACCTGGCCGAGCCAGACCCAGGCGATCAGTGCCGCGCCGGGTACCTCCAGCAGGATCAGCACGCTGACCGTGGTGGCCGAGGTGCGGTGCAGCGCGTAGTTGAACATCGAGTGGCCGAGCAGCTGGGCACCCACCACGAGGGCGAGGATCGCGGCCCAGGTACCAGGGTCGTACCCGGTCAGCGGGAGCCGGGCGGCCAGGCAGACCACCAGCAGCAGCCCGGCGCAGGTGCCGTAACAGATCCACGTGTACGTGGTGGTGGTCAGCCGGGTTCGGGCCCGCTCCCCCAGCGCGGTGTAGACGGCCGCGAACAGGCCGCCGAGCAGGGCCAGCACGTCCGCGGCGACGGCCCGGCCGGAGACGCCGACGTCGGCACCGGTGGCCCAGGCGGCGCCCGCCACGGCCAGCGCGATGCCGCACCAGCCCGCCACGGTGGGGCGCCGGCCCTGCGCGGCGGCGATCAGGCCCTGCCATACCGGCTGGGTGGCCACGAGCGCGGTCGCGGTGGCCACGGAGCCGAGCTGGACGCTCGGCATCCAGGTGGCGAAGTGCGCGGCGAGCGCGGCACCGGCCAGCAGGCAGAACATGCCGTCCCGGCGGCGTACGCCGCGGAGCACGTCGCGCAGCTCGGCGCGGCGCGGGCCCCAAGCGACAGGGGTCAATGCGAGGGCGGCCAGGCCGTTGCGCCAGAATGCCACGGCCAGCGCGGGTGCCGCCGCGAACTTGATCAACGGCGCAGACGAGGAGACGGCCAGCACCGCCACGGTGAGCGCGACGACGGTGGGCAGGTTCGATGAATGGCGCGATGAGGGCATGGCTCAGTTCCGCCGCTGACATGACCCGGACTGCCGCGTCACAATTTGTGAACCTCCATTGAGCGCAGAGTAAATCGGTGGCTACGCTCACCGACGGTTCCGGCCCCTGTTCGTTTTCTCGATGTAACTCTCTCGATGCCCGGAGGCTGATCGGCATGCCCGCATACGGTGCGGTCGTGTTTGACTTCTTCGGTACGCTGACCCGCTCCGTCCGGCGCGGGCCACAGCATGCCGCCATCGCCCGCTTCCTCGGCTGCGACCCCGACGTCGTCGTGGGCGTACTCGATCGGTCGTTCCGGGCCCGGGCCCGGGGACTCTTCGGATCCGCCGAGGACACCCTAGGGTGGGTGATCGAGCAGGCGGGCGGCCACCCCGGCCCGGGCCAGCTGGCAGCCGCTATGCCGGCCCGGATCAACGCCCTGCGTGCCGATACCCGGCTGCGCGCGGACGCGGTGAGCGCTCTCATGAAGTTACGCCGCCGCGGGCTCGCCACCGCCCTGGTCAGCGACTGCACCCACGAACTGCCCGCTTTTCTGCCCACCCTGCCCGTGGCCCGTCTGCTCGACGCCCAGGTGTTCTCGGTGGAACTGGGCGTCTGCAAGCCGGACCCCCGGATCTACCTGGCCGCCTGCGACCGCCTCGGCGTGGCGCCCCGGGACTGTCTGTACGTCGGGGACGGCGGCAGCCGCGAGCTGACCGGAGCCGAGGCGGTCGGCATGACCGCCGTCCGGCTGGCCGCACCCGACCTGGCCGACCACCTCGTCTTCGACCACGACGACGGCTTCACCGGCGCGACCGTCTCCTCGCTGACCGAGATCGTGAATCTGGTCGACCGTCACCCCGTCCTGGTCTGAGCACTTCCGACCGCGGCCGTGAAACGCCGACCGGCCGGGCCACGGCGCCGATGACGGCCATCCCGCACCGCAAGAGCGCAGCCTTTGCGGATCTTGATGAGTTTCGGTTCGGCGCTGACCCGAAGTCATCAACTTCGGCGCGAGCAGGGTGCGGGAGGCGGCGGGGTGGGTGACAGGATGGGTCTGTGACAGCTGCGCTCGTGGAGGAGGCCGTCAAGAAGGCGGCCGTGGCCTGGATCAGTGTCGGGGACGGCCCGGCCCGCGCTCTGTGGTGCCTGCCCCTGGACGGGGCACTGATCGTGGTGTGCGGCCCCGGCGAGCAGTCGGCGCCGGAGCTGGCCGACGCGACCCGCGCCACCGTACGGCTGCGCGGCGACACCGGCGGCCTGATCGTGATCTGGGAGGCGGCCGCCGCCCGGATCGCCCCCGGCTCGGACGACTGGGCGGAGGTCGCGCCGCAGCTCGCCGCCAAGCGGCTCAATGCCTCGGGTACGGCCGAGGAGGTGGTCGCCCGCTGGGAGCGTGACGGCTGCGCGATCGTCCGGCTCACCACCGCCGGGGAGCAACCGGTCGCCGCGCCCGCCCTGCCCGACGGCGCACAGTCCGCACCACCGAGGGAGACCCCGGCCCGCGTCCCGGTCCGCCGCCCGTTCCGGCTGCACCGAGTCCGCCGCCGCTGAGCCGCCAGGCGGTACCGACCCCGCTGAGCCGGCGGCTCGGGCTGGCGGGGTGGGGGCGACCCGACGGTTCAGCCGCGGAACGGCGGGACGGCGATCTCGCCCCGCGCCACGGGCACCACGTGCCCGGAGACGGTGGCCCGAGTCGCGGCTCCGGCCTCCGCCGTGACCGTGCACGCCAGCAGCGACGGCCGGTGCATCTCGATCCCCTGGTGCACGGTGTACGCGGCGGTGCCGTCCCCCGGCAGCCACCCCGCCGCGACCAGCCACACCCCGAGCCCGAGCGCCGCCGATCCGGTGGCCGGATCCTCCGGCACCGACACCCCGGGGCAGAACACCCGGGCGTACGCCGAGCGCTGCGCGTCGTCCCAGGCGAATACGCTTATTTGGGACACCCCGAGCCGTTCCGCGGCGCCCTCATCCACCCGGGCGCGGGCGAGGGCTTCCCGGCGTACCGGAAGGAACGCGAACTCCAGGCCGCACCCGGCGAGGCGCGGCGCCGCCTGCCCGGCCAGGTCGTCGGCGGTGAGCCCGGCCATGGCCAGCAGCGGCGCCGGATCCATCGGCGCGCCCAGCGTCGGGGTGCCACCGGTGAGCGTGGCCGACCCGTCCTCGGTGACCTCGACCGGCAGCGGCCCGGCCCCGCACTCCTGCACGAGGGAGCCGGGTGCGGCCAGGCCCCGGCGTACGGAGGTCACCGCGGCGCCGACGCTGGGGTGACCGGCGAACGGCAGCTCCGCCTCGGGGGTGAAGATGCGGGCACGGTAACTGCCGCCGGACTCGGCGGGCAGCACGAACACCGTCTCGGAGAGGTTGAACTCGCGGGCCAGCGCCTGCATCTGGTCACCGGCGAGGGACTCGGCTCCGAAGACGACCGCCAACGGGTTCCCCGCGAACGGACGATCGGTGAATACGTCCACGATCTCGTACACCACGGTAGACATGTCCCGACGCTAACCTAGGCTGAACCCGTGACCATGGGGACGAGGGTGTATCTCGCGCGATTGGCCGCGCTGCCCGTGTTCGATCCCAACGGCGACCGCGTGGGCCGGGTCCGCGACGCCGTGGTCCGCCTGCGCACCACGAACCGTCCGCCGCAGGTCGTGGGCCTGGTCGCCGAGATGGCCCTGCGTCGGCGGATCTTCCTGCCGATCGGCCGGGTGACCTCGATGGACGCCGAGGCGGTGGTGCTCGGCACCGGCACGCTGAACCTGCGCCGGTTCGAGAAGCGGCAGAACGAGCTGCTGATCCTGGGCGACCTGTTGGACCGCCGGGTGACAGTGCTGCCCGAGGACGGCGAGGGCACCGGCCAGTCCGGCACCGTCGTGGACCTCGGCATGGAGCTGAACCGCAACAACGAGTGGCTGATCACCCGCGTCGCGGTCCGCGAGCACACCGGGCGGCTCGCCCGCCGCGGACACGTCTACCAGGTCGAGTACGACCGGGTGCGTGGCCTGGTCGGCCCCACGGACGCCCAGGGCACCTCGAACCTGCTGGCCCTGCTGGAGCAGATGCGCCCCGCGGACATGGCCAACGCGCTGCAGGACCTCTCCGACGCCCGGCGCAACGAGGTGGCGGCCGCGCTCAGCGACCGCACGCTGGCCGACGTCATGGAGGAGCTGCCGGAGCACGACCAGGTGGAGATCCTGGCCCGGCTGGACCGGGAGCGGGCGGCCGACGTACTCGAACGGATGGACCCGGACGACGCCGCGGACCTGCTGGCCGAGCTGCCCAAGGCCGAGCAGGTCGTGCTGCTCGACCTGATGGAGCCCGAGGAGGCCGCCCCGGTCCGCCAGCTGATGAGCTACCGGCCGGGCACGGCGGGCAGCGTGATGACCTCGGAGCCGGTGATCCTCACCCCCGACGCGACAGTGGCCGAGGCGCTGGCCCGCATCCGCAGCCCCGAGCTGTCTCCGGTCGTCGCGGCGCAGGTGTTCGTGGCGCGGGCTCCGTCCGCGACGCCGACCGGCAAGTACCTGGGCATGGTGCACTTCCAGCGGCTACTCCGGGAGCCGCCGGCCACGCTGCTCGGCGGAATCGTGGACAACGACCTCGACCCGCTGCCGCCGCAGGCCACCCTGCCGGAGATCACCAAGCGGATGGCGACGTACGACCTGGTCGCCTGGCCGGTGGTGGATCCGGCGCACCGGTTGCTCGGCGCGGTGACGGTCGACGACGTGCTCGACCACTCGCTGCCGCGCGACTGGCGTGACCGGGACGCCCCGGACGACGAGCCAGCACCGGGCGTAGCGGCCGTCATCCTGCCGAGGCTCAGCGATGAGTGAGCCTCGGCGCGACCGGCTCGACCAGCCGGTCGAGCCGGGCCGGGTCCGCCTGCCCCGCTTCGACCCGGAGGCGTTCGGGCGCTGGTCGGAGAGCATCGCCCGCTACATGGGTACGGCGAAGTTCATCGTCTACATGACCGTGGTCATCGGTCTGTGGTTCGCGTGGAACACGATGGCGCCGAAGAACCTGCGGTTCGACCCGTACACGTTCACGTTCCTGACGCTGGTGCTGTCGCTGCAGGCGTCGTACGCGGCACCACTGATCCTGTTGGCGCAGAACCGGCAGGCCGACCGGGACCGCCTGGCGATGGAGGAGGACCGGCGCCGGGCGGCCATGCAGAAGGCCGACACGGAGTACCTGGCCCGGGAGATCGCGGCGCTGCGGATCGCACTGGGCGAGGTGGCGACCCGTGACTTCGTCCGTTCGGAGCTGGCCCGGCTGGCCGACGAGCTGGACGAGGCGGCGGCCCGCCGGGCGAAGCTGGACCGGCGCGACCAGGACGTCTGACGAGCGCACAGCATCACAGTGGCGGGGAGGATGCGTGGAGCTGACCGCGCAGTAACATCGTCGCCATGCCCGCATCGCCCGCCGCAGCGACCCTCGAGGAGGCCATTCAGGCCGCCCTCGCCACCGTCGACGACCCCGAGATCCGCCGGCCGATCACCGACCTCGGCATGGTCAAAGGCTTCACCGTCGCCGACGGGCGGGTACGCGTCGAGCTGCTGCTCACCGTCGCCGGCTGCCCGCTGCGCGACAAGCTCAACGCGGACATCACCGCGGCGCTGACCCGGATCCCCGGCATCACCGCCGTCGAGATCGACTTCGGGGTGATGACCGCCGAGCAGCGCCAGCAGTTGCAGACCACCCTGCGCGGCGGCGGCGCGGCGACCGCGGAGCCGGTGATCCCGTTCGCCCAGCCCGGCTCCCGGACCAGGGTGTACGCGATCGCCTCCGGCAAGGGCGGGGTGGGCAAGTCCAGCGTGACGGTGAACCTGGCCGCCGCCCTGGCCAAGCGTGGCCTGTCGGTCGGCGTGATCGACGCGGACATCTACGGCCACTCGGTGCCCCGGATGCTCGGCGTGGACGGCAAGCCCACCCGGGTCGAGGACATGATCATGCCGCCGCAGTCGCACGGCGTGAAGGTCATCTCGATCGGCATGTTCACCGCGGGCAACGCGGCCGTGGTGTGGCGCGGCCCGATGCTGCACCGGGCGTTGCAGCAGTTCCTGGCGGACGTCTACTGGGGCGACCTGGACGTGCTGCTGCTGGACCTGCCGCCCGGCACCGGCGACGTGGCGATCTCCCTGGCCCAGCTCCTGCCGAACGCCGAGATCCTCGTGGTGACCACCCCGCAGGCCGCGGCCGCCGAGGTGGCCGAGCGGGCCGGGGCGATCGCGCTGCAGACCCACCAGCGCCTGGTCGGCGTGGTGGAGAACATGTCGTGGCTGGAACTGCCGGACGGCTCCCGCATGGAGGTGTTCGGGGCGGGCGGCGGCGCCACGGTGGCCGACTCGCTGACCCGTACGGTGGGTGCCTCGGTGCCCCTGCTGGGCCAGATCCCGCTGGACACCCGGGTCCGTGAGGCAGGCGACGCGGGCACCCCGATCGTGGTGGCCGACCCGTCGGCCCCGGCCGCACAGGCCCTCGACGCGGTCGCGGAGCGCCTGGCCGTACGCCGGGAGTCGCTGGTCGGCAAGCCGCTGGGCCTGATGGTCAACGCCCGCCGCGGCTGACCCTCGGGCCGGGCCCGCCCGGCTCAGGTGGCGTCGACGTCGAAGCGGTCGGCGACGGGACGGGGCTGCTGCGGCGCCACGGCTGCGCCCGGCGTCGCTGTGCTGCGCCAGTCCGTGGCGTCGCCCAGGTCGCTCTTGACGCCGTTGAGGCCGGTCTTGACGCCGTTCAGGTCGCTCTTGACGTCGTCGAAGAGGCCCTGCAGCGGCTGGCGCAGCGCCGCCTCCTCGTCCTCGCTGAGCAGGTGCTTGCGGATGAACGCCTTCGGGTGCAGGTCCTGGAGCTGGATGTCCGTGCCCAGCTCGCGGCTCAGGTCGCTGGTCGCGTTCTGGGCCATCGCGCGCAGGCCGCGCAGCATCCGCAGGCCATCCCCGATGACCTTGGGCAGCCGCTCACCGAAGATCAGCAGAGCGAGCATGAGCAGGGCGAGAATCTCCCACCAGTTCAGGTTCTCGAACACGGCCCGACCTCCCCTGCCTTCCCGTCCGTAGCTGCACCGCCGACCAAGAGTACGCACACCGGCTCAGTTGGTGTCCTCGGCCAAGGTGACCGAAGCCGTCTCGGTCTTGCTGCCCCGCCGGTACTCGACGGCCACGGTGGCGCCCGGGTCGTGCTTGCGGACCAGCGCGATCAGGTCCGTGCCGTCCTCGATGACGTGGCCGTCGAGGCGGGTGAGCACGTCACCGGGCTTGAGACCGGCCGCCGCGGCGGGACCGGACGGCTCCACGGCGCGCAGCCGGGCCCCGCCGGAGCCCACCAGGCCGCCGGTGGCGGCCACCTCGGCCCCGATCACCGTACGGCGGGCCTTGCCCGTGTCGATGATGTCCTTGGCCACCCGGCGTACCTGGTTGATCGGGATGGCGAAGGCGAGCCCGATGTTGCCCGCCTCGGTCTCCGTGCCGCCCACGGAGCGGATCACGGAGTTCATCCCGATCACCCGGCCGTCCGCGTCGACCAGGGGGCCGCCGGAGTTGCCCTGGTTCACCGCCGCGTCGGTCTGGATGGCCGCGTAGTACCGGGTGGTGCCGCCCGGCTCGCCGGCCTGGATGGTGCGGTCCAGCGCGCTGACGATGCCGTCGGTCACGGTGTTCACCAGGCCGAGCGGGGCACCGAAGGCCAGCACCCGGTCGCCGACCGCGATCGCGTCGGAGTTGCCGAAGACGACGGGGCTGAGCCGCGACCTGTTGACCTTGATGACGGCGATGTCCGACTCGGGGTCACGCCCGACCACCTTGGCCGAGGCGGTGGTGCCGTCGGTGAACGCCACGGACATGGTCTTGTCGGCGCCCTCCACCACGTGATCGTTGGTGATCACGTACCCGTCGGTGGTGGCCACGAAGCCGGAGCCGATCGCGCCGGTCACCCGGACGGTCACCACGCTGGGCATCACCTTCTTCGCCACCCCGGCCTGGGACTCGGGGGCGCGCTGCACGGATGACGGTGCGGTCTGCGGCGGCGCGGCACCCAGCGTCGTGCCGCCACCCACCCCGTTGCGGGCCGCGAACACGTAGCCCAGGGTGCCGCCGAGGCCGCCCGCCAGCATGGCCGTGATCAGGCAGATCAGCAGGACCGGAGCGTACGAGCGGCGCGGCCCGTCGGGGTCGCTGACCAGCTCGGGCGCCGGCCCCCCGCTCGTCGGCGGGCTGGGCACCACCACGGCAGCGGGCGCGTGCGGGTCGCGCCACGGGTCCGCGAGCGCGTCGGACCACCATGGCGACCCCGCCGCGGACGGCCCGGAGGGCGGCGTCGGCGGTTGAGGCTGGCGCCAGTTCCAGCCGTCGGTCACGTCGATGCCTCCACTCATCCCGGCTCCCCTCCCAGGATGACACGGATCGGTGGCAGCGAACCGCCGGTCCAGGGCCCGGGTATTCGATCCATCGAAGTCCCGATGCGCGCCGGACGGGCACCGATCTACTCTCATACCCGATGTGCGCCGGTTGTCCAACGCCCATCCCCCTTACGCCGGAGGTCCTCATCGTCACCGCAGCCCCCCGGCCGTTCGGCTCGCCGACGGCACAGTCACTCAGCTTCGCCGAGGCGTACGCCACCGAGGACCTGGTCCTGCAGACCGCTCGGGGTCTGGCGCGCGAGCTCGGCATCCCCTGCGTCACCCCCGGCTCCGGGGCGGTGCTGCGGCTGCTGGCCGCGGCCGGCCACGCCAAGGCGGTGGTCGAGATCGGTACGGGCACCGGCGTCAGCGGCGTCTGGCTGCTGCGCGGCATGCGTCCGGGCGGGGTGCTGACCACGATCGACGTGGAGAGCGAGCACCAGCGCATCGCCCGGCGCATCTTCGTCGAGGCGGGCTACGCGGCCTCCCGTACCCGGATCATCGCCGGCCGGGGGCTGGACGTGCTCCCCCGCCTCGCCGACGGGGTCTACGACCTGGTGTTCGCGGACGCGGACGCCGCCGAGTTCGGCGCGTGCGCGGAGGCCGCGCTGCGGCTGCTGCGCCCCGGCGGGGTGCTGGTGATCAACGGGGCGCTGGCGGGTGGCCGGATCGGCGACCCGGCCGCCCGCGACGTCGACACCGTGACGATCCGGGAGACCGTCAAGGCGGTCCGCGAGGCCGAGGAGTGGATCCCCGCGCTGATCCCGAGCGGCGCGGGCCTGCTGGCCGCGGTCAAGCGCTGAGGCAGCGGCACGGTCACGCGCACGACCGCGACGCGGGGTCAGGCGCTGAGGTAGCGCAGCAGCATCCGGGCGCCCCAGCCGGTGGCGCCCTTGCTGAGTTCGCCGTCGGCGGCGGACGCCCAGCTGGGCGCGCTCATGTCCAGGTGGGCCCAGCGGCCGACCCGGTCGCCCAGGAACTCGCGCAGGTACATCGCGGCCATCACGGAGCCGCCGCCCTGCGTGGGTGCGCTGTACCGGTCGGCGATGTCGCTGTGCAGGAACTCGGCGTAGTCGTCGGGCAGCGGCATGCGCCACATCCGCTCGCCGCTGGCCTGCCCGGCCTCGAACAGCGCCCCGGCCAGCTCGTCGTCGTAGCTGTACAGGGCGGCGGTCCGCGCCCCGAGCGCGACCGCGTTGGCCCCGGTCAGGGTCGCCAGGTCGATGACCACGTCGGGGTCGAGGCGGGCCACGGCGTACCCGAGGGCGTCGGCCAGTACGAGCCGCCCCTCGGCGTCGGTGTTGGTGCTCTCGCTGGTCGTGCCGTCGTAGTGGGTGATCACGTCCCCCGGCCGGTACGCGGACCCGCTGACCGCGTTCTCGGCCAGCGGCACGAGGGTGCTCACCCGGACCGGCAGGCGCAGGTCGGCGGCGGCGAGGGTGGCCGCGACGACGGCCGCCGCGCCGCCCATGTCCTTGCGCATGAGCTGCATGGCGGCGACCGGCTTGATGGAGATCCCGCCGGTGTCGAACGTGATGCCCTTGCCGACGAGCACGACGTGCCGGGTGGCGTCCGGCGGCGTCCAGGCCAGCTCGACCAGGCGCGGTGGGTTCGCCGAGCCGCCGCCCACGGCCAGCAGGCCGCCGAAGCCCTCGGCGGCCAGCCGGTCGGGCTCCCACACGGTCGCGGTCACGCCGGCGCGGTGCTCCGCCTCGGCCACCACCTGCGCGGCGAACCAGGCCGGGTTCTTCAGCGAGGATGGCGTGTTGGTGAGGTCGCGGGCCAGCCAGGCGGCGCGGGCGCAGGCGCGGGCGGCGTCGAGGGCCTCGGCGTACCCATGGCCCGTGACCAGCTCGACCTCGGCGGTGCGTGGCGGCTTCGCGCCGCGGGTGTAGCGGTAGCCGCCCAGCCAGAGCCCTTCGGCGAGGCCCTGGACCGCGGCCGGGGTCGCGTCGGCGGGCAGCAGGACCGCGAGTGGCTCGTCGTCCGCCGCGGCGCGGGCCACGGCGGCGCCGGCGGCGCGCCAGCCGGCCTCGTCGGCGGCGCCGACGCCCACGGCCAGCACCTTGGCCGGGGTACGCAGCGGACGCGGCAGCGTCTGCACGGCGCCGGCGCGCTCCGGATGCTCGGCGGTGCGGCACAGCTCGGCCACCTCGGCGGCCAGGTCGTCGGCCGGTTCAGCGCCGAGCGGACCGGCGCTGCCGACCGCGATGACATGGGTACGGTCGCCGGGCCGCGCGACCAGACGGATCGGGAACACTGACGGATGACCTTTCCGTATGACGTGGAAAGCCCGCCGGTACGGCGGGTACCGTACCGGCGGGCCCTGCGTGAAACGTCAGCCGGCGATCGCCTTCAACGCGTCACCCAGCGCGTTGGCCTCGTCCGGAGTCATCTCAACGACGAGACGGCCACCACCTTCCAGCGGGACGCGCATGACGATGCCACGACCCTCCTTGGTGACCTCCAGCGGACCATCGCCCGTCCGCGGCTTCATCGCCGCCATCTTGTCTCCCCTCAGACCTACATCAGGGTCGGTGGGTCTCCCCACAGCCACTTCGTCAACGCCGCGTACTCAGCCCCACGCGGCGCCATACCTCGTTTCCGACCGGCGGCGGAGTCGCCCCCGCCGGACCGACCCGAGACCGCAGCCAATGGGTCATGCTGCGCCGTACGCGCCGCCTGTCCCACCGTGCCGATCAAACATTTTCCCTGATGAACCCCGGCGATCCCAAACTCAGCCCGGACCGATGTGACAGCGTCTAGCATATCGCCTTCCGTGCTGTCACAATGTGCGGTCATGCAGGCGCGGTCGGCCCTCTTCGACCTGTACGGCGACTACCTTCGCCCGCGTGGCGGGCGTGCCCCGGTGGCCGCCCTGGTCAAGCTGCTCGCACCGCTGGGCATCGCGCCGCCAGCGGTGCGCACCGCAGTGTCCCGAATGGTACGTCAGGGCTGGTTGCACCCCATGCGGCTGGTCTCCGGCCCGGGCTATCTGCTCACCCCGAAGGCCGCCCGGCGCCTGGACGAGGCCTCCGCGCGCATCTACCGCACCCACCGGGTCGCCTGGGACGGGCGGTTCGACCTGGTCCTGCTCCGCTCTCCGATGTCGCGGCGCGACGCCGCCCGGCTGTCCTTTCTCGGCTACGGCATGGTGGACGAGCACGCGTGGGTCGCCCCCCGGCCCGCCGAGGAGGTCGACCTGGTGCTCACCGAGGCCGCCGTCCAGTACGAGCGGTTCAGCGCCTGCCACGCCGCCGGTTCGCCGGGCGCGGCGCAGGTGGTGCGGCGGGCGTGGAACCTGACCGAGATCGGGCACGCGTACGAGGAGTTCGTGGCCGCCTACCGTCCGTTGGTGGCCGCGGTGACCGCCCGCAGCTCCGATGAGGAGGCGTACGCGACCCGGTTCCAGCTCGTGCACGCCTGGCGCTCGTTCCTGTTCCAGGACCCGCAGCTGCCACCGTCCCTGCTGCCGGAGCGCTGGCCGGGCACCAGTGCGGCGCAGTTCTTCGACCGGCACGCCAGCCGGTTGCGCCCGGCCGCGGACCGGTTCGTGGAGCGCTGCCTCGATGCTTCGGTCACACGCCGGTCCTGATCCGTGCGGGATTGTGGGATTCTCTCTGCCATGACGGACTCGCTGCTCGTCGACCGCACCGATGCGGTCGTCACCCTCACGCTCAACCGGCCCGACGCGATGAACGCCCTCGACGTCGATCTCAAGGAGGCGCTGCGGGACACCCTCGCCGCGCTGGAGACCGACAAGTCCTGCCGCGCCGTGGTGCTGGCCGGTGCGGGCAACGCCTTCTGTGTCGGTCAGGACCTGCGCGAGCACGCGGGCACCCTGTCCTCGGGCTCCACCGACCTGGACACCGTGCGGGCCCACTACAACCCGATCGCCCAGCGGCTGGCCAGCCTGCCCAAGCCGGTGGTCGCCGCCGTCCGGGGCACCGCGGCCGGGGCGGGCGCCTCGCTCGCGCTGCTGGCGGACTTCCGCATCGGCGGCCCGCGCACCACCTTCCTGATGGCGTTCGCGAACGTGGGCCTGGCGGGCGACACCGGGATCAGCTGGTCGCTGCCGCGCATCGTCGGGCACGCCCGCGCGCTGGAGCTGCTGCTGCTGGCCGAGCCGGTGCGCGCCGAGCGGTGCGCCGAGCTGGGCCTGCTCAGCCGCCTGCTGGACGACGACGATCAGGTCCTGCCGGTGGCCCGGGAGCTGGCCGCGCGGCTGGCGGCGGGCCCGACCGTCGCGTACGGGGCGATCAAGCGGGAGCTGTCCATCGCCGACGCCGGGACGCTGTCGGACGCGCTGGCGGCCGAGGCGCAGGCGCAGGCGATTTGCGGCGGCACCACGGATCACCGTGACGCGGTGGCCGCGTTCGTGGCCAAGCAGAAGCCGGTGTTCCAGGGCCACTGACGCGCCGGGGATCGTGGGGTCACGGACATGACGTCGTGACCCCATGATCATCAGCCGACAGTATGAGTCAATTGAGATAGAGACATTTAACAATGTGAATGCCTAGGATCTCCCCAATCGAAGACGGCGGGCGCGACCCGGCGCACCGTCGGGTGGGGAGGACCGGATGGCAAGCTGGCGCAGGATTCTGGGCGGTGCGGCGGCCGCGCTCACCGCCGCGGCGATGGGGACGGTACTGCAGGCGGCACCCGCGAGCGCGTCCCCCGGCTCGGGTGACAACATCGTGAGCCCGTCGGTGGTCGGCGGCTCGCAGGCGAGCCAGGGCGAGTTCCCGTTCATGGTCCGCCTGTCGATGGGCTGCGGCGGCGCCCTCTACAGCCCAACCATCGTGCTGACCGCCGCGCACTGCGTGAACCGGACCGGCACGAACACGAGCATCACCGCCACGCTGGGCGTCGTCGACCTGAACTCGTCCAGCAAGATCACCCGCAAGTCCAACTACGTGTACCGGGCGCCCGGCTACAACGGCAGCGGCAAGGACTGGGCGCTGATCCGGCTGTCCAGCCCGGTCACCGGCCTGGCCACGCTGCCGATCGCCACGAACACGACGTACGACTCGGGCACGTTCACCATCTCGGGCTGGGGCGCGGCGCGTGAGGGCGGGTCGCAGCAGCGGTACCTGCTCAAGGCGACCGTGCCGTTCGTGGACGACGCCACCTGCAACTCCAGCGCCATGTACGACGGCCAGATCATTCCCAGCGACGAGATCTGCGCCGGCCTCGTCCAGGGCGGTGTGGACACCTGCCAGGGCGACTCGGGCGGCCCGATGTTCCGCCGCGACGCCGCCAACGCCTGGATTCAGGTCGGGATCGTGAGCTGGGGCGAGGGCTGCGCCCGGCCCAACAAGCCCGGCGTGTACACCCAGGTCAGCACGTTCGCCTCGGCGATCCAGTCGGCCGCGTCCAGCCTCGGCGGCTGATCGCGCGACTCTCGGTCCCGGCGGCTGATCCGCGGCCGCCGGCCACCCGGCACATCCCGTAATACACCGCACGGCCCCGGAACACGGCGTTCCGGGGCCGTCGCGCGCGTACCGCATGAGCGAGTGCACAGAGGGCCGCGAGGCATGCCCAGCGGGTCAGTCCTCGTCGTCCTCCTCGGGGTCGAGGTTGGCCTCCTCGCCCAGTACGAACGCCTGCATCGCCAGCTCGTCGTCGGTCGGCGACACGAACGCGGGCAGCTCGGCCGGTCCCAACTCCCGCACGTACGACCAGAACTGCCGGACCGCCTCGGCGGGGGTGGTCGCCTCGATCGGCAGGTCCACACTGACCAGCCAGGTGCGTTGATCCCGGTCGCCGCCCAGGCGCTCCGCGAGCTGCCGGAACCGCTGCTCGTCGACCGCGGTCACCGCACCGTCCAGGCTCAGCCCGGCCGCCGGAACGGGCTCGTCGAACACCCGCCGCCGGTACGCGATGACCACGTCCTCGCCGGACTCCCCGGCGACCGTCCCCAACGCCACCACCAACGGCTGGTCGCCGCCCGCGAGCAGCAGAACCTCGTCGCCCTCACCCGGTCGGGCCGGGGGCGATCCGGCCACCGTCAGGGTGTCGTGGTGGAACAGCCGCTCGGTCGCCCACGTGTCCGCCGGAATGATCACCGCCCAGTGCGCCATGGGCTCATCACATCACGCCCGGCCGGTGCTGCGGGCACGGGACGCCCGGGTCGCACACGTCGCGGACACCGGCCTCGGCGTGGGTCCGGCGGCCCGAGCGGAGGCCGCCGCATCAGCGCACGTGGCACCCGGCGAGGTGGTCGTCGACCATGCCGGTGGCCTGCATCAGCGCGTAGGCCGTGGTCGGGCCGACGAAGCGGAAGCCGCGCCGTTTCAGCTCGCGGGCCATCGCGGTGGACTCGACCGTGGTGGCGGGCACGTCGGCGCGGGTGGCAGGCCGTGGACGGCCCGGCTGCGGCGCGAACGACCACAGCAGCGCGGCCAGACCACCGGACAGCTCCGCGGCGACACGGGCGTTGTGCACCGTGGCCTCGATCTTCATCCGGTTTCGCACGATGCCCGCGTCGGCCAGCAGCCGGGCCGTGTCCGCCTCCGCATACCGCGCGACGGCGGTGATGGCGAAGCCGTCGAACGCCCGCCGGAACGCCTCGCGTTTGCGCAGGATGGTGATCCAGGACAGCCCGGACTGGAACGCCTCCAGGCTCATCCGCTCGAAGAGGGCGTCGTCGCCGCGCACCGCCCGCCCCCACTCCTGGTCGTGGTAGGCGACGTACTCCTCGGCGCTGGCGCCCCACGCACACCGGGGCCGGCCGTCGGAACCCAGCACGAGCCCGTCCGCGAGGGGTGCGGCGGTCCGGTTCATCGCGTCCGTCATTCGCCCGACGGTACGGTGCGCCACCGACATTCCGGTGAGCGTGGAGCCCCTCGACGGATCACGCCGGTCGCGGCAGGGCGCCCTGTTCGACCAGCCGGGCGAACTTCTTCAGCGCACCCGTGAAGCCCAGCTTGGAGCCGGGCCAGAGCACCGGCCAGGCGAGCCGCCCCGCGGCACCTCCCGGCAGGTGGAACCACTCGTGCACGACGACCTGCGTACGCTCGCCCGCCATCGGCGTGCACCGCATGGAGCCCGGACCGCGCAGCACCTTGCCGCAGTGCACGACCCGCACCTCGTACGGCGCGTCCACCCGGGCGACCCGCAACTCGTCGCGCAGCACGGCCGGGCCGAGCGCCGTGACCGCCTCGACCAGGCTGCCCTCGCCGCCGTCGCCCTCGACCACCCGCACCGTGGTGAACGGGATCCAGCGCGACTGGCTCTCCCAGTCCAGGAACGCGGCGAACACCTGCGCGGCGGGCGCATTGACGATCACGGTCGCGGTCATCTCGCCGGCGCCGGGACGGGCGGCGTCGCCGTACCCCTGGAGCGGGTCCGGATCGCTCACCGGCGCTCCACCGGCGCCTCGCTGCCGGTGCCATGCGGCGGGGTGGGATGCGGCAGGACGGCCTCGGGTGGCAGCCCGGCCACCACCACCTGCGGGTCCTCCACGAGATGATCCCCGTGGGTCGGCGCGTCGTCGGTCGGCTCCGCACCACCTGTCGCCGCGGCGGCCGCTGTCCCGGCGTCGACCGTGTCGGCCTCGGCCGATGCCGCGTCGGGAGCCACCCGGCCCTCCGGTGCCGCCGCGCCCTGCTGGGCGGGCCCCGGCTCGGCGGGCGGCGCCACGGCTGCCTCACGCGCGCGGCGCAGCACGTCGGCGTCGGCGATCCGGCCCTCCCGCAACGCCTGCACCTCGGCCTCCAACACCCCGATCAGCTCGCTCTTGTAGCCGATGTCGTACGCGGCCCGCTGCAGGGCCTGGTCGACCTGCGACATCCGGTACCCGCGCGTGGCGGTGTCGAACCTGGTCTGGATGATGTCGTCCTCGCCGAGCGGGCGATCACTGGGCAGCGGCACGGCCCGGCCGTCCGGCTCCACGCGGGTCAGCCCGGGGTCACCGCCGCTCACCATGACGGTCACCCCGAACACGATCGCGGCGACGACCAGAGCCACGACGATGAAGAGCAGAAGCTGACCCATGCGCACGATGTTGGCACGAGCCGCTGAGCGTGGCGAGCCCGCCACCCCGACCCGTCCGCCGCGCGGGCCGGACGATCACCGGATCGGCGAGCGTCAGGTCCAGGTCAGGATCTTCTTACGCCACGCGTAGAGGATGCCGAGCGCCAGCACGGCCACGAAGATGCCCATCTCCACGACGCTGACCAGCCCGAATCCGGGGCGGTCGAAGACCACCGCCCACGGGAAGAGGAAGACCGCCTCGACTGCGAACAGTACGTACAGGTACGCGTACACGTAGTAACGGATCTGGGCCTGGGCCCAGTCTCCACCGACGGGGTCGATGCCGCTCTCGTACGCGATGCGCTTGCCCGCCGGCTCGGCGGGCCGAGCCGGGCGCAGCAGCCGGTTCGCGCCGAACGCGCCGACGAAGACCAGCACGCCCGCCGCCAGCAGCAACCCCAGCGTGGCGTACGAACCCAGGTAGCCCTCCACGGCCGCAGCCTATCGAACACGCCCGACGCGCCAGGAGATGGAACTGATTGGTTCGGGTGTGCCTTACCTGGCTACTGTGGTCAACGGTCCGCGACCGGACAGCCTCCCGCCCGGGATGGGTAAGGAGCACCGACGTAGGCTGTAACTGACAGATTTGCGGGCCGGCTCATTGACGCGCACACCCGCCGGCACGCTCCATCAGGAGGTTTATCGTGGCCGAGCAGAGCGAGGTCACCAGCGAGATCGACACAGCGACCAAGCGGGTCGAGCGGCTCGATCGGGTGGTGATCCGATTTGCGGGGGACTCTGGCGACGGCATGCAGCTCACGGGTGACCGATTCACCTCCGAGACTGCCCAACTCGGCAACGACATCTCCACGTTGCCGAACTTCCCCGCGGAGATCCGTGCTCCAGCCGGCACGCTGCCGGGCGTGTCGAGCTTCCAGGTGCACTTCGCGGACTACGACATCCTGACCCCCGGCGACTCGCCGAACGTGCTGGTCGCCATGAACCCGGCCGCCCTCAAGGCCAACCTGAGCGATCTGCCCGCGGGCGCGGACATCATCGTCAACACCGACGAGTTCACCAAGCGCAACCTCGCCAAGGTGGGCTACACGGTGAGTCCGCTCGACGACGGCTCACTCGACGGTTACGCGGTGCACCCGGTGGGGCTGACGTCCATGACCGTGGGTGCGCTGGCCGAGCTGAACGTGCCGAAGAAGGACGCGGAGCGGGCGAAGAACATGTTCGCCCTGGGCCTGCTCTCGTGGATGTACTCCCGGCCGTACTCCTCGACGCTGCGCTTCCTGGAACGCAAGTTCGCCAAGCGCCCCGACCTGGTCGCGGCGAACATCGCGGCGTTCCGGGCGGGCTGGAACTTCGGCGAGACGACAGAGGACTTCTCGGTCCGCTACGAGGTCAAGCCCGCGAAGATGGTGCCGGGCACGTACCGGAACATCACCGGCAACGCGGCGCTGGCGCTCGGCCTGGTCGCCGCGAGCGTGCGGTCGAAGCTACCGCTGTTCCTCGGCGCGTACCCGATCACCCCGGCCTCGGACATCCTGCACGAGCTGAGCAAGCACAAGCGGTTCGGCATCACCACCATGCAGGCCGAGGACGAGATCGCCGCGGTCGGCGCGGCCCTGGGCGCCTCGTACGGTGGGGCGCTGGGCGTC
This sequence comes from Krasilnikovia sp. MM14-A1004, assembly GCF_047159485.1. Taxonomy (GTDB): domain Bacteria; phylum Actinomycetota; class Actinomycetes; order Mycobacteriales; family Micromonosporaceae; genus Actinoplanes. The sequence goes on along the minus strand of NZ_AP038773.1, from coordinate 440,916 downwards.
ACCACCACGTCGGGCCCCGGCGTGGCGCTCAAGGGCGAGACGATCTCCCTGGCGATCGCGCTGGAGCTGCCGCTGGTGATCGTCGACGTGCAGCGCGCCGGGCCGTCCACCGGCATGCCGACCAAGACCGAGCAGGCCGACCTCAACATGGCCCTGTACGGCCGGCACGGCGAGGCTCCCCTGGCCGTGATCGCCCCCAAGTCGCCGTCCGACTGCTTCCACGCCGCGCTGGAGGCCGCCCGGATCGCGCTGACCTACCGGACCCCGGTCATCCTGCTCTCCGACAACTACGTGGCCAACGGCTCCGAGCCGTGGCTGCTGCCCGACGTCGCCGAGCTGCCCGACCTGAGCGTCGAGTTCGCGACCGAGCCGAACGGCGAGGACGGCAAGTTCCTGCCGTACCTGCGGGATCCGGAGACGCTGGCCCGGCCGTGGGCCGTGCCGGGCACGCCGGGGCTGGAGCACCGGATCGGCGGCCTGGAGAAGGCGGACCGCACCGGCGACATCTCGTACGACCCGGCGAACCACGACTTCATGGTGCGGACCCGGGCCGCCCGGATCGAGGCGATCGAGGTGCCCGACGTGGCGGTCGAGGACCCGGACGACAACGCCCGCGTGCTGGTGCTCGGCTGGGGTTCGACGTACGGGCCGATCGGTGCCGCCTGCCGGGCCCTGCGCCAGCGCAGTCTGCCCATCGCCCAGGCGCACCTGCGGCACCTCAGCCCGCTGCCGGCCAACCTGGGCGCGGTGCTGAAGTCGTACGACAAGGTGGTGATCCCGGAGATGAACCTGGGTCAGCTCGCCCACGTCGTCCGGGCGAAGTACCTGGTCGACGCGGTTCCCTTCAACCAGGTCAGCGGCCTGCCGTTCACGGCCGCGACGCTGGAGCACATGCTCGAGGACGTGGTCAAGAATGGCTAGCCCGACGATCCCCGCGGGGCGTACCCCGCTGCAGCTCACCGCGAAGGACTTCAAGTCGGACCAGGAGGTCCGCTGGTGCCCCGGCTGCGGTGACTACGCGATCCTGAACGCCGTCCAGACGTTCATGCCGGAGCTGAACATCCCGCGGGAGAACATCGTCTTCGTCTCGGGCATCGGCTGCTCGTCGCGCTTCCCGTACTACATGAACACGTACGGGATGCACTCGATCCACGGCCGTGCCCCGGCGATCGCGACCGGCCTGTCCAGCTCCCGCCCGGACCTGTCGGTGTGGGTGGTGACCGGCGACGGCGACGCGCTGTCGATCGGCGGCAACCACCTGATCCACGCGCTGCGCCGCAACGTCAACCTGAAGATCCTGCTGTTCAACAACCGGATCTACGGCCTGACCAAGGGCCAGTACTCGCCCACCTCCGAGCTCGGCAAGATCACCAAGTCGACCCCGGCCGGGTCGGCCGACTCGCCGTTCAACCCGCTCTCGCTGGCGCTGGGTGCCGAGGCGACGTTCGTGGCCCGCACGATCGACTCCGACCGCAAGCACCTGCAGTCGGTGCTGCGGGCGGCGGCCGAGCACAAGGGCTCGGCGTTCGTGGAGATCTACCAGAACTGCAACATCTTCAACGACGGCGCGTTCGAGCTGATCAAGGACCCGGAGACCCGGGACGACCACCTGATCCGCCTGGAGCAGGGTGAGCCGATCACGTTCGGGTCGCAGGGGCAGTTCTCCGTGGTGCACCCGGCGGGCGGCTTCGGGCTGGAGGTCCGCGAGAGCGCGAGCCTGGGCGACGAGCGGCCCGTGGTGCACGACGCGACGGTGACCGAGCCCGCATACGCGTTCGCGCTGTCCCGGCTGTCCGGCTCCGACCTGAACACCACGCCCATCGGGGTGTTCCGCTCTGTCGAGCGCCCGTCCTACGACGAACTGCTCGCCAAGCAGCTCACGGACGCCACGTCGACGTCCACCGGCACGCCGGAGCAGATGCTGACCGACCTGCTGCAGGGCGGCGACACCTGGACGATCATCTGACGGGTCGGACGACGACCGCTCAGACCACGACGCCGTTGGCCGGGGTGTCCTCGTTGCGGATGTAGACCAGCATGTCGCCGGTCTCGATCGCGACGGCGGCCTCCCCGCCCAGCGGCACCACCTTGCCGCGCCGGATCAGCGCCACGACGAGCGTGTCCAGCTCGCGCGGCTTGCGGCCGACCTCGGTGCGCTCCGCGGACCGCATCGCCAGCGCCATGCCCTGACCCGGGGTGAGCAGGTCCTCCACGACGTCGATCAGCGGCGGCGCGGTGGTGGTCAGGCCGAGCAGCCGGCCCGCGGTGGACGAGGACACGATGACGTGGTGGGCGCCGCTCTGCTTGAGCAGGGCGGCGTTCTCCTGTTCGCGGACCGCCGCGATGATCCGCACCTGCCCGCCGGTCAGCTGCCGCACGGTCAGGCTGATCAGGACCGACGCCTCGTCGGTGTCGGTGGCGATGATGACCGACTTGCAGCTCTTGACGTGGGCCTCGTTGAGCACGGCGGAACGGGTCGCGTTGCCCTCGATGGCGACGAGGCCGTCCGCGGCGGCATGCCGCAGGGCCACCTCGCGGTTCTCGACCACGACGATGCGGGACTTGTCCAGGCCGTTCTCCAGCAGGGCCGTGACGGCCGAGCGCCCCTTGGTGCCGTAGCCGCAGACGATCACGTGGTCTTTCACCTTGCGCCTCCACCTGCTGACCCGCAGGTTCTTCCGGTACTGCTCGGTGAGGACCTCAAGGGTCGTGCCGACCAGGATGATCAGGAACAGCACGCGGGCGGGCGTGATGATCAGGATGTTCGCCAGCCGGGCCGCCGGGGTGACCGGCGTGATGTCGCCGTAGCCGGTCGTGGAGAGCGACACCACCGCGTAGTAGAAGGAATCGAGCAGCGTGAGCCCGTCCTCGTTGATGTCGTGGTAGCCGGCGCGCCCGACGTACACCACCGCCGTGGTGATCAGGACAAGCGCCAACGCCGCGGCCGCCCGGATGCTGAGCGCGCGCAACGGCCCCTGGCGGACCAGGGGAAGGTGGATCACGGTACGCCCGCCTGCACACGATCACGATAACCGCCGTCCCGCTCGGGCAGGCGAGATGGCGGGCACCACGAAATTTCAGGACATCACAAACCGGGCCGGGCCGGAATACCCCGCGGTGCCTTCCGCGCGCTCCGGCATAAACCATTGACATGTTTGTATTAATTCTGCAATCTTCCGAACACTGAGGGTCACTGGCCCTCGCGAGGGCCGCCGCCGCTGGAGGTCCCCGATGATCCGGTCCGTTCGCCGTACCCTCGTCGTCGTCCTGTCCTCGCTGGCCCTGCTCGCACCGGCCGCCGCCGCGCACGCCGCGACCCCGGCCGACAAGCCCGCCGTCCTCTCCTCCTGGACCCAACCGACCACCGCCAGCACCAACGCCTGGAACGCCGCCCGCGTCGACCAGGCCCGCTGGTCCGACTACCACTTCGACTGGTCGACCGACTACTGCTCGTCGAGCCCCGACAACCCGCTCGGGTTCGACTTCACGCTCGCCTGCTGGCACCACGACTTCGGCTACCGCAACTACAAGGCGATCGGACAGTTCCCGGCCAACAAGGACCGGGTCGACTCGATGTTCTACGCCGACCTCAAGCGCAAGTGCGCCACCTACAGCGCCGCCCTGCAGCCGGCCTGCTACAGCCTCGCCTGGACGTACTACGAGGCCGTGCACATCTTCGGCTCACTCAACGCGGTGCAGCGCGCCGACCTCGAACGGGCGGCGCTGCTCAAGGCCCACGCGGGCTGAGCACCCACCCCCCGACCGCGGCCCGCTACCGGTTCCCCCCACCGGAAGCGGGCCGCCCCTTTTCGGCCCCTCAGTGCAGGGTCGGTGCGAAGCGGACCGAGCCCTGTTCCAGGTCGGGGTGCTCGACGGCCAGCGCCACCGCCACGATCCGGTCGAAACCCAGCTGCGCACCATCGGCGTACGCGGCGTCGAAAGCGCCGTCGCCCAGCGCCGTCCGCACCCTCGCCTGCTGCGCCGACCAGTACCCCCCGAACACCTCGGTCCGCCGCTCGCCGCGCACCGACTCGGCACCCCCGAACAGCACGGCCGCCGTGATGACATCGCCGCCGAGCGCGCACCGCACCGCGATCGCCGCGACCGCGTCCGCGGCCGCGCCCCGGAAGCCGTGCCGCAGCCGCGACCGCAGGGCGACCACGAGATGGTCGTGCGCGGCGACCAGGTCGCCCCGGCGCAGGGCCACCATGCCCAGGAGCCAGTCGACGGTACGGCGGCCCCGCTCACCCGGCCGGCCCGCCTCCGCCTGGCGCGCGGCCCCGAGCAGCTCGGCGGCCTCGTCCAGCGAGCCGGTGCGCCAGAGCAGCTCGGCGAGGGTCAGTACGGCCGGGAACGCCGCGCCGGGCAGATGGCAGCGCTCCGCGTGGGCGATCACCTCCCGGCACAGCCGTTCCGCCTCGGCGAAGCGCTCGTCACGCAGCAGGTTCACCCGGCGGCCGACCATCGCGCCGATGACCAGCACCGGAAGGTCGGCGGTGTGGGCGACCAGCTCGGCCCGGTGCAGGAACCGGGTCTGCTCGTCCTGGTCCTCGGCGAGCCCGGCATGCACCAGGTACGCCCCGGCCAGCTCCGCGGGGGTCACATCCTCCTCGGACAGCCGTCCGTACAGGCGGAACAGCAGGTCGCGGCCGTCGCGGGTGCCGCCGTACTCACGCCACCACGGGTCGAGCGCGGCGGCCAGGCGCAGCCCGGCCCGGACGCTGCCGTCGCCCGCCACCCAGCGCAGCGCGGCCTGCCACTCCCCCACGTACGGGGCGAGCTCCGTCAGGGACGCCGTGCGCGGCTCGCCGTCGACGTCCACCGCCATCGCGTCCAGCATGTGCAACGCCCAGCCGACGTGCCGCTCCCGCACCGCCCGTTCCTCGCCGGCGGCCGCGAGCCGGCGCATCGCGTACCCCCGGACCTGCTCTGGCATCCGGTAGCGCGGACCCGGCACCACCTCGATCAGGGAGGCGGTGGTGAGTTCCGACAGCGCGCCCAGGGCCTCGTCGTCGCACCACTCGACCGCCGCCAGCTCGACCGGCCCGGCAAAGACCGCCAGCCGCTCCAGGAGCCGGGCCGCCCGCTCCCCCAGCCGGCGGTACGACCAGTCCACGGTCCGGGTCAGGCTGTGGTGGCGTTCGGCCGCCTCGCAGACCCGCGGGTCGGCTCCGATGACACCGGTGGTGTCCTCGCGACCCGCGTCCAGGGCGGTGAGCGGATCGTCGAGCCGGCTGGCCAGTTGCGCCGCCGACAGCAGCTGGAGCCGCTGCGCAGCCAGCTCCAGGGCCAGCGGCAGCCCTTCCAGCCGGGACGCCACCCGGACCAGGTCCGCGTCCTCGCGTGGCGGCAGGCGCTGGCCGCCGCGCGCCGCCGCGGCCCGCTCACCGAGCAGGGTGAACGCGTCGGCCGGGGCCAGCGGCGGAATCCGCCAAGCCAGTTCACCGTGGACGCCCACGGGCTGACGGCCGGTCGCCAGCACGCCGAGCCCCGGGCAGCCGGCCAGCAGACGGCGGACGGCCGACCGGACCGCTGCGGGAGCCGCGTCGCAGGTGTCCACGAGCAGCAGCAGGCGGCGATGCGCGCAGCGGTCCACGACCGTCTCGATGAGACCCCGGCCCGGATCGGGACGCACCCCCAGAGCGCGGGCCATCGCCACCGGCAGGTCGTCGGTGCCACCGGCGACGTCGACCACCCAGACGCCGTCCGGATACCCCGGCAGTAGTTGCTCGGCGGCCGCCAGCGCCAGCCGCGACTTGCCCGCGCCACCGCCTCCCACGACCGTGACCAGGCGGTGCTTGCCGACCAGGGCGGTGAGTTCGGCCAGCTCCGCACGCCGCCCGACGAACGTGGTCAGCGGCGCGGGCAGGTTGTGGCGTGCCGCTCCCGGCGTGCGCGGGCGCGGGAAGCTGCGCTCCAGCCCCGGCGCCGCGACCTGGAAGATCCGTTCCGGGTCGTCGAACCCGCGCAGGTGATACAGACCCAGATCCAGCAGGTCGACGTCGTCCATCGGATGCGGCGCCGCAACCGCCGGGGACGGGGCGGTCGCCGCGAGCACTGTCGCCTCCGAGCAGAGCACCTGGCCGCCGTGCGCGGCCGCGGCGACCCGGGCGGCACGGTGCACCTCGGCGCTCGTGTACTCGCCGGCCACCGGGGTGGCCCGGCCGGTGTGCAGTCCGATGCGTACCCGGGGCATCGCGTCGGGGCCCGGCCAGCCGTACGCGGCCAGCGCCCGCTGCATCGCCACGCATGCCGCCACGGCCACCGCGGCGTTGTCGAAGGCCACGAAGAACGAGTCGCCCTCCGTGAACAGCTCCGCACCACCGAAGTCGTGCAGCACCGCGCGGATCACCTCGCGGTGCGCATGCAGGACGACCCCGTACGCCTCCGCGAGCATCCGCGCGAGCCGGGTCGAGCCCTCGATGTCGGTGAACATGAAGGTCACCAGCCCGCTTGGCAGCTCGGTCCGTCCCGACACGGTGAGAACCTCCGCCCCCTCCGGGATGTCACATGTCATGGTGCACGCGCCACGCTGACACGGCACATCGTAAAAACGATCGGTAACCATCGGACCCGCGATGACGGCCTCTTATGGGCGACACCCCGTCGAATCATCGACGGTTACGGGTGGCACTTCGCGTGACGTAACGAGGAGAACCGCTTCCGGTTGCGGCGAATCCGGTCGGCTCTGATCCGGGGCGACATTGAACACTCACGCAGGCGTACACCGTTCCCGCGGTCGTGGTTCATGCGGGCCGCGATACGCGCCGATCGTCCATTTTCGTCGTGGCCGCAACCGAACCGCGGGAGGTCTGTCCACGACGGACAGCCGGTCCGCAGGCGCCGCCGGCCCGGTTGTCGACCAGTCAGGATCACCCGGTCGAGCACCCGGCGTGGTGGCCGTGATCCAGTGACGGCGGACGGGCCGGACGCCTGTCCTGCGCCCCCCGCGTCAGCAGCCGCAGCCGCCTCCGCAGCAGCCCCCGCCACCGGCCGGCGCCGCGGGGGCCCCACCGCGCCCGGTCACGGCAATCGTGGACAGCAGCTTCACCGTGTCGGCGTGGCCCCGGGGGCAGGTGGTCGGGGCGGACGCCTCACGCATGGGGCGGGTCACCTCGAACGTGTCGCCGCAGGAGCGGCAGCGGTAGTCGTAGCGCGGCATCCGCACAGCGTATTGGGCGGGTGGGACATCCCGCTTCCCCCGTCCACAGCCTGTGTACGGGGCACCTCGGACGAGGCCACTGCCAGGTAGGGTCGTGGCGTGGGGGACGGGAAGAAGAAGCGATCGGGCACGCCGGAAGTCCGGCCGCCCGCGCCGCATCGGGGCGGGCCGCTGGGCAGCTCCGGTGCCGCGCCGACCGACCCCGTTCAGGGCGACACCGCGCGCGAGCCCGACGGCTCCGGCGGGGCCGCCAAGGGCTCGGCACCCGCCACGGCAGTCGGCGCCGCGCCCACAGACCCGGCCGTTTCCGTCAAAAGCGACAAGCCAGGCGCCGCCGCCGACGAGAAAGCGGAGAACGACAAGCCAGCCGCGAACACGAACGAGCCAGCCGGCGACAAGGACGCAACGATCGCAGCGCAGGACGAGCCAGCTGGGATCACGGACGGTCCAACCGCCAAGAAGAACGAACCGGCAGGCGAGGAGAACCGTCCATCCGCGAAGACAGAAGATCCTGTCGGCGACGCGGACCCGCCAACCGCGGAGAGCGGGGCGGACAAGTCGAAGGACGGCGGCGGCGATCCGCCCACGGCCGCCGCGGTGGCCGCCGAGTCGAAGGGACGCGCCACCCGCATCCTGCGTCACGCCAACCCGGTCCGGGCGGCCCGCGCCGCCGGACGCCGCACCTCGGCCTGGGCCCGGCGCCCCAGCGGCCGGCTCATCCTGCCCGCCGCCCTCGCCGCGCTGCTGATGGGTGCCGCCGGTACGGCCGGGGCGTACCTGGTGCCGAACGCCCTGCCCGCGGCACCGTCGCCGAGTGCCACCCCCGGATTCCCGCTGGACCAGGGCGGTGGCGCGGTGCCGCCCGTGAGCGTCCCGGGCAGCGCGGCCACGCTTCCCGGCAGCACCGGGCCGGCTGCCCCGGCGGTCACCGGAGCCCGGCCCGCCGACGCACTGGCGGGCTGGGCCCAGCAGGTCGGCACCCGGGTCGGCATCCCGGTGGTGGCCGTGCAGGCGTACGGGTACGCGGAGCTGGTGGTGGCCCGCACCACGCCCGGCTGCCACCTCAACTGGACGACGCTGGCCGCGATCGCCGAGGTCGAGTCGGCGCACGGCAGCGCGCACGGCGCGGTGCTCGGCGCGGACGGTTCGGTGCAGCCCCCGATCTACGGGCTGCCGCTGGACGGCAAGGGCGGCCGCCAGTTGGTCAAGGACACCGACCAGGGCGCGCTCGACGGCGACGCGACCTACGACCGGGCGATCGGGCCGCTGCAGTTCATCCCGGCAACGTGGAAGGAGAACGCGGTCGACGCCGACAACAGCGGGCTCGCCGATCCGAACGACATCGACGACGCGTCGCTGACCGCGGCGGTCTACCTGTGCCGCAACGGCCGGGACATGTCCAAGGCGGACGCGTGGTGGGATGCGATCCTGTCGTACAACGCGGTGCGGCCGTACGCGCAGAAGGTTTTCGACGCGGCGAACACGTACGGCCAACGAAGCCGCGTCTGATCGCGAATCTTGTCAACCGAGAGTGACGGACCACATACGAATGCATCCACGGGCCTTCCCTGAGGCTTCCCTTACCGGCAAGCTGTACGCGTGAGGGTGCGTGAGTGGGATCCCCGGGCCGCGTCGCCGGGGGAGATCCGATCGCTCGTGGAGACGCTGAACGCGGTGCTGGCCGCGGACCTCCCCGACGATCCACCGTGGCAGGACGTGCAGGTCAGGGAGTATCTGGCCGAGACGATGCCCGGTGAGCGCCGGATCTGCTGGGTGGCCGAGGACGACCGTCTCCCCGAGGGCGAGAGCCGGGTGTACGGCCACGTCAGCATCCTGCTGCTCGGCGACATCGGCGTCCTGGAGGTGCTGGTTCATCCGGCCCTGCGCCGCCGTGGCCTGGGGCGGCAACTCATCGGGGTCGCCGCGCGCCGCGCGTACCTGGAGGGTTTCTCGTCCATCGGGGTCGAGGTGATCGGCGACACCCCGGCCATCGCGTTCTACGAGTCCGTCGGCTTCGAACGGGAGTACGCGGAGACTCGCAGCGTCCTCACGCTCTCCAAGGTGGACTGGGAGGCGTTGGGCTCGATGGGCAGCGGCATCGCGCACGGCTACCGCATCGAGTACCACCCGGGCGGCCCGCCCGAGGAGCTGCTGGAGGCGTACGCGCAGGCCAAACAGGAGGCCCCGGACGACGACAACGACCTGGACCTGGCCCCCCGGTCGTCCGATCCGCAGCGGCTGCGCGACAGCCTGCAGACGCTGCACAAGCGCGGGCTGAAGCCGTACATCGTGCTGGCGGTGCACGAGGCGACCGGCGTCGTCGCGGGTCTCACCGAGGTGGTGGTCCCGGCGCAGCATCCGGAGCGGGCGGACCAGTACGACACCATCGTGGTCCGCGCCCACCGCGGGCACGGCATCGACCGGGCGATCAAGGCGCGCATGCTGTTCGAGCTGCGTTCCGCCGAGCCGGGGCTTCTGGAGGTGCAGACGTGGAACGCACGGCACAACGAATCGATGATCAAGGTTAACGCCGAGTTGGGCTTCCAGCTGGACCGTGACTGGTATGAATATGGCGCCGATGTTGCGCAACTGGTACAGACCTTGGAACCCACGGACTGACCTGGGGCTTTAGCGTCGGCTTACCCCTGTTCAGCTCCCCAGTGGAGGCTTCGTGCGCTACCAACGCATATTGCCCATAATCGCTGTTTCCATAGTCTCGGCGACCACCCTGCTCCCCGGCGTCGCCCACGCCGCCGACGAACCCCTGACCGTCGGCGCGGTGCAGGGCAGCACCACCACCAGCCCGCGCACCCAGCGCTCGCCGCTGGCGCCCCCGTCCGGCAACGGCACCAGCTCGGCCAAGTACCAGGTCCGCGGCGTGGTCACCCAGCTCGCGCTGTCGCACACCGACACCGGCACGAAGCAGTACGGCTTCTTCCTGCAGAGCCGCAAGGACGCCACCGACGGCGACCCGACCACCTCCGACGGCGTCTTCGTCTACACGTCGGCCTTCACCACCCTGATCGGCGGGTACACCCCCAAGGTCGGCGACGAGATCGTCGTCAAGGCGAAGGTGAGCGAGTACTTCAACCTCACCGAGCTGTCCAGCGCCGAGTACGTGAGCACGCTGGCGACCGGCCTGGACGTGGCCACCGAGGTGCAGGTCGACGACGCCACGCCGCCCGCCGACTCGGCGGCCGCGGACCTGTTCTGGGAGCGGCACGAGGGCATGCAGCTGCGCGTCCGCGATGGTTCCGGGATCACCTCCGGCACCAAGGTGTACGACAGCACCGACGACGCCGAGGTCTGGGCGATCGACCGCGACGACCCGCTGATGAAGCGCGACGACCCGTACGCGCGGCGGGTGTTCCGCGACGCGCACCCCCTCGACGACCAGCCCGGCACGGTCGACAACGGCAACGGCGACCGCATCCTGCTCGGCCCCATGGGTGTCAAGGCGACCGCGGGCGACGCGGACGCGGTGCTGCCCCCGGCGCGCACCTTCGACACCGTGAAGGGCGACGCGGTCGGCGGCGTCTACTACGCGTTCAGCAAGTACAGCATCCAGCCCGCGGCGGTCGCGTTCGCGCAGGGCCCCGACCCGGCGAAGAACAACCCGCCGAAGGCCGCCACGCGCAGCCGCGAGGTCGCGGTGGCCACGTTCAACGTGGAGAACCTGTACGACTTCCGCGACGACCCGTTCGACGGCTGCGACTTCACGGGGAATCCCGGCTGCACCGGGGTCAAGCCGCCGTTCGACTACGTCCCGGCGAGCGCCGAGGAGTACCAGAAGCGGCTCGGGGTGCTGGCCGGGCAGATCACCGACGACCTGCACAGCCCCGACCTGATCCTCGCTCAGGAGGCCGAGGACCAGGACATCTGTACGGTCACCGACGGCGCGCTGACCTGCGGCGACACCAACAACGCGGACGGCAAGCCGGACACCCTGCAGGAACTGGCGCTGACGATCAAGAACGCCGGCGGCCCCGCGTACGATGCGGCGTTCGACCGGACCGGCTCGGACGCCCGTGGCATCACCGCGGCGTTCCTGTACCGCACGGACCGGCTGTCGCTGGCCGCACCGGAAGCGGACGACGCCGTCCTCGGCACCACCCCGAAGGTCGTGTACCGCGGCGCCCCGCTGCCCGCCAACACCGACGTGTCGAACCCGAAGGCCCTGAACGCGGTGCTGCCCGCCGACGTGGACAAGTCCACGGGCGTGGACGGCGCCAACGTCTACACGCGTGCCCCGCAGGTCGGACTGTTCGACGTCAAGGCCGCGCCGGGCTCCGCCGAGCACTACCAGCTCTGGGCGATCAGCAACCACTATTCGTCCGGGCCGGACAGCCGGGTCGGGCAGCGCACAGAGCAGGCCGCGTACGGTGCGGCGCTGGTCACCGCGATCGCGGCGGCCCACCCGCACGCCCGCGTCGTGTACGGCGGTGACCTGAACGTCTTCCCCCGCCCCGACGACCCGGTCCCCGCCCACCCCGGCGACCAGCTCGGCCCGCTGTACGCGGCCGGCCTGCACAACCTGTGGGACGACCTGGTGGCGGACGTGCCGGCCGCGGCGTACTCGTACGACTTCGAGGGGTCGGCGCAGACGCTGGACAACGTCTTCGTCACCGACGCCCTGTACGCGGACCTGATCCAGATCCGGTCGGCGCACATCAACTCGGACTACTCCGGCCACGACCCGGACAACCCGAACCGGGGCGCCAGCGACCACGACCCGCAGGTGGTCCGGTTCCAGTCGCGACCGGCGCTGTCCGTGGCGGGCGCGCGGGTCACCGAGGGGGCCAAGGGCACGACCACGCAGCTGGTGTTCCCCGTGACGTTGTCGCGGCCGATGAGCCAGCCGCTGACCGTGTGCGCGATCGCGGCACCGCAGACCGCGTGGCCGGTGCTGGACTTCGACCCGTACATCGGCTGCCGGACCATCGCGGCGGGTGAGACGGCCGCGAGCTTCACGGTGACCGTGCGCGGTGATGACGTCCGTGAGCCCGACGAGAAGCTGACCCTGGCGATCGCGGGCCTGTCCACGTCGGTACGCCAGACCGGCCCGACCGCGACCGGCATCATCGTCAACGACGACTAGCTCGACGAACGGCACTCGGGCCCGGCGGTGAACAAGTCACCGCCGGGCCCGGCGCGTTTCTCCTACTGAGCGCCGAGCCCGGAACAGATGCTGGCCATGGTGATGCCGACCACCGAGCCACCGATGAGCACGCCGGTGCCGAACCAGCGGGAGGTGGGATGGATCAGCAGGCCCAGCACGGCCAGAGCGAAGAACGGCACCCAGGCGAACCACGGCGCGTCCAGGCCGACCAGGTGCGGCAGGTCGGACAGGGGGCTGAGCCCCGCGATGCACGGAGCGAAGAAGCCGGCCGCCGCGCCCGTGGCGACGCCGGCCCAGATCCGGCCCGACGTGGACAGGCCCGGTTGCACAGGGGACGCGACGATCAGAATCGGGGCCTCAGCGGCCTGCTGGTGCAGGGTCACCACGAAGCCCGCCGGATCCCGGGCGATCAGCAATCGGCCGTCCATTCCGGTGGCGTCGGTGATCTCGTAGCCGGTGCGCTGGCAGTGGAGGGCCACCGCGGCGAATGCCTGCTCCGGCGGGACGTTGACCGCTATTGCGCCGGCCCGGACCCGGTTGCCCGCCGTGGCCGGCGCCAGCATGGCCTCTTGTTTCAGCCGCGCCGGCGGCAGCGGGATGGCCATGACACCCGGGCAGTCGCGCAGCACCGCCGCCATCCGCTGTTCGACGCCGTGCATAGCCTCGGCATGACTCGGTGGCCGGTTCGGTGTCACCTGGGAAGAATGACCCATATAGTACGGACATAGTGGCTATATCTAGCAAGATGCAATTAGGTACTGTGCCGGTCGAGACACATGAGCTCTTCGTCGGACTCGGACTGGCCGTGGCGGGAGGCGTCTTCGCTGTCGAGACGCACCGGCGCGGACGGCATGACCCCCGGCTCTGGTACCTGGTCGCGGGTGCGCTGACCGGCGGCGCCGTCTTCGCCAGGATCGGCACCTGGCTGCAGCATCTCCGGCTCGGCGACAACGCCGGCCTCGCCCAGCAATGGCTGTACGGCAACCGCAGCATCCTGTCCGGGCTGTTCGGCGCGTACGCCGGGGTGCTCGTCGCCAAACGGCTCTGCGGCTACACCGCACACAGTGGTGACCTCTTCGCCCCGGCCGTCGCCGCCGGAATGGCGGTGGGCCGGATCGGCTGCCTGCTCACGGAGCTTCCGGGCACCCCGACGGGGAGCCGCTGGGGCATCACCCTGACCCCGGAGGCCGCGGCCCGCTTCCCGGGCGCGCGGGCCGGCGTGCCACTGCACCCCTCCTTCGCGTACGAAATCGTCTTTCATGTGCTGGCCCTGGGCGCCCTGGTGCTGCTGCGGGACCGCGTCACCCGGCCGGACGCGCTGTTCACGGGATACCTCGCCGGATACGCGATCTTCCGGTTCGGGGTCGAGTTCGTCCGCGGCAATCAGGTGGTGGCCGACGGGCTGACCCGGCCGCAGTGGTTCCTGCTGTGCTGCGCGCCGTTGCTGGCCTGGCGGGTCTGGCGGGTCTGGAAGGTGAGCGGAAAAGTGGAGGTCCGATGAGCACGCTCGGCATGCCGCTGCGCGGCGACCGCATCCATCGGTACGTCAACGCCTTCTGTCCGCGGTGCCACAACGAGGATCCTGAGCGCGACCTCGCCGAGGTGGCCCGGCTGTCGGGCCGGCTGGTCATCCGCGACGGCCGGGTCTGGCTGGAACGCGGCTGCCCCCGCCACGGCCTGATCAGCACCCTGTACGACGAGGACCCGGAGATCCTCGAATACCTGGAACAGTGGACCGCGCCCACCAAACAGCACCGGCCGGACCTGGCGGGCAACTTCACGCCGATCCCCGCGGGCTACCTCGACGGGCTGCCCGAGATGCAGACCCAGCACACCTGCATCCTGCTGACCGACCTGACCGACACGTGCAACCTGCGCTGCCCCACCTGTTTCGCCGACTCGTCACCGGCCGTGGAGTCGGTCGTACCGATGGCCGACATCCTGGCCAGTGTCGACACCCGGATCTCCCGGGAGAACGGGCGGCTCGACGTACTCATGCTCTCCGGGGGTGAACCCACCCTCCACCCGCAGCTGGGCGACCTGCTAGACGAGCTGGTGGCCCGGCCGGTGGTGCGCATCCTGCTCAACACCAACGGCCTGGCCGTCGCCCGCGACGACGCGCTGCTCGACCTGCTGGCCCGCCACCGGCACCGTCTGGAGGTCTACCTGCAGTACGACGGGGTCAGCGAACGGGCACACCGCCTGCACCGGGGCGCCGACCTGCGGCGGATCAAGGACCAGGCGATCGAACGGCTCAGCGAGCGGGGCATCTTCACCACCCTGACCATGACGGCCGCGCTCGGCGTCAACGAGGACCAGATCGGAGCCGTGCTCAAGCGAGCGCTCGACACCCCGTACGTGGGTGGGGTGTCGATCCAGCCGCAGTTCGGGTCCGGCCGTTCCGCGCCGATCGACTGGCGGGACCGGCTCACCCACACCGGCGTCCTGGCCCGGCTCGGCCCGCAGACCGGCGACCTGGTCACCTGGCGCGACCTCACCGCCCTGCCCTGCTCCCATCCGCACTGCTGCTCGGTGGGGTACCTGCTGCGCGACGACACCGGGCGGTGGCGCTCGCTGACCGCGCTGATCGGCACCCAGACGCTGCTGGAACTGCTGGAACTGTCGCCCGACCTGGTGGCCAACCGGATCGCCGACACCGACCTGCCCGTCAACCTGCGGCAAGCGGTCAAGGACTCCCTGCTGGGGCTGCTGTCCGAACAGTCGTCGCTGTCCCATCCCCGGATCGGGGAACTGTGGCGCGACATCTGCACCAACTGCGACCTGGGCATCGGCACGCTGGCCACGCTGGCGTCCTCGGCCCTGCCGGGCAGCCACGAGCGGCTGCGCCGGATGCTGGCCGACCGGGTCACACGGATCACCGTCAAGCCGTTCATGGACATGGCGACGATGGTCGAGGAACGGCTGACACAGTGCTGCATCCACGTCGCGACCCGGCGGGACCAGCGGGATCAGTGCGCGCCGTTCTGCGCCGTTCAGGCCTGGCCCCAGCTGGCCGCCCAGCGGCTGCCGCGGGCGGTGTCGCCGTGAGTGCCCCGCACGATCCACTTCGGTTGTGCGTGTACGCGACCGTGGCGGCACTGACCTGGCTGGCCGGGCCGGTCGCCGTGGTGGCGTTCGCGGTGCTGGCCTTCGCGGGTTACCTGCGGGCGCACCGGCAGGGGCTGCGCCGGTCCGCCTGCCTGCTACGGGACGTCCGCCTGGTGCTGGCCTACCTGGCGGTGCTGGCGGTGGCGGGCGCCGCCGGTGCGGTCATCCGGTGGACCTGACTGAACTGGTTTCGGAGCCCGCACGATGCGGATTCCATCGACGGAAGGCAGCGGCGACATCAAGCTGCCACGGTGATCGACAACTCCCGCGGAACGCCGAATTCGTCGACGAGGCCGATTGCGCAGCTGGATCTCGAGTCAGCTGCGCGGCTAGTAGCGCTGGCGCAGGAGGTGGGCGGCCTCGGTCGCCCAGTACGTGAGGATGATCTGGGCGCCCGCTCGCTTGATCGACGTCAGGCTCTCCACGATGACGCGTTCCCTGTCGACCCAGCCGTTCGCGGCGGCCGCCTCGACCATCGCGTACTCGCCGGACACCTGGTAGGCCGCGACCGGGACGTCGACCCGGTCCCGGACCGCCGCGATCACGTCGAGGTACGGCAGGGCGGGCTTGACCATCACCATGTCCGCGCCCTCGGCCACGTCCAGGTCGACCTCGCGCAGCGCCTCCCGGATGTTGCCGGGGTCCTGCTGGTACGTGCGCCGGTCCCCCTGCAGCGTGGACTCGACGGCCTCCCGGAACGGGCCGTAGAACGCGCCCGCGTACTTCACCGCGTACGCCAGCACCGACACGTCCTGATGCCCGGCCCGGTCCAGGCCCCTGCGGATCGCGCCGACCTGGCCGTCCATCATCCCGGACGGGGCCACCACGTGCGCCCCGGCCTCGGCCATCGCAATGCCCATCTGGGCGTACAGCTCCAGGGTGGCGTCGTTGTCGACGCTGCCGTCGGGAGCCAGCACCCCGCAGTGGCCGTGCGTGGTGAACTCGTCCAGGCACAGGTCGCCCATGACCACCGTGGCGTCGCCGACCTCGGCGATCACGTCGCGGATCGCCACGTTGAGGATGCCGTCCGGGTCCAGACCGGCCGAGCCGGTCTCGTCCTTGCTGGCCTGCTCGGGCACGCCGAACACGATCAGGCCGCCGACGCCCGCACCGACCGCCTCGTGCGCGGCCTTGCGCAGCGACTCGCGCGAGTGCTGCACCACGCCCGGCAGGGAACTGATCGCGCGGGGCTCGGTCAGCCCTTCCTTGACGAACAGCGGCAGCACCAGCTCGGCCGGGGCGACCCTGGTCTCCTCGACGAGGCGGCGCAGGGCCGCGGTCCGGCGCAGCCGGCGGGGACGGATCTCGGGGTACGGCACTGTGATCCCCTAGCGGATGGTCAGCGGAAGCGGAGCGCGGTGGGTCCCTGCACCTTGGAACCGCGGCGCTGCTTGGCGGGCATGGCGGCGAGCTTCTCGCGCAGTTCCACGGCGTACTCGGCGAGCGCCTCGACCAGGTCCGGCACCGAGGCGTGCTGCGGCTGCACATCCACCCGCAGGCCGAACTCGGTGGCTGTCTCGGCGGTCTTCGGGCCGATCACGGCGACGACGGTACGGGCGTGCGGCTTGCCCGCGATGCCGACCAGGTTGCGCACCGTGGAGGACGACGTGAACAGCACCGCGTCGAAGCCGCCCGACTTGATGGCGTCGCGGATCTCGGCCGGCGGCGGCGCCGCCCGCACCGTCCGGTACGCGGTGACGTCGTCGACCTCCCAGCCCCGCTCGATCAGGCCGGCGGCCAGGGTCTCGGTGGCGATGTCGGCGCGCGGCAGCAGCACCCGGCCGACCGGGTCGAGGATCTCGTCGTGCGGCGAGAACTCGGCCAGCAGGCCCTCGCTGGACTGCTCCCCGGCGGGGATCAGCTCGGGCTGGATGCCGAACGCACGCACCGCCTCGGCGGTGGCCTCGCCGATGCAGGCGATCTTCACGCCGCCGAAGTGGCGGGCGTCCAGGCCGTGCTCGCCGAACTTCTCCCACACCGCGCGTACGGCGTTGACAGAGGTGAAGACGACCCACGCGTACCGGCCGTCGACCAGGCCCTTGACCGCGCGTTCCATCTGCGCCGGGGTACGCGGCGGCTCGACAGCGATCGTCGGCACCTCGCACGGGATCGCCCCGTACGCGCGCAGCCGGGCACTCATCGCCCCGGCCTGCTCCTTGGTACGCGGGACGAGCACCTTCCAGCCGTACAGGGGGCGGTTCTCCCACCAGCTCAGCTTGTCGCGGTGGGCGACGTTCGCGCCGACCGTGAGCACGACGCGGCCGGTGAAGCCGAGCGCCGCGGCGACGAAGCTGTCCACGGTGGACGTCGTGGTGTACTGCGTCTCGCCCGTGCCGTCGCCGGTCACACCGACCGGGGTGCCGGCCTCGACGCCCGCGGCGATCAGGCCGTCGCGGACGGTGGCGAGGTCACCGGCGTCGACAGCGACAGCGAACGAGCCGCGCGCGGCGGCCGCGGCCAGCGCGTCGAAGTCCAGGGCGGAGATGTCGTCGATGTCGGCGACGCTGCGCACGCCGGGCAGCGGCACGCCCGCGTAGGTGGCGACGCCCGCGGCCTGGCCCACGCCGGGCACGACCTCGAACTGCACGGCGGTGCGGGCGACGGCCTGCACCTCCTTGACGACAGAGTCGTGCCCGAACGGGTCGCCGGCCACGAGGTGCACCGCCGACAGGCCGGACTTGGCCGCGGACAGCAGCACCTTGGCGACGTCGCCGGGCGCGCCCTCGGCCGGACTGAACTGGGCGTCCTCCTTGGCCTCCGCACGGATCGCTGTCAGCAGCGACTCCGGTACGCCGCGGTCGTAGACCACCTGGTCGGCGTCGGCCAGGGCGTCGTGGGCCCGGCGGGTCAGCAGGCCCGGGTCGCCGGGTCCGGCGCCGACGAACGCGATGCGGCCGCCGGACTTACGAGTGCGGGTGGTCATTTCTCTGTGCTCCCCATCAGGGTATCGGCGCCGGCGTCGAGGAGGTCGGCGGCCAATGCCTTGCCGATCTCCGCCGCGTCGGCGGGCGTTCCGGTACGCGACAGCCGGATGGCTCGGGCCCCATCCGGGCTGATCACCGCACCGCGCAGGTATATCTCGTCACCGTGCTCGCCCTCGGCGAGTTCGGCGTGTGCCGCGACCGGGGCGGAGCACCCGGCCTCCAGCGTGGCCAGCATCGCCCGTTCCGCCGTGACGGCGGTCCGGGTCGGTGCGTGGTCGAGCACGGCCAGCAGCTCGACCAGGTCTGAGTCGCCGGCCCGGCACTCGATGGCCAACGCGCCCTGTGCGGGGGCGGGCAGCATGAGCATCGGGTCCAGCGTTTCGGTGATCTCGGCGGTCCGGCCGAGCCGGGCGATGCCGGCGCGGGCCAGCACGACCGCGTCGAGGTCGGCGGACGGGCCGAGCACCCGCGCGATGCGGCTGTCCACATTCCCCCGGATCGGCGTGACCTCCAGCTGCAGGCCGAGCGCGTGCAGCTGGGCGATGCGGCGCACCGCACCGGTGCCGATCGCGGCGCCGGGCGGCAGCTCGGCCAGCGTCAGACCGTCGCGGGCCACCAGCGCGTCGCGCGGGTCCTCCCGCTGCGGGATGGCCGCGATGTGCAGCCGCGGGTGATTGCCGGTCGGCAGGTCCTTGTACGAGTGCACAGCGAAGTCGATCTCGTCGGCCAGCAGCGCGTCACGCAGCGCCGACACGAACACCCCGACCCCGAGCTGGGCGACCGGCTCGGCCGAACGGTCCCCGGCGGTCTGGATCCGCACCAGTTCCACGGCACGGCCGGTGGCGGCGGTCAGCGAATCCGCGACCATCTGGGACTGGGCGAGGGCGAGGGCACTGCCCCGGGTGCCCAGGCGCAGGGCGGCACTCATGAAGTCCCCCCGATCTCGGGTACTGCGTCGGCCTGGGTGGCCAGCGGCACGTCCAGGTCGAACAGCTCACGCAGCAGCGCCGCGTACTGGTCGCCGCCCGGCTCGGCGGCCAGCTGGCGCACCCGCACGGTCGGCGAGTGCAGCAACTGCTGCACGACGCGGTGCAGCGTACGGGACACGTCGGCGCGCTGCTCGGCCGTGAACTCGGGTCGCCGCGAGGTCAGCTTGGCCAGCTCGGCGGCGACCACCTCGTCGGCGCGGGTGCGCAGGGCGGCCACGGTCGGGGCGATGTCGGCGCCGCGCAGCCAGGCGAGGAAATGCTCGACCTCGGCGGCGACGATCTGCTCGACGGCGGCGGTCTCGGCGGCGGCGGGCGTGCTGCGGCGACCGCTGGCCAGGCCGTCGATGTCGATGACGACGACGCCGGGCAGCTCGGCCGCGTCGGTGGCCACGTCACGCGGGACGGCCAGGTCGAGCACGACCAGCGGCTGGGTGCCCGCCCGGCGGGCCAGCACGGCGGCGAGGCGATCGCGGGTCAGCACCGGGTCGGGGGCGGCCGTCGCGGTCACCACGATGTCCACGTCGGCGAGGGCCTCGTCGAGGTCCGCGTACGGAACCGGTGTCGCGCCGTACGCCTCGGCCAGCCGGTCGGCCCGGGCCGCGCTGCGGTTGGTGATCCGCAGTGGCCCGACCCCGGCGCGGGTGAGGGTGGCCAGCGACAGCGCGCCCATGGCCCCGGCACCGACGATCAGTGCGGTACGGCCCTCGACCCCGTCCGGGAAGTGGTCCCCGGCGAGGTCCAGGGCGGCGGTGACGACGCTCTGCCCGGCCCGGTCGATGCCGGTCTCGGCGTGCGCCCGCTTGCCGACCCGCAGCGCCTGCTGCATGAGCTCGTGCAGCAGCCGCCCGGCGGTGTCCGCCTCGGTCGCCGCGTGGTACGCGTCGCGCAGCTGCCCGAGGATCTGCGCCTCGCCGACCACCATGGAGTCCAGGCCGGACGAGACCCGGAACAGGTGCCGGACGGCGGCCTCGTCGTAGTGCACGTACAGGTGCCCGGCGAGATCGCCCGCGGCGACGCCGGAATGGTCGGCGACCACGGAGCAGACGTCGCCGAGGCCGCCGTGGAAGCCGGTGACCGCGGCGTACACCTCGACCCGGTTGCAGGTGGACAGCACGACCGCCTCACCGATGTACGGCTGGGCGACCAGGCGTTGCAGCATGACGGGGATGTCGGACTCGGCGATGGCCAGCTGTTCGAGCGTGCCGACACTCGCGGTGCGGTAGGACGCACCGACGCTGAGGAGGTTCACGACCCGACCGCCTCCTGCCCGCCGGTGTTCTCGCGCCCGCCGGGCAGGGCGGTCAGCGAGGCCTTGCGGTGCTCGTGGAAAGAGAGGATCTGCAGTTCGATGGCGAGGTCGACCTTGCGGACGTCGACTCCCGGCGGCACCGACAGCACGCACGGCGCGAAGTTCAGGATGCTGGTCACCCCGGCGGCGACGAGGCCGTCGGCGACACCCTGGGCGGCGTTGGCCGGGGTCGCGATGACGCCGATCGCGAGGGCCTCGGCGGCGGCGACGCGGGGCAACTCGTCGAAGTGCCGGACGGTGAGGCCGTTGATCTGCTCGCCGACCCGGGCGGGGTCGGCGTCGAACAGCGCGACGATGCGGAAGCCTCGGCTGGCGAAGCCCGCGTACCCGGCGAGGGCGTGGCCGAGGTTACCGACCCCGACGAGGCAGACGGCGCGGCGCTGGTCGAGGCCGAGAATGTACTCGATCTGGTCGACCAGCAGGGCGACGTCGTAGCCGACCCCGCGGGTGCCGTACGAGCCAAGGTGGGACAGGTCCTTGCGGAGTTTCGCCGAGTTGACCCCCGCGGCGGCGGCGAGGCCCTCGGAGGAGATGGTGTCCGCGCCGGTCTCGGCGAGGTGGTGCAGCGCGCGAAGGTACTCCGGGAGCCGCGCGATCGTCGCCTCCGGCAGATCCGGGAAGGCGGGGACGGCGCCGGCGTTGCCGGGTGTGCTTCCGTGCCGCTGCTGGCTCATCTGACTCCGTGCCGACGAGGTGGCGAACCTACGGCGAACCCCTGCAGACCTGTCGAACGTGGCTGTGGTAGCGGGTCCCGCCGGACTCACACAGTAGGCGCTTGTGAAGGCGTGCACAAATCGCGATCTTGATAGGAGAACTGGACAAACGTCGGGTCGACGTGCTAGCTGCCGCCGACGCGTTCGAGTATGGCCCTCGGACGGGCCGCTCGGCCACTTCGACGACGGGTGTCACAACCCCCGGGCGATGTCCACGGCCTCCACGAGCGTGTCCGCCACGGGCAGGCCGGAGGCCCGCAGCCGGGCCGGATCGGTGAAGCCCCCGGTGTACAGCACCGCGACGCCGCCCACGGACTGCGCGGCGCTGGCGTCGTCGAGCGAGTCGCCGATCAACACCACGTCGGTGCCCGCGACGCCCAGCTCGCTCAGGTGGCGTGCGAGGTGCCCCGCCTTCAGGTCGCCGCCGACCTCGGTACGCAGCCCGTCGACCCGCGCGAAGACCCCGGCCAGCCCGTACGTGTCGATCGCGGGGACCAGCTCGTCGTGGAACCACATGGACAGCAGCGACTGGGTGCCCGGCCAGGCGGTGAGCGCTGCCTGGGCGTCGGCGGCCAGCGACGCCGTGGTCAGCCCCAGCCGGTACGCCTCGTGGAAGATCCGGTCGAGGCGGCCGAACTCCTCGGCGTCGACGGCCCGCTCCAGGATCTCGGCGTAGAACTCGGCGACCGGGCGGCGGAACCGGCGCCGGTGCTCGTCGGTGTCGACGCTGCGCCCGCCCGTCGCGGCGAACGCGTGGTTCGTCGAGCTGACCACGAGGTGCAGATCGTCGAGCAGGGTGCCGTTCCAGTCCCAGACCAGGTGTTTGCGCGCCACCCGACGACCTTAGCGGCCGCCTGCGACACCCATCGACGTGATTTTCACAGCGGCGGCGCTCCCGGCGGGCGGGCGAGATCACGCCGCAGCCGGGCCTCCTCGACCCGCCAGTAGCCGTGCTCGCGGCCGTCCAGCAGCAGCACTGGGACCCGGTCGCCGTAGTCGCGTTCCAGCTCGATCGAGCCGTCCACGTCGATCCGGGTCCACAGTTCGCCGGTCTCCGCCGCGATGCGGTCGAGCACCTGCTCGGCGACCTCACACAGGTGGCAGCCGTCGCGGCTGATCAGCGTCAACCTGGCGGCGGGCCCGCCCTCGGCATCCCTCCGGGATCCCTCTGTGCGCTCGGTCATGAGAGGGCGCTCTTGCGGACTTTGCCGATCGGGGAGTGCGGCAGCTCGCCGACGAGGTCGATGGCCTTCGGCAGCTTGAACCGGGCCAGCCACCGCGAGCAGTGCTCCCGCAGCTCCGCAGGCGTCGGCGGCGGATCGGCGGCGGCCACCACGAACGCGTGCGGCGCCTGGCCGGTCTCCGGGTCCGGCGCCGCGATCACGGCCGCCTCGGCCACCCCGGGGTGCTCGGCCAGTACCCGTTCGATCTCCGCCGGGTAGACGTTGAAGCCATTCACCAGGATCAGCTCGCCGATGCGGTCGACCAGCACCAGGTCGCCCTCGCCGTCGGCGTACGCGATGTCGCCGGTGCCCCACCAGCCGTCGGAGTCCGGGCCGCCGTGCCCGTCGGGCCAGTAGCCGGAGAACAGGTTGGGGCCGCGCACCACGATCTCGCCGGGGTCGGTGCCGTCCGAGTCGGCGACCGCGAGATCCAGCTCGGCGAGGTCCTCGTCGACCGAGGCGGTGCCGTCGCGCCACAGCACCGCGCCGTCGGCGGTGCGCAGCAGCAGCGAGACTCCGGGCAGCGGCCGTCCGATCGAACCGGTCTTGTGCCGGGTGCCGACCGCCGTGGTGGTGAGCACGGGGGCGGTCTCGGTCAGCCCGTACCCGACGATGATCCGGACGCCGGAGACCTCCTGGAAGCGCGCCGCGTCCTCCGGATCGAGCGGGGCGGCGCCGCACACCGCGGCCCGCAGCCCGGCCAGCACCTGCGCCGCATCGGGGCGGGAGGACCAGGCCGCGTACATGGACGGCACGCCGAGGGTCACGGTGACGCCGTGCCGGGCGATGGTGGCCAGGGACCCGGCCGGGTCGAACTTGTCGACCAGCACCCCGCAGGCACCGTGGTGCGCGACCGTGCCCAGCCCGGTGTTCAGCCCGTAGGCATGGAACAGCGGCACGGCCAGCAGCACGACGTCGTCCGGGCCGACCACGGGCGGGTCGATCCGGTCGAGCTGGTGGTGGTTGGCGGCCAGCGCGGCGTGGCTGAGCATGGCGCCCTTCGGCCGCCCGCTCGTGCCGGAGGTGTAGAGCAGCACCGCGATCTGGTCGGCGCGCGGCGTGGCGGGGGCGGCGGCGGGCCCGTCCGCGGCGGGCAGTTCGGGGGGTACGACCACCGCCCCGCCCGACAGCCGGTCGCGCACCGCCTGCTCGGCGACCACCACGGCGGCCCCGGCGTCGGTGAGCGCGTACGTCAGCTCGTCGTCGGTGTAGCCCGGATTGAGCGGCACCGCGACCAGTCCCGCGCGCAGCACGCCGTAGAAGGTGACGGCGAAGTCGAGGGTGTTGCCCAGGACGAGGGCCACCCTGGCGCCCGGCCGGGGGCACAGCGCCCACAGGCGGCGGGCCGCCTCGTCGACGCGTGCGTCGAGCTCCTGCCAGGTCAGCGCCGCCTCGCCCGCGATCAGGGCGGGGGCGTCGGGACGGCGCGCGGCGGCCGCGCGTACGGGGTCGTGAGCATCGTCCTGCACGAGGCCCGAGTCTGGCACATCGGCCACCCGAACGGGTGCCACGGACGCGGTGTCCGTCCCCCGCCTCGACCGTGCCCGACATGATGACACAAAGTTCCTGACGTCCGGTGTGTGCCACTTCGGGCTAATCTCGCTCGGCGCACACGGTGTGCGACTCCGTGTGTTCAAGGTCCGTAACACTTCCCACTCGTGTAACGGACTCCACACCGGTGGGTGAGGTCGGCCCGGCAGCTTTGCGGGACGGCCCCACCCCTTTTGTTGTGAATTGACCGATTGCCGGACTAGGAGGCGCAGTGAGCCAGGTGTACGCCGGCGACCCGTACCGCCGTGACGTGTTCGCCGCACGCCTCGCGCTCACCGAGGGCCTGAACGGCCTGCGGCGCAGCGTGGACGGGATGATCGCGCACGCGATCCGTGGGGAAGGCACCCGGCGGGCACCCAACCGCCCGCCGCTCAACCAGTCACCCGGCCAGCACCTGCCGCCCGGCGGCAACGTCAAGCCGGTGGCGGGCCGGGTGGTGGTGCCGGGCCGGCCCCCGATGCCCGCCCAGCCCGGCCCCGGGCACCGGCCCGGCGAGACCGCGACGGCCGAGGGTGACACCGGGGTGGTCGTACCCACGCAGAGCACCACCGGGCCGCCGACCGAGACCGAGCCACCGAGGTATCCGGCGCGCCCGGATCCCAGCGACGCGGCCGCCGAGGTGTGGGCGCTGGTCGAGCGGGCGAAGGAGGGCGACGCCGAGGCGTTCGGCCTGATCTACGACCGGTACGTCGACACGGTGTTCCGGTTCGTCTACTTCCGGGTGGGCAACCGCCAGCTCGCCGAGGACCTCACCTCGGACACGTTCCTGCGCGCCCTCAAGCGCATCGGCAGCTTCACCTGGCAGGGCCGCGACCTCGGCGCCTGGCTGGTGACGATCGCCCGGAACCTGGTCGCGGACCACTTCAAGTCAGGCCGGTACCGCCTGGAGGTGACCACCGGGGACGTCCTGGACGCCGATCGCGAGGACCGCGGCCCCGAGGGCAGCCCCGAGGCGGCCGTCGTGGACCACATCACCAACGTCGCCCTGCTCACCGCGGTCAAGCAGCTCAACCCGGAACAGCAGGAGTGCATCGTGCTGCGCTTCCTCCAGGGCTTCAGCGTGGCCGAGACGGCACAGACGATGGGCAAGAACGAGGGGGCCATCAAGGCCCTGCAGTACCGGGCCGTCCGGGCGCTCGCCCGGCTGTTGCCCGAAGGGTTCCAGTGGTGACGACGCGTTCCCCGATGTCGATCTCTACAGCGCCCGCCGACAGTCCCCGACCCGTAACCGTACGCGCCCACCGCGCGTTTGACCGGATGCGACCCGCGTTGGACCGCAAGTCCCACTTCCGCGTCGCAACCGCCGGCAACGGAGCCGACGACTCATTCACGAGCGAAGGGAGGTGCCCGTGGTGAACTTCGATTTCCTCGACCGTCGCAGTGCCGAGCGCTTCGCGGAGCTTCTCGACGAGACGACCGGCGGGCGTCGGCACCACGCCCGTGCCCAGGCTGACGAGCAGCTCGCCGGGCTGGTTGCGATCGGTCACAGCCTCGCCGCGGTCCGGCCCGGTGTCCAGGTCGATCCCGAGTTCCGGGTCGGCCTGCGCGCCATGCTGGTCGCCACCGCGGAGCGCGACGGGATCGGCCGTACGGCGTCGCCAACGGAGGCGGCGGGAGTGTCGGCACCCGTCGGCGCCGTGGACTCCGGCGGCGCCCTCCGGGTCGGTACGGCACGCCGGTTCCGGGCCCGCGGCGCCATCGTCATCGGGGTGGCGGCCGGCGCCATGGCGGTCTCCGGCATCTCCGCGGCCAGCGACAACGCGGCCCCCGGCGACGCCCTGTACGGCGTCAAACGCTCCACCGAACGCGCCCAGCTGGCCATGGCCGGCTCCGAGCTGACCCGCGGCCAGCTCTGGCTGGACTTCGCCCGCAACCGGCTGGCCGAGGCCACCGCGCTGGGCTCCGACAGCGGCCGCTTCGGCGACATCCTCGACGACATGGACACCGACACCCGCACGGGGGTACGGCTGCTCACCTCGGCGGCCGTCGCCCGGCACGACGACGGGCCGCTGGCCACGATCGAGTCCTTCGCGCTCGGCCAGCAGCGGAGCCTCACCGGAGTCCTGGACGGGCTGGGCCAGCTCGACCGGTCCCGGGCGGTCACGTCCCTCAACCTGCTCGACGACGTCCTGCAGCGGGCCAAGGACCTGAAGGCCGGCCTGGCCTGCGCCGAGCCCGTCCCGGACGGAACGGACACGCTGGGCCCGAAACTGCTCGACTGCCCGGCCGGTACGGACACCGCGACCGAGCGGTTGCAGCCGAGCCGTTCCGAGAAGTCCGGCAAGTCCGGGGCCACCGCCGAGAAGGACACCGCGAAGGCGAAGCCGGAACCGAGCGCGGCCGACGAGCCCGCCCCGGATCGGAAGCAGAACGCGGACGCGGTACCCGCGCAGACCGACGCCGACCCGGCACCGACGACGGCCTCCCCGGCACCGTCCGCCGCCACGCAGGACAGCTCCGAAGACGATCAGGGGCTGCTCGGCGGTTTGCTGAACGGCATCTTCGGCGGCGGCGCCTGACCCGAACGCCCCACGCGGCGGCCGGATCCCGGACGGCTACAGGCCGAAGGGGTCCGGCCGCTTTTCCAGCAGGGCGTACAGGGTCGCCTGGATGGTCTCGCGTACCTGGTCGGCGAGGTTGTAGACCACCATCGGATCGTCGGCGGAGTCGCGCAGGTGCGCGGTCGGGATGGGCGGGCAGAACTGGATCAGCCACTTGCTGGGCAGCGGCACCAGCCCCAGCGGGCCCAGCCACGGAAAGGTCGGCGTGACCGGAAAGTACGGGATCCCGAGCAGGCGGGCCAGCGGCTTGAAGTCGGCCAGGATCGGATAGATCTCCTCGGCACCGACGATCGCGACCGGGATGATCGGGGTGCCGGTACGCAGCGCCGCGGACACGAACCCGCCCCGGCCGAAGCGCTGCAGCTTGTAGCGCTCCGAGAAACGCTTGCCGATCCCCTTGAAGCCCTCGGGAAAGACGCCGACCATCTCGCCCGTACGCATCAGCCGCTCGGCGTCCGGGTTGCAGGCGACGGTCGCGCCTGCCTTGCGGGCCAGCTCGGACATCACCGGCACGCTGAACACCAGGTCCGCGCCGAGCAGACGCAGATGCCGTCCGGCCGGGGTGTGGTCGCGCAGCGCCACGGACAGCATCAGCGCGTCCAGCGCGATCGTCCCCGAGTGGTTGCCGACGACCAGCCCGCCGCCGTCGTCCGGCACGTTCTCGACACCGAACACCTCAGTACGGAACCAGTCCCGGTACAGCAGCCGCAGCATCGGGTAGAAGACCGTGTCGGTCAGCTCGGGGTCGAAGCCGAAGTCGTCGACCTCGTACGCCCCGGCGAGGCGGCGGCGCAGGAAGGCGAGGCCGTTCGCGACCCGGTGATCCCAGACGTCGAGCACGTCCCGCGCAGGGGGCTCGTCCGGGCCGGGCCGCGTGTTCTCGTCCAGGGTCATTGCTGCTCCCCCACCCCCACCGCGGTCTCGTGCGGACCCGCCTCGATGGCGGGGCGATGGGCGGCGGCCGCGCGGACCCTGCGGATGCCCTCGAGGATGGCGCGCTCGGCGACGGCCAGCCGGTCCGCGGTCAGTGAGCTGCCACCCATGTGGCCCTGGATGAAGTCGTCGAACGCGGCCGCGGTGGTGCGGGGCGTGAAGCCGAACTCAGCCACCAGCCGGGCCGTGTCCACCACCCGGCCGTGCACGAACAGGTCGATCTGATCGAGGCCGATCTGGCCGATGCCGACCGTACGGGCGACCCCGCCCAGCGAGGAGAGGGTGGACTCGGGCAACGGCACCGAGATCCGGCCCGCCCGCCGTACGGCCTGGGACAGGTTGAGCACCCCGGCGCCCGCCACGTTGAAGGTGCCCGGATGGTCCTCGATGACCGCGCGGTGCAGGACCTCCAGCGCGTCATCCACGTGCACGAACTGCAGCCGGGCGTCGCGGCCCAGCACCGTGGGCACGACCGGCTGGGCGAAGTACCGGGTGAGGCTGGTCTCGGCGGAGGAGCTGATGAACGGCGCGAACCGCAGCACTGTGCCGGTCACCTCGGGCCGGCGGCGGCGGAAGCCGCGCACGTACCCCTCGATGTCGAGGATGTCGCGGGCGAAGGAGCCGCGCGGCACGGCGCGGGGCTCGGTGTCCTCGGTGAACACGGCCGGGTCCCGGAACGACGCGCCGTATGCGGCGGTCGACGAGCGGACCACGAGCTTGCGCAGCCGGGGTGCGCCCTGGGCGGCGGCCAGCAGCTGCATCGTACCGATGACGTTCTGTTCTTTCATCGCCGCGCGGCCGCCCTGGGCAGGGTCGGGCGCGCCGTTGATGGCGAGGTGGACGAGCGCTTCCGCGCCGAGGTCGGCGAGCGCGCCGGAGGCGGCCCGCGCGTCGGCCCGGATCAGCTCGACCTCCCCCAGCAGGCTCGCGAGGGCCGGTGGCGGGGTCTGCGGATCCAGGCCGATGACGCGTTCGACCCGTGGGTCGGCGGCAAGCCGCGACGCCACATGGGCGCCGAGTAGGCGGCTGACCCCGGTGACCACGACGACCCGCGGCGCAGCCGGGGCGGAAGACGTCACCACGTATGCCCTTCGGGGGTCGGCGGCGGTGGGGCGGGTGACGCGGCCGGGCCTGCGGCCCGGCCGGGGGTCACTTGCCGAGACGGCGACGCTGGACGCGGGTCTTGCGCAGCAGCTTACGGTGCTTCTTCTTCGCCATACGCTTGCGGCGCTTCTTGACCACGGAGCCCATACGACAAGCCTCTCGAAACCATGTAGGGGTCGGAGCGGACCGCGCACGTCGACGCGTCCGGCCTCCGAACTGGACCGCTGCCCAGGTCTGGCGCTCGGCGGTGGTGGTGAGCACCAACACCGCATGCGCGCACGAAGACCTGGGAACCAGCCGCTCCAGCGTAGCGGCCCGGTCGCGCCCGGACCAACACGGCCCCCGCCGGGCCGTCAGGCAGTCTGGCTGAACGCCCCGCGCAGATACTCATGAACTGCGTGTTCCGGCACGCGGAACGAGCGGCCGACCCGTACGGCGGTGAGGTCGCCGCCGTGAACCAGGCGATAGACGGTCATCTTGGAGACCCGCATGAGCGCGGCCACCTCGGCCACGGTCAGGAAGCGCACCTCCGAGAGACGTTCCTCGGACTGGGCTGGTCCCGTCATCTCCTCGCACCGTTCCCTTCGCGCCGACGTGCGTGTCATCAGTACGGTATCGAGACGGCTGTGACCAGGGCGATGCGTTCCGTGAAAACGCCACCAAAAAGTCAAGGCGACACGCAGGGGATTCGTGGCATTTCCCCCGAATTGGCTATTTCCGCGCTACTTGCGGGACGTCAGGGCGCGGCCGAAGAACGCCAGGTTCGCCGGGCGCTCGGCCAGGCGGCGCATCAGGTAGCCGTACCACTGATCCCCGTACGGGACGTAGACGCGCACGGTGTACCCGGCGGCGGCCAGCCGGGCCTGCTCGTCGGGGCGTACGCCGTACAGCATCTGGATCTCGAACTCGGACGGGTCGCGGTCGAACCAGCGGGCCCGGTCCTCGGTGATCGCGATCAGCCGGGGGTCGTGGGTCGCCAGCATCGGGTAACCCTCACCGGCCATCAGGATGTTGAGGCACCGTACGTACGACTTGTCCACGTCCAGCGCCGACTGGAACGCCACCGACTCCGGCTCCGCGTACGCGCCCTTGCACAGCCGTACCCGCGACCCGCTGGCCGCCAGCTCCCGGCAGTCCCCCTCGGTGCGCCGCAGGTACGCCTGCAGCACCGCACCGGTCGTCGGGTGGTCCTTGCGCAGCTCGGCCAGGATCTCCAGGGTCGAGTCCGTGGTCGTGTGATCCTCCATGTCCAGGGTCACGGTGGTGCCCGCCTCGGCCGCCGCCGCGCAGATCGCCCGCGCGTGCTCGTACGCCGTACGGTCGTCGACCTTCTGCCCGAGCGCCGACAGCTTCACGCTGACCTCGGTCGCCGGGGTCAGACCTGTCTCCTTCAGCCGGCCCAGCAGCCGCAGGTACTCATCCTTTGTCGCCTCCGCCTGCTCCGCGGTCAGCGTGTCCTCACCCAGGTGATCGAGGCTGACGGCCAGGCCGTCGTCGGCGAGTTCCCGGCTGACCCGCAGGGCGTCCTCGGTACCGTCACCCGCGACGAACCGGTGGACGATGTTCTTACTGATGGGCGCATTGGCGACGAACCGCTCCATCCGGCTGGAGCCGGCGGCGGCGAGGATGACGGAACGGAGCATGGGCCGAGCGTATCGCCCACCTGCTCGGTGCCTGCGGCCAACGGTCACCGCCACGGGCACGCCCGGTCGTGCCCATTCGGACGCGGCACCGACGGGCTCGCATTGGCTACGGTTGACGGGTGAACTTCGACGCGTACGCGCGCACCGCCGTGGATCTCGTCAACGCCGGCCTGGACGACTTCGCAGGGCTGCGCGCCCTGTTCACCGACGACCAGGCGTGGATGTGCGACGAGGTCGTGGAGAAGGACCTGCCGGTCTTCCGGCGCGCCCAGCGCCGACTGCGCGACATCTTCGAGTACGGCACCACCGGCCGCGACGCCGAGGTCGTGGCGGAGCTGAACGCGCTGCTGGAGGCGTTCCCGGTGCAGCCGCGCATCTCCGGGCACGACGCCCACGACTGGCACATGCACGTCACCAGCCGCGGCGCCTCGGTCAGCGCCGAGTTCCTGGCCGGCGCGGTGTGGGGCCTGTCGGTCTGGCTCTGCGAGTACGGCAGCGCCCGCTTCGGCATCTGCGCCGACGACCGCTGCGGCAACGTCTACCTCGACACGTCGTCGAACAACTGCCGCCGGTTCTGTTCGGAACGCTGCGCCACCCGCTCCCACGTGGCCGCGCACCGCGCCCGCAAGCGCGCCGCCGTCACCACCCTGTCCCCGGCCGACGCCGCGGCCCCTGTCTGACGCCGGTCAGCTGGGCACGGAGGCCGGGGAGTCGGCGGCGGCCAGGTGGCGGCGGGCGAACTCCAGGGATTCCCGCAGATCCGCCTCGCGGACGGCCCGGCTGGTCACCTTGCGGGTGGAGACCTCCAGCGCCACGGAGCCCCGGAATCCGCGCGGCGCCAGCGACCGCAGCAGCTCCGCGCAGGGCTGAGCGCCCCGGCCGGGCACGAGATGCTCGTCGCGCCCCTCCCCGGTGCCGTCCCCCAGGTGTACGTGCTTGAGGCCGGCGCCCATCCGGTCGGCCATCTCCATCGCGTCGCCGCGAGCCGCTGCGCAGTGCGACAGGTCGAGCGTGTACGCGTCGTACCCGGTCTTGGTCGGGTCCCAGCCCGGCACGTACGGCACGAAGGTCCGCCCGGCCATCCGCACGGGGTACATGTTCTCGATCGCGAAGGTCGTGTCCGGGTGCCGGGCCTGCACCTTGGCCAGACCGGCCGCGAAGCTGCGGGCGTAGTCGCGCTGCCAGGTGAAGGGCGGGTGCACCACCACGGTCGGGGCGCCGAGCGTCTCGGCCAGCTGGGCGGCCCGGTTCAGCCGTTCCCACGGGTCGGGGCTCCAGACCCGCTGGGTGACCAGCAGGCACGGTGCGTGGACGGAGAGCACCGGCACGCCGTAGTGGTCGGCCAGGCCCTGCAGGGCGCCGGCGTCCTGGCTCACGGCGTCGGTCCACACCATGACCTCAAGACCGTCGTAGCCGACGGTGGCCGCCATCTCGAACGCGGCCGCGGTGGGTTCGGGGAACACCGAGGAGCTGGACAGGAGCACAGGGACGCGGAAGGCCACGGGACCAGGGTAGACCCGTGCCGCGCGCCCTCTCCGGGGCCGATCAGGACATACGATGTGAAACAGGTCGACATCCCGCACTCGGATTCACCCCCGCGTACGCTGTCAGGGGTGAGCCGCAAGACCCCCGTAAGCATCACTCTGCAATCCGACGCCCCGCGCGACCGCGAGGTCGACCTCGACTTCCCTCGCGAGTGGATCGAGTTCGTCGACCCCGCCGACGAGCAGCACGTGGTGCGCGCCGACCTGACCTGGCTGCTGTCGCGCTGGACATGCGTGTTCGGCTCCGCCTGCCACGGCATCATCGCCGGACACGCGCGGGAGGGCTGCTGCTCGCACGGCGCCTTCTTCACCGATGCCGACGACGAGCACCGGATCAAGGCGGCCGCCGCCAAGCTCACCCCGCAGACCTGGCAGCACTACCGGCGGGGCTTCAAGAACTACACCGAAATGGACACGGTCGACGGGACCAAACCGGCCCGGCGTACGGCCACCCAGCCCGACGACGGGCCGTGCGTCTTCCTCAACGACCCGGACTTCGCCGGTGGCGGCGGGTGCGCCCTGCACGCCCAGGCCCTGCGCGACGGCCAGCATCCGCTCACCTACAAACCCGACGTGTGCTGGCAGCTGCCGGTACGCCGCGAGCAGGACTGGGTAAAGCGCCCCGACGGCACCAAGGTGCTGCAGAGCACGCTGACCGAGTTCGACCGGCGCGGCTGGGGCCCCGGCGGCCATGACCTCGACTGGTGGTGCACGTCCTCGCCGGATGCTCACGTCGGCACGGAGCCGATGTTCCGCAGCTACGCGGCCGAGCTGGCCGCACTGGTCGGCGACGAGGCGTACGCGAAGCTGGCCGAGCTGTGCGAGGCCCGCCTCAAGACCGGCCTGGTGGCGGTGCACCCGGCGACCACGGCCGCACTGGCCATGACGCCCGCACTGGCCATCACGCCCGCACCGGCGACCGGCGCCGCGCGCCCGCGCAAGCGGGGCTGACTCAGGGCTCGAACTTGTAGCCCAGGCCGCGCACCGTGACGATGTAGCGGGGCGCGCTGGGCTCCGGCTCCACCTTGGACCGCAGGCGCTTGACGTGCACGTCCAGGGTCTTGGTGTCGCCCACGTAGTCGGCGCCCCACACCCGGTCGATGAGCTGGCCGCGGGTCAGCACCCGGCCCGCGTTGCGCAGCAGCAGCTCCAGCAGCTCGAACTCCTTGAGCGGCAGCTGCACAGAGGAGCCGTCGACCGTGACCACGTGCCGCTCCACGTCCATCCGGACCGGACCGGCGGCCAGGGTCGGGGTGGTGACCTCCGCGGCTTCGCTGCCGTGCCGGCGCAGCACGGCCCGGATCCGGGCGACCAGCTCACGCGGCGAGTACGGCTTGGTGACGTAGTCGTCGGCGCCGATCTCCAGGCCGACCACCTTGTCGATCTCACTGTCCCGCGCGGTGACCATGATGATCGGTACGGCGGAGCGCTGCCGCAGCTGGCGGCAGACCTCGGTGCCGGACATCTCGGGCAGCATCAGGTCGAGCAGCACGATGTCGGCCCCGGTCCGGTCGAACTGCGTCAGTGCCGAGGTCCCGGTCGGCGCGACCGACACCTCGAAGCCTTCCTTACGCAGCATGTACGACAGAGCGTCGGAGAACGATTCCTCGTCCTCGACCACGAGCACGCGGGCCAAAGCGGTTCCTTCCGTCATCGGTGGCGGGGTCCCGTCGCACCGGACTCGATCTCAATCGCCGCGGGTAACGGCAGTGGGGATTCCGGGGGTCGCGCCGGTAGGCGCAAGGTGAACGTCGAGCCACCACCGAGGGTGCTGGAGACGTCGACGCGGCCACCGTGGTTGGTGGCGATGTGCTTGACGATGGCCAGGCCAAGGCCGGTGCCGCCGGTGGCGCGGGAACGGGCCTGATCGGCGCGGTAGAACCGTTCGAAGATCCGGTCGAGGTCGTGCGGGGCGATGCCGATCCCCTCGTCGGCGACATCGATCTCGATCCAGTCGTCACTCGGCCGCACGGCCAGCGAGACCTTGGTGTCCTCCCCCGAGTACGCGATGGCGTTCTCGACCAGGTTGGTCACGGCGGTGGCGACCTGGCTGTCACTGCCGTACACGGTGGCGCCCTTGGGGCCGGTGTACACGACGTCGATGCCCTTGGCCGAGGCCGTCGTCCGGGTCCGGTCGATCACCTCGGCGATCACCCAGTCCAGGGCCACCGGTTCGGGGGTGGGCAGCGGCTCGGCGCCCTGCAGGCGGGTGAGTTCGAGCAGCTCGTTGACGAGCCGTCCCATCCGGGCCGACTCGTGATGGATGCGCTCGGCGAAGCGCCGGGCGGCCAGCAGATCCTCGCTCTGCTCGTCCGGCCCGGGTTCGGGCAGCTCGGTGGCGTCCAGCAGGGCCTCGGCCAGCAGTTGCAGCGCACCGATCGGGGTCTTGAGCTCGTGGCTGACGTTGGCCACGAAGTCGCGCCGGACCCGGGCCAGGCGGTGCGACTCGGTCACGTCGGCGGCCTCGACCGCCACGTGCGTGGCGTTCAGGGCGACGGCGCGCAGGTGCAGCCCGAGCGGCGCGGAGGCGCCACCCGCGCGGCCGCGCGGCAGGTCCAGCTCCACCTCGCGGCGCACCCCGGTGCGCCGGACCTGACTGGCCAGCGTACGCAGAATGGGGTGGGCCGCGATCGTGCCCGGCGCCCCGCCGGAACGCAGCAGGCCCATCGCCCGGGCCGCGGGATTGACCAGTACGGGCTCGTCGTCCGCGTCGAGCACCACCACACCGACTCGCAGCGAGTCGAGGCTCCGGCGGCCCAGCCCCTTGAGGCCGGATTTGCCCTGCGCCTGCCCTTCGTCCATGTCGACGGCACGTCCTCCTCGCAGGTCGTCCGCGCCGCTCGTCCCGGCGGTCGCTCGGGCGGACCGGCGGCCGCGGGCGAGCAGCAGCCCCGCCGCCAGCCCGACGGCGAGGGCGGCAACGAGGAGGCCGACGCGGTACACCCAGTCCACGCAGCGATCGTAGGGTCATTGTTTACCTGGCGAACCCTGGAATTTGGACAAATCCGGCACCCGTCGGGGAATGTTCACCGACCCGCCCGGCTTCGTTCACCGCTGTTCACGTCCGCGCCGCACCACACCCCTAGCGTGGGGCCTACCCAGGCCACCGCTTGTCGACAGCGGCGGCCCCGAGATCCGGGACGAGAAGATGCGCGCAGAGTTTCATGCCGATCTCATGGAGGTCAATCGGCTCCTGGTCACCATGTCGGAGGCGGTTCGCGCCGCGCTGACGAAGGCCACCACCGCCCTGCTGACCGCCGACCTGGCCGCCGCCGAGGCGGTCATCGGGCGCGACGAGGAAGTGGACGGGATGTACCGCCAGATCGAGGCCCTGGTGTCGGACACCATCGCCCGTCAGGCCCCGGTCGCCTCCGACCTGCGTACGGTCATCACCGCCCTGCACATCTCCGCCGACCTGGAGCGGATGGGCGACCTCGCCGAGCACGTCGCCAAGACCGCCGCCCGGCGGCACCCGTCCCCCGCCGTCCCTGCCGAGCTGCGGCCGGTGTTCCAGCAGATGGCCGAAGTGGCCGGCCGGATGGCCGAAAAGATCACGAACCTGCTGGCCGAGCCGAACGCTGAGGTCGCCGCCGGGCTGGAGAAGGACGACGACGCGATCGACGACCTGGAGCGCGACCTGTTCGCGGTGCTGCTGGCCGAGGACTGGCCGTACGGTGCGGAGACCGCGATCGACGGCGCCCTGCTCGGCCGCTTCTACGAGCGGTACGCCGACCACGCCGTGAACATCGGCGAGCACGTCGTCTACCTGGTCACGGGCGAGTCGGTCGCGAACTGACCGTTTCGGACACGGGCGAGAGGGTCAGCTGACTGACCACCGCCCCGCACGGGCCGCCGGGGCAGGGCCGCATTCGCCGCCCGCCCGGCCGCCCCAACACCGCGGCCGGGGCGCTCCCACAAGGGACGCGACCCGGCCGTGGTGCCTTCAGCGCTCCCGATGCCTCAGCGGCCCTGGTTGGCGACCGCGGCGGCGGCCTCCTTGGCGGCCTCCGGGTCGAGGTACTCGCCGCCCGCCTTCAGCGGCTTGAGGTCCGCGGAAAGGTCGTAGCGCAGCGGGATGCCGGTCGGGATGTTCAGCTTCGCGATCGCCTCGTCGGAGATGCCGTCGAGGTGCTTCACCAGCGCGCGCAGCGAGTTGCCGTGCGCGGCCACCAGCACGGTGCGCCCGGTGCGCAGATCCGGCACGATCTGGTCGTACCAGTACGGCAGGGCGCGCAGCAGCACGTCCTTCAGGCATTCCGTACGGGGCTTCAGCTCGTCGGGCAGGACCGCGTAGCGCGGGTCGGCGACCTGCGACCACTCGTCGTCGTCCGCGATCGCGGGCGGCGGGACATCGTACGAGCGGCGCCAGAGCATGAACTGCTCCTCGCCGTACGCATCCAGGGTCTCCTTCTTGTTCTTGCCCTGCAGTGCGCCGTAGTGGCGCTCGTTGAGCCGCCAGGACCGGCGCACCGGGATCCAGTGCCGGTCGGCGGCGTGCAGCGCGATCTCGCTCGTGCGGATCGCGCGGCGCAGCACGCTCGTGTGCACCACGTCGGGCAGCAGTCCGTGCTCCTTGAGCAGCTCACCGCCGCGGCGCGCCTCGGTCTCGCCCTTGACGTTCAGGTCGACGTCGACCCAGCCGGTGAAGAGATTCTTGGCGTTCCATTCGCTTTCGCCGTGCCGAAGCAGCACCAGGGTCCCCACAGTCATGAGCTCATCCTCCCCCAGAGCGGTCGCGGGCGTACGCGGACCCGCAGTGGCGACCACCACGTGGAAACCCTGCTGCGCGCCAAGATCCGTGCCGATAGCGTGTAAGGCAGCGATGGCGTATCGGTGCTTACGGGTGTACGGGGGTGGGGCGTGCCGGGCTGGCTGCGGCAGGCCGCGGGTGGTTTGCCGCGGCCGTTCTGGTTCCTCTGGACCGGGACGCTGATCAACAAACTGGGCGCCTTCGCCGTCGTCTACCTCGCCATCTACCTGACCAGTGAGCTGCACTTCAGCCAGACCCGGGCCGGCCTGGTCCTCGGCGCGTACGGCGCGGGCGGTGCGCTCGGCACCCTCACCGGTGGCGTCCTCGCCGACCGGTGGGGCCGCCGGCCCACGCTGCTCACCGCCCAGTTCGGCGCGGCGGCGCTGATGCTGGCGCTCGGCTTCGGACGGGGCTTCTGGCAGCTCGCGCTCGGCGCGTTCCTCCTCGGGGTGTTCGCCGAGGCGGCCCGCCCGGCGTTCCAGGCCATGATGATCGACGTGGTGCCCGCGAAGGACCGCTTGCGGGCCTTCGCGCTGAACTACTGGGCCGTCAACCTCGGCTACGCGTTTGCCGCGATTCTCGCCGGGTTCGCCGCGCAGGCCGACTACCTGCTGCTGTTCGCCATCGACGCGGGCACCACGGCGGTCACCGCCGTCACCACGCTGGTGTTCCTGCGGGAGAGCCGGCCCGTACTCGCGCCCCCGGCCGGGCTCGCGCCGGGCCGCCCGGCAGGTCTGGGCGCGGTCTTCCGCGACCGCGTCTTCCTCGGCTTCGTCGGCCTCAACCTGCTGGTCGTGCTGGTGCTCATGCAGCACATGTCCACCCTGCCGATCACCATGACGGCCGACGGGCTGAGCCCGGCCACGTACGGCTGGGTCGTCGCGGTCAACGGCATCATGATCGTCGCGGGGCAGCTGTTCGTCCCCCGGCTGCTGGCCGGACGCCAACGGTCCCGGGTCCTGGCCGTGGCCGCGCTGCTCATCGGCGCCGGCTTCGGGCTCTGCGCGTTCGCCGGGACGGCGTGGATGTTCGCGGGCACCGTGGTGATCTGGACGCTGGGCGAGATGATCCAGTCGCCGTCCAACTCGGCGCTGGTCGCGGAGCTGTCCCCGGCCGAGCTGCGCGGCCGCTACCAGGGGATGAGTTCGCTGTCCTGGTCGGTGGCGACCGCCCTGGCGCCGATCGTGGGTGGCTTCGTGCAGGAGCACCTCGGGGACGCCGCCCTGTGGCTGGCCTGCGCCGGCCTCGGGGTCGTCGCCGCCGCGGGGCAGCTCGCGTCAGGCCCGGCCCGGGAACGGCGCGCGGCCGCGCTGCGGGCCGTTGCCGCGAGCGCGGCGGTCGTTCCGCGAACGCGGCCAGTCGTGGCACGGGAGAAGGTCAGAGAGGTCGCCTGAGGCCCGGCGTCGCCCCCGAGGACCGGCGTCGCCCCCGAGGCCCGGCTTCGCGCCGGAGGCCCGTCGCCCGGAGGTCAGGGTCGCCCCGGAGGTCAGGGCATTCGCGATGGGCGGCGTTCGGGATGGGCGGCCGGGTCGTGGACAGGAAACGGCGCCGCCCAGTGCCGGGCGGCGCCGAAGGTTGGCGCCGGCGGCGGCGGACGACCCCCATCCCCATAGGCGTCGCCCGCACATGCCGCCGGTCTCGGGTCGCGCCGTCCCCCAACGGCTCATGCCACCCGTCCCCGACATCGAACCGCGGCCACCGTTGCCGGTGGACCCGTTCCCCGAACTGACGGCTCGACGTCCAGTGACCACGCTAGTTCGGCCGGTCAACTGTCACAAGCCAGTTGGCTGTCTGCCATCTGTCTGAACCGTCACAGCAGGCGACAGATGCATCAAACATCACGGAAGAACCGCCGATTTTGCGGTCCGCCGGGTGCTGGACAGTGATCCTTCCGAGCCAGCGGGCACTGGGCAATCGTACGGCCCGGTGTCCGTCCGGGGGCGGACCCGACACGCGAACAGTCGTCGAACGTCGCCGGAACGGACGACCCCGGTCAGCCGGCCGTCGCGGGGCCGTCCGACGAGGCAGGGCCCGCCCCCGACGAGCCCGGGCTGTCTGACGCGGCCGCGCTGT
This sequence comes from Krasilnikovia sp. MM14-A1004, assembly GCF_047159485.1. GTDB lineage: Bacteria > Actinomycetota > Actinomycetes > Mycobacteriales > Micromonosporaceae > Actinoplanes. Next base: position 402,210 of record NZ_AP038773.1, on the reverse strand, counting down.
CTGACTCGGCCGCGCTGACTGACGCGGCCGGGCTGACTGACGCGGCCGGGCCGTCGGACGGGGCGGCGAAGTGGGCGAACGCCTGCAGGTTCGCCAGGGACTCGCCGCGCTTGACCCGCCACTGCCATTCGCGCCGGATGGCCGTGCCGAAGCCGATCTCCAGCATCGTGTCGAACGACTCGTCCGCGTACGTGACGACCGCGCCGAGCAGCCGGTCCAGCTCCTCCTCGTCCAGGCCCGTCAGGCGAACCCGGCCGGTGAGGTACACGTCGCCCACCCCGTCGATGGAGAACGCGACGCCGTACATGCGGGCGTTGCGGCGCAGCAGCCAGGCCCACAACTGCTCGTGGTTCTCGTCCGGGCGGCGCATGACGAACGCCTCGACGCGCAGCGCGTGCTCGCCGACGATCAGGTTGCACACGGTCTTGAGCTTGTGGGTGCCGGGCAGGGTGACCGCGTACCCCCGGTCGCCGGTCGGCTCGCACGGCAGCTCCCGTTCGGCGCAGACCCGCTCGATGAGCACCCCGTACTCCCCCGTCATGCCGTGCTGGCTGGGCATGCCCTCCCGGCCCTCGCTGCGCTCGGTGCGGTCGGTCATGCCAGGCAACCGGTGAGGCGGGCCGCGATGAGGTCACGGTGCTCGGTCACGGCCTCACGGTAGACCCGCAGCAGCCCGTCGGCCGTACGGTCCCAGGAGAAGTCCGCCGCGTGCCGCACCGCCCCGGCGGACAGCTTCGCGCGGTGGGCCGGGGCGCGCAGCAGCCCGGCCAGCACCCTGGCCCAGTCGCGCGGGTCGTGCCCGTCGACCAGCATGCCGCTGGTCCCGTCGCGGACGGCCGTGACCAGCCCGCCGACGGCCGCCGCGACCACGGGTGTGCCGCAGGCCTGCGCCTCCAGCGCCACCAGCCCGAACGACTCGCTGTGCGAGGGCACCGCCACGAGGTCGGCGGCCCGGTACAGCGCGGCCAGCGCGTCGCCGGTCTGCGGCGGCAGGAACCGCACCGCATCGGCCACACCGAGCGAGGCGGCCTGGTCCATCAGGGACGTCGGCCGGTCCAGGCCGCTGCCGCTGGGTCCGCCGCAGATCACGACGGTCACGTCGCGGGCCAGGTCGGGGTCGCGGCGACGCAGTTCGGCCAGCGCCGCGACGAGTACGTCGGGACCCTTGAGCGGCTGGATGCGCCCGACGAACGCAACGACGAGCCCGCGCTCGGGCAGACCCAGCCGTCGCCGGTCGGCGGCGCGGGTGGAACGCGGCCGGAACCGGTCGAGGTCGACCCCCGGCTGCACGACGGTGACCCGGGTGGGCTCGGCGGCGTAGTGGCCGACCAGGTCCTGCGCCTCGAACCGGGTGTTGGCCACCAGGCGTTGCGCCTCGCTGATGACCTGCTCCTCACCGATCACCCGGGCCTTCGGCTCGGGGCGGTCGCCCTCGGCGATGAACCTGTTCTTCACCTTGGCCAGGGTGTGCGCGGTGTGCACGTGCGGCACACCCCAGCGCTCCCCCGCCAGCCAGCCCACCTGCCCGGACATCCAGTAGTGCGAGTGGATGAGGGCGTAGTGGCCCGGCGGGCGGGCGGCCTCGGCGCGCAGCACACCGTGCGTGAACGCGCACAGCTGCGAGGGCAGCTCCTCCTTCGACAGCCCCTGGAACGGGCCGGCGGTCACGTGCCGTACGGTCACGCCGGGCGTCATCTCGACCACCGGCGGCAGCTCGCTGGAGGTGGCGCGGGTGAAGATCTCGACCTCGACGCCCCGCGCGGCCAGCCGCTTCGAGACCTCGACGATGTACACGTTCATGCCACCCGCGTCGCCCGTGCCGGGTTGTTCGAGGGGCGACGTGTGCACCGAGAGGGTGGCGATGCGTCGGGGGGTCGGCCAACGGCCAGCGGCCGGCAGCTCAGCCACGTCGAATCCCTTCAGAGCGGAAAAGTGACGCGCAAGTGTTACGCCGTCGTTCATCTTCCCCATCGACCCCCACTCCTCCTATGCCCAGGGCGCGCGGGGTGACCCAGCTCTCTTACCGGACCGAACCTGCCCCGCCGCCCCGGAGGTACAAACGCCCGGCGCCGCGCGGGTGATCCAGCTCTCCCACTGGGGCGGCCCGCCCGGCACGGAGCCGTGCGGCAGGATCGACCCATGGTGCAGAAGAACATCGCCGTGGTGACCGGCGCCTCCAGCGGCATCGGGGCCGCGACCGCCCGCCGGCTGGCCGCCGAGGGCTTCCACGTGGTGGCCGCGGCCCGGCGCGCCGACCGGCTCGACGCCCTGGTCGCCGAGATCGGCGCTTCCGCCACCGCGGTCGCCTGTGACGTCACGGCCGACGACAGCGTGGCCGCGCTGGCCGCCGCGGTGCGCGCGCTGGGCGCGCCGGTCACCCTGCTGGTCAACAACGCCGGCGGGGCGCGCGGCGCGGACCCGGTCGAGACGGGCACGGTCGCGGACTGGCAGTGGATGTACGACGTGAACGTGCTCGGCACGCTCCGCGTCACCCAGGCGCTCCTGCCCGACCTGGAGGCCAGCGGCGCCGGCACGGTCGTCACGGTCGGCTCGACGGCCGCCTTCACGGTGTACGAGGGCGGGGCCGGGTACACCGCCGCCAAGCACGCGGAGACCGCGCTGGTCGGCACGCTGCGCCTGGAGCTGGCCGGACGGCCCGTCCGGGTCATCGAGATCGACCCGGGCATGGTGCGCACCGACGAGTTCGCCCTGAACCGGCTCGGCGACCGGGCCAAGGCCGACGCGGTGTACGCGGGCGTCAGGGAGCCGCTGGTCGCGGACGACATTGCGGACTGCGTGGCCTGGGTCGCGACCCGCCCGCACCACGTGAACGTCGACCGGCTCGTGATCCGCCCGATCGCGCAGGCCGCGCAGCACAAGGTGGTCCGGGACCTCTGATGGTCAAGCCGGTCGGTGCGGTCACCCGGGGGACGACGAATCCCAACCGGCTGCGCCGCATCGACGCGTTCCTGGCGTACCGGTGCGGGCCGTTGCTGCGCGACGCCGCCGATCCGCTGGTGGTGGATCTGGGGTACGGCGCGACGCCGGTCACGGCGGTCGAGCTGCGGGCCCGGCTCGCGGCCACGGTCCGCCCGGACGTACGGGTCGTGGGTCTGGAGATCGATCCGGAACGGGTGGCCGCCGCGGCTCCGGCCGCGGACCCGCCGGGGCTGGAGTTCCGGCGCGGCGGGTTCGAGCTGGCCGGGCTGCGCCCGGTGGTGGTGCGGGCGTTCAACGTGCTGCGCCAGTACGCCGAGGACGAGGTGGCCGCCGCCTGGCGGACGATGACCGCCACGGGCGCGTTCCTGATCGAGGGGACGTGCGACGAACTCGGCCGGATCGCCACGTGGACGTGTGTGGACGCCACCGGGCCACAGTCGTTGACGTTCTCGGCCCGGCTGGCCGCCCTGGATCACCCGGCGACGTTCGCGGAGCGGCTGCCCAAGGCGCTGATCCACCGCAACGTGCCCGGAGAGCCGGTGTACGAGCTCCTGCGGACGCTGGGGCGGGCGTGGGACGCGTCGGCGACCCCGTTCGGGGCGCGGCAACGCTGGCTGGCGACCGTGGCCCGGCTCCGCGACGAGGGTCTGCCCGTGCTGGACGGCCCGTCCCGGTGGCGGCTCGGCGAGCTGAGCGTGCCCTGGCCGGAAACGGCGACCGGGCCGGTCCTCCACTGAGGACCGGCCCGGTCTTGGTCGTGCTGGACGTTACTCGCTGATCGTCACGTCGAACCGCGGGTCGGCAGCGACCTTGCGGAACGCGCTCAGGCTGCTGGCGGTCGAGTCCACTGCGATGTTGCGGTCGCCCTCGTTGTCGCTGGCGGTGTCGAAGTAGACGATCGCCTTGACCTGCGGGTGCTGGTCGAGTTCCGGCAGCACGGTGTTGAAGGCGGCGGACTTGTCGGTGGGGTACTTGACGCGGTGGTACATGCCCCACTCGGCGAGCATGACGGGCTTGCTCGGGTGGTTGGTCACCGACCAGTCGTAGAAGCCCTGGCCGCCGCCGGTGGGCTGGCGGTCGAGGATGTCACCGAAGTCGCCGTAGTGGTAGTAGCCCTTCTCGACGCTGACGTAGGAGTCCAGGCCGATCCAGTCGACGACGTCGTCGCCGGGGTACAGGTCCTTCCACCAGGACTGGGCCATCCACTTCTCGTTGCCCATGTAGGCCAGCACGTTGATCGCGTTGGTGACGCCGTTGGCGCGCAGCCGCTCGATGACGTGGCGGTACATGTTGGCGTAGTCCTTGGCGGTCATCCCGGACCCGGCGGTGGGGTTGACGTCGTTCTCCGGCTCGTGGTGCAGGGCCAGGTAGAACTTCTGCTGGTAGTTGGCCTTGACGTAGTTCGACCAGTTGTCGATGCGGGCGTCCTGCTGCCCGGCGGCGACCTTGGCCCAGGTGGTGCCGTAGGCGACCTTCCAGTTGAGCAGCAGCACGCGGGGGTGTGCCGGGTCCCGGGTCATCGCGATCTCGGCCTTGGTGGGGAACTGCTCGTCCCCCTTGTGGTAGGTGTGGAAGATCGCCGCGGTCCGGCCGGTCTTCGCTTCCCAGTCCTTGAGCGCCTGGTCCCGCGGCGCGTCGGTGAAGCCACCCGCGGCGGCACCCCAGAGAACGCCACAGGTGGGCACCAGCAGCGCGTCGGTCACGCACTCAGGGTCCTCGGTGGGCGGCGTCGTCGGCGGCGGGGTCGTCGGCGGAGTGGTGGTGGGCGGCGTGGTCGGCGGCGTCGTGGGCGGCGTCGTCGGCGGGGTGGTGGGTGGCGTCGTCGGCGGCGTCGTGGGAGGCGTCGTCGGCGGCGTCGTGGGAGGCGTCGTCGGCGGGGTGGTCGGCGGCGTCGTCGGGGGCTTGGTGGCCTCCGTACGGCTCCAGTTGACCTCCAGCTGCGGGCCGCCCGTGGTGTCGTCGCCGTACTCGGTGGCGTACAGGCGGGTGACGTCCGTGGTCGACGCGGACTTGAGCACGAACGCGTACGTGCCGGCCTTCGTGACCCACTTGGAGACGTCGAGCTTCAGGATGGTGTCCGTGGTCGCCGGCTTGACCGAAACGGTGGTCGACGACGTCACCGCGGGCGCGTTCGCGGCGGTGAGCTTCGACTCGGTCCACCCGGTCCCGACCGGCTGCGCGCTGAAGGTCGCCGCCACCGGATGCCCGTTCAGGGGCAGCCGCAGCGTCGCGTTCTTGACGACCGCGCCGCTCGGCAGCGCACCGGTCGTGAACTTCACATAGGACAGACGCGTCTCCCCGTCCGCCTTGCCCACCACGAGCTTGTCGGCGGCACCGAAGTTGGCGCTGCGCCGCGTGCTGGAGGTGTATGCGTCGTCGGTGGCCCACTTCGACACGGTTCCCGTGGTCGTCGTGGCCGCGGCTTCGGCGGTTCCCGCCACGGCGAGCCCCCCGCCCACCATGGCACCGGCAACGGCGGTGGAGATGATTACCCGCCTGGCGTCCATCAGTTCCCCCTGACTCGCTGGATCGCTTGTGCCATCCACGGTCGGGAGCGGTGGGTGCGTGTCCGGGCTCTGAACAGGTGCAGGCAAGGTGCACCGAACGGCAGGGTGGAATGCGGCCGCTGACGGGGCTTTCCCCGTACGGTCGGGACGGTCCGGCGGGCCCCTGACGGGCGCGCCGATCACCGTGGTGATCCTCCGGTGGCCTTGATCGGCACCGGAGGGTCGTTCATGAGCGGATCAAGGTGCGGCGCACCCCACCCTGCCGATACCTACAGACAGGCGGCGGGACGCGCGGGCGTCAGGCGGTGGGCGGTGCCTCGCCGGAGATCACCATGTGCAGGGTTTCGATCAGCACATCCGAGGTGAACGGCTTCTTGATCAGCACCGCGTCGTCGGGAATCAGACCCTGGTCGACCGCGATCTCCTTGAGCAGGCCCGACACGTACACGACGGCCATGGTCGGGCGCATCTCGGCGGCCGCGTGGGCCAGCTCTCCGCCCGACACACCGGGCAGGCCGAGGTCGGTGACCAGGATGTCGATGTCGCCCTCCTGGCCCCGGCAGATCTCCAGGGCCTGCTCGGAGTTCCCGGCGACCAGTGCGCGGAAGCCCTTGCGCTCCAGCATGCGGCGCATGATGTCGCGCAGGTCCTCCTCGTCGTCCACGACGAGAACGGTGGGTTGCGCCGGTGCCGGAGCCGCCGTCATGGGGCCTCCCCCAGGGTCGCCGCGAAGGGCGGACCCGGATCCGGCGTACCGCCCGGACGTCCGCCTGCCGCGTTCTCGGCGCCAGGTCAGAGCGCCAGGGTCCAGGAGTCAACGTACCCCGTACGGGCGCCGCGCGGGTTCGTGATCCGCAGCGTCCAGGTGCCGTTTCGCCGGTACGAGCTCAGGTTGAGCCGGTACGTGGTGACCACCTCGCCGCCCCGGACGGTGCTGGTGGCAGCGGTGAGGACCCGGGTCCGGCCAACCGGCGTGACCAGTACCGCCACCGGCCGCCCGCGGTACCCGCCGCGCATCCGTACGGTGACCGACGAGGTCCGGGACGCGAGACCGGCACAGGTGGAGATCACCCGGACCCGCCGGACGGTCTGCCCGCCCTTGACGGCCACCCGGCTGGCGTTGGTGAACGGCCCGCACAGCGGCGCCTTCGGCGTGGAGGCCGTCGGGGTGGGCGTCTTCGCGACCACGGGGGTGTCGGGCCCGGTGTAGAGCAGCCGGTTCGGTGAGCCCGTCCCCGCACCGGTCACGGCGTTCGTGGTGGCCGTGCCGACCAGGGCGTCGCGGACCCGGGCGGGGGTCCAGGTGGGGTGGGCCGCGAGGGTGAGCGCGGCGGCGCCCGCGACGTGCGGCGAGGCCATCGAGGTGCCGCTCAGGTCGGCCATGGCGGTGTCGGAGGTGTACCAGGCGGAGGTGATGCCCACCCCGGGGGCGAACAGGTCGACGCAGGTGCCGTAGTTGGAGAACCAGGCGCGGGCGTCGTCGGAACCGGTGGCGCCGACCGTGATCGCGGCCGGCGCGGAGGCGGGCGAGTACTGGCAGGCGTCGGCATTGTTGTTGCCCGCGGCGACGGCGTACGTGATTCCGGCCGCGATCGAGTTGGCCACCGCGTTGTTCAACGCGGTGCTGCCCGAACCGCCGATGCTCATGTTGGCGACCGCGGGCTTGACCGCGTGGGCGGTGACCCAGTCGACGCCCGCGATGATCGCCGAGTAGGACCCGGAGCCGTTGCAGTCGAGCACCCGTACGCCGACGAGCTGAACGTCCTTGGCCACGCCGGCGGTGGCTCCGCCGATCGTGCCCGCGACGTGGGTGCCGTGGCCGTTGCAGTCCTGGGCGACCGGGTCGCCGTCGATGAAGTCCCAGCCGTTGCGGGCCCGGCCGCCGAGTTCGGCGTGGCTCAGCCGGATCCCGGTGTCCAGCACGTATGCGGTGACGTTGGACGCGGACTGGAAGGTGTAGGACTGCGACAGCGGCAGCGCCCGCTGGTCGATGCGGTCCAGCCCCCACGCGGGATCGGTCTGGGTGTCGGCCAGTGAGATCTTGGCGTCCTGCTCGATGTACTGGACGGACGGGTCGGCGGCCAGCCGTGCGGCCTGCGCGGCGGTCATCCGGATGTGGAAGCCGCGTACGGCCGTGAGGTAGTTGTCCTGGACCTCGCCGCCGTACCGGCGGCCGAGCTGCTGGGAGGCGGAGGTGACCTGGTCGGCGGCGGCCGAGTCCGGCTTGAGCACGACGATGTAGCTGTTGCTGATCGCCTCGCCCGCCTCGGCGGCCAGCACCGTGCCGGTCGGCGCGGTGGGCGCCCCGGCGAGTGCGGGGCCGGCGGTGGCGGCCACCACGGCCGCGGTCGCCAGGCCTGCGGCCATCGCGAATCGGGTGATGCTGATCATCCGAGCTGCTCCGTCTCCGCACCCGTGCGGGTGGCTTGTCGAGGGCAAGTCGCGGATCAGCGTGCCGAGCCGGGGGAAGGCGCCAGTACCCACACGGGTGCGTCCGGGTAGCGATCCGGCCGACGCCCGGTCCGCCGGATCGCTAAGCCGGCTCGGTGGGGGGCCGAAGGTGAGGTGTCAGGACCGCCGCACCGCTATCGAAGGAGCCCCAGGATGAGCGCCACCACCCTGTCGCCCAAGGTCGTCACCGTCGAGTCGCTGTCCGAGCGCTGCGACCGCTGCAGCGCCGCGGCGAAGCTTGAGGTCACCGTGGCGGGCGGCGGCACGCTGGCGTTCTGCGGGCACCACGGCAACAAGCACGCTGCCGACCTCGTGCGGGTGGCTTCCCGTGTGGCGGTTGAGCAGGGATTCGCGTGGGCGGGCGAGGTTCCCACAGCGTGAGCGCTTGACCACATCCGTGGCGTTATGATCGATCCCTCACTTCCGGGCGGATAGGCCCGTAATAGAGGGGTTTTGTCGGTGCGGATCGCGGCGCAGGACGTGGGTCGGCTGTCCCGGGTGCTGTCCGGGTGTGCCGGAGCCACGGTCGCCGCGTCCGCTCTGATCGTGCTGCTCAGCACGGAGCGGACACCGGCCCGGGAGCTCGTCGCCGTACCGGCCGCCGCGCTGGTCACCGGGGGGCTGGCGCTGGTGCTGCACGTGCTGCCCGGCACCGGTCCCGTCGCCCGCGGGACGGCCCGCGCCCTCGGCGCCGTCACCGCCGTCATCGGCGTGGCCAGCCTCGCCCGGTACCCGGCGGCCGGGATCGCCGCGTTCCTCATCGGGCTCGCCCTGGTCGGCATCGACCTCCGGGTCCGGCTGCGGCCCGGCACGGCGGCCCGGTTCCGGCTCGCCGATCCGCTGCTCGGCGCCGCGATGATCGTCGCGCTGGTCGCCCTGGTGCCCCGGATGTTCGCGCCGGCCTTCCCGCCGGGCCGCGCGCCGGCCGGCGTCATGTCCACGTACGTCGCCAGCGCCCTGCTGGTCCTCGCCATCGGTACGATCCTCGCCCGCCCCGAAGCGGGCCCCCTGCGCACCGCCGCCGCGGCCGGTCCGGGCACCACCGTGCGGCATGCGATGCCCCTGCTGGTCGCCGTTCCGGTCGTCGCGGCCGTGGTCAGCGCCCTGGCGGGCCGTGCGGGCGTCAGCCGCCCGGTCGCCGCGATCAGCACCGGGGCCGTCCTGACCGCGCTGGTCCTGCTGGCGTTGGCCGGCCGCCTGGTGCGTTCGCTGGACGCCGCGGACCGGCGCCAGCGTGACCTGGTGGCACAGCTGCGCGACCGCGGCGAGTACGCCGACACCCTGCTGCAATCGATCAACGAGGCCGTGATGGTGCTCGACGCCAACTACCGGGTGCTCGACGTCAACCGGCGCTGGCACGAGCTGTCCGGCCGGCCCCCCGAGGACGAGCTGGGCCGGCGCCCGGACGGCCTGCCCCCGGTCCGGACCGGCGAGTGGATCGGCGAGATGCGGGTCCGCCGCCCGGACGGCGCGGACGTGCCGGTGCTGGCCACGATGGCGCCGATCCCGGACGCCGCGGGCCAGCCGCGCGGCTACGTGGCCACGTACGTCGACATCGGCGAGCGCAAGCGGGTCGAGCAGGCCCTCTCCGAGCGCGCCGGCGAACTGGAGCGCAGCAACCTCGGGCTGCGCGAGACGAACACCCGGCTGGAGGAGGCCCTGGCCTTCAAGAACGACCTGACCTCGATGCTGACCCACGACGTGGCGCAGCCGATCAGCTCGATCGCCAGCCTGGCCGAGCTGCTGGCGGCGGACTGGGCCGAACTGCCGGACGACATCCGGCTCGAACTGGCCACCAAGATCGACAAGAACACGCGGCGCCTCATCAAGATGATGAACGACCTGCAGTTGCTGTTCCGGCTGGACACCGGCACGGTGACCGCCCGCCGGACCCCGGTCCCGCTGCGCGAGCTGGTGGAGACCGTCGCGGCCGACTGCGCCCCGGAGGCGGAGATCGACATGGACGACGAGCTGGCGGCGCTCGCGGACCGCGGCCACCTGGGGGCGGTGGTGCAGCACCTGCTGACCAATGCCGTCGCGTACGGTGACGCGCCCGTGCAGGTGCGGGCCTGGCAGCTGGGCGAACGGGTCGAGCTGATGGTGCAGGACCGCGGCCCCGGCATCCCCGAGGAGTTGGTGCCCCGGCTGTTCGACCGGTTCGCGCGGGGGGCCGGGCTCGGCCTGTTCATCGTGCGCCACCTGGTCGAGGCGAACGGCGGCTCGGTCCGCTACGAGCGGGCCGAGCCCCGCGGCGCCCGGATGGTGGTCGCCCTGGAGGAGGCGGCGGTACGTGGCTGACCGCGCCCGAACCGGGCGCGGTCAGCGCTTCACCGCCCGCACCGGGCGCCTCAGTAGTCCAGGGCCCCGCCCCGGTCCGCTTCGTTGATCATTCCGTCGCCCCAGACGTCCTGGGCGGACATCCGCTGGCCGCCCATCGGGGCGCTGCCGTGCCCCCCTGCCGGGACGTTCCCGGCGCCACCCGTGGCCGGCCAGGTGCCCGCCGCCCCGCCGCGTACCGGGCGGTTGCCGGCGATGCGGCGGCCCGGTGCCAGCACGTCGTCGAGGTCGGTGGTGCTGTGGATACCGGGCGCCGAGGTGATGTCGACGATCTCGTCCGGGGTGTCCGGCCGCCGGGCGGACATGTCGGCACGGCCCGTGGCCGCGCGGTTCGCCTTGATCCGCGCCGCGACCGAGGCGGGCGATGCGAGATCGGACCGGTCGCCGGAGAGCCGCTTGGTGCTCGCTCCCCCGAACGCGGCCGTGCCGGCCAGCTCGCCGGACTCGATGAGGTACTTGAACTCCTCGAGATCCATCTTCAGCCGGCGGTTGAGCGTCTCCTGCCCGTGCCTGTCGCTCGGCATGAGGTACGCGATGTCGGCCTCCATCTGCGCGACCACCTGGGTACGCATCTCACCCAGCGGCCGGACGGTGATGGTCTCCGCCAGCAACGGGCCTTCCATCGTCGACCAGGAGACCCGCTCGTCGAGCGAGCATTCGGTGATCTGAGCGTCGAACTCGCGACGGTGGCCGTCGACGTCCATCACCCAGTGAGTCTGGTCGTCGCCGGTCGTGGTGACCCGATGCACGCCGGCCATGAAGCGCGGGTAGTTCTCGAACGTGGCGAGCTGCTCGTACACCATGTGCAGCGGCGCGCCGATCTCGATGGCCTGCTGAACCATGCTCATCGCGTCATCTCCCCCATGCTGAAGTGCTGGCATGACAGAGAGTACGTAGAAGTGAACTGTTCGCGTCTGGTTTCTCGTCAGATCCGGCGCAGGTACTGCCAGCGGCCCACCTCGACTGCGTACCGGGCGTCGCTGGCGGCCAGCAGGGGGACGCCCGCGTCGCGCAGCAGCGCCACGATGCGCGGCGACGGGCTGCGCCACGCCTCGCTGATCTCCACCGAGGTGCCGGTCGAGCGGCACGCGGTGGCCAGGGCGTCCACCAGCTCCGCGGTGACCACGCAGTCGTCGAGACCCACCTGGGTCAGCAGGCTGAGCGGGCGGGCGAGCTGGGTGGGCGCGTACCGGGAGGCCCGCTCGACCGCGTGGATCATGGCGGTGACGGCCAGCTCGGCTACCTGCTCCGGCGTGAGGTCACCGGTGCCGAGCATGGCGCGGATGTCGCGCGGGCCGACCGGGCCGTCCGGCAGCGGCAGCCGGGACATGGCGACCGAGACCGCCTCCAGCTGGCCGAGGTCGGTCGGGAACGCCAGCCAGCCGTCCGGCTGCACGATCTCGATCTCGGCGGCGACCCGCAGGGTCAGCTCCGTACGGCGGCTGGCCCGGCGCACCGCGTCCGCGTACGCCTGCAGCCAGGTCGTCTCCGGCCCGGCCTGGTCGGCGAACGTGAGCGCGGTCAGACCGGCACGGTCGGCCGCCGACACGACCACCCCGATGGCGTCGCGACCGGCCGAGAAGCCGGTGTGCACGTGCGCGTCGACGAGCAGGTCGACCGGGCGTGCGGCCCCGACGGTACCGCCACCCACGATGACTGATTCCCGCTCCACACTCACCTTGTGCTCCCGGACCTCTCTGCGACGAGTGCTCCCCGCCTCGCAGTTGAGAGTCGGCTGGAGGTGTTGTGGGCCGGGGTCCGCGGCAGGTGCAGTCCGGGTGCGCCCGGTCACTGCGCGCCCGGTCCCTGCGGCGACGCTTCTACACTCTCGTCCGCGGCGAGGCTCTCGATCCGGCGGATGGCGTCGTCGACATCGTGGCTGAGCTGCTCCACGAGCTCACGCTGGCGCTCGGCGAGGCCGTGCACCTGGCTGGTGGTTCCGGTGATGTCGGTGACCGAGCCGGCCATGGTCCGGATCGTCGTCGACATGGCGCGCATGTCCCGTTCCAGCTCCACGACGATGGTGGTGATCTCGTCGGTGGACTGGGCGGTCGAGGTGGCCAGGTTCTTGACCTCCCCGGCGACGACGCCGAACCCGCGCCCGGCCTCTCCGGCCCGGGCGGCCTCGATGGTGGCGTTGAGCGCCAGCAGGTTGGTCTGCGCCGCGACCCCGGTGATCATCTCGGCGATCCCGGCGACCCGGCGCAGGCTGTCCCCGAGGGCGTCGACCGCCTGCTCGGCGTCGCCGGCCTGTGCCACCAGGTCGCGGCTGGCCGCGTGGGCGGCGTCGATCCGCGCGTCGATGTCGCGGGTGGCGGCGCGGACGTTGCCGACGTGGTCGACCACCCCGGCGAGGCGCTCGACGACCGCGCCAGAGGTCCGGTCGACGGTCTCGCGTGCCTGCCGACGGGACTCGTCCTGGAGGCGCTCCTGCTGGGCGTACGTCTCGCGGAGCTGTTCCTCGCGCTGGGCCTGTTCGGCGTGCAGGGCGGCGTCCTGCGCGGCCAGGGTCTCCAGCATGGTGTCGATCGTCGCGGCCAGGGCACCGATGTCCCCCTTGCCGGAGTGCCCGATGCGCAGGCCGCGGTCCCCGGAGGCGATCACGGCCTCGGTGGTGTGCCGCAAGGGCCGCACCTGCTGGCGTACGGCGCGGTGGGACAGGAGGCGGACGGCGCCGAGCAGCAGCAGGGTGCCGAGCGCGGTGAACAGGAAGATCTGGTTCGCCGTCCGCCCCGCCATCCGGTGCAGCTGCCGGTCGCGGACCGAGCGCAGGACGATCTGACCACCGTCGGCGGTCGGTAGCACGGCGTCGACCGCGACCTGCGTGTCGTTCAGATTCGCGGTGCTGACGGCGATCTTCCCGAGCCTGCTGGGGAGCACCGAGCGCTCGGCGGCGCCGGTGTGCCGCTGTGCCACCCGGGTCAGCGGCAGCTCGATCTCGGCGCCCAGCTTCGTCAATGCGGCCGGGTCGAGGGACTTGAGGTAGATCAGGCCGCCGGTGGCCGGCGGGTCGCCGCTGCTGCGGTACGCGGCGAAGCCGCAGTACAGGTACGGGCGGTCGGCGGCGACGATCATGCCGCAGATGCCGTCGCCGGCCTTCGCCGCGGGGTCGAACAGCCGCCGGAGCAGGGCCGGATTCCGCAGCTCGGCCGGGGCAGCGGCGAGCTGCAGGGTGGCCGGGCCGTTCACCAGCACGCCCACCCGCGGCTTGCCGTCGAGCCCGACGCCCAGCACCCCGTCGACCACACCGGTCCCGCGCAGGTACGAGGGTTCGAAGGTGTCCCAGAAACCCTCGCGGTCGCCGGAGGCAACCTGATCGGCAGAGTCGTCCCACTCCGAGTTCGTGGCGCCGAACGTGCTCAGCAGGGCAACCTGACCATCCAGGCCGATGCGCAACCGCTGAGCGTCGCGGGCCAGCTGGTTGGCCTCCAGCTCCTCGAACGGACCGGTGGCTATCGCGCGCAGGGCGAGGAACACGGCCAGCAGCACGAGTACGCCCGCCACCACGGGCCGGAGGATGCGCAGGAGTCGAAAGGTCACACATTTAGTTCGGCCGCCGCTTCGCACGCCTGTGCGAGGACGTACTGTGAGGCCCGTCACCCATGGGTGACGGGCCGGTCAGTCCTCGCCGGACGGGCGCAGCAGTTCGGTCACGGCGCGGACGGCCGCCTCGGTCGGGGAGGCCGCCTCGCGGTTCGCGGCCTGCAGTTCCCGGTAGACCTCTTCCCGGTGCACCTGCACGTCGCGGGGGGCCTTGATACCGAGCCGGATGACGTCGCCGCGGGCCTCGAGCACGGTGATGACAACATCGTCGCCGATCATGACGCTCTCCCCGGCTCGCCTGGTCAGCACGAGCATCGTGGGTGCCCCTTTCCCTCCGTGGACAGGACAACACACCGAAGGCGCGGCCGCGTGGAACGCGACCGCGCCTGGACAAGCACCGTCAGTAGGCGCGGTTCATGACCGCCCGTACGGGCATGCCACTGCCGTTGAGGATCGTCTGCATGGCGCGCTTGGTGTCCCGGTCGACCACGATCGGCGCCAGCAGGTTCGCCGTGGTCTCGTTGATGCCGGCCGTGATCACGACCATGAGCAGGCACCGGTCCGGGTCCGTGGTGTTCAGGGCCGAGAACACGGCGTCGTCGATCTCCGGCGCGTAGTCCGGGAAGAACGGCTCGGGCGGCGCGACGAGGAACCGCAGCTGGGGGTCCTCGATGGAGGTGAACGCGTAGAGCAGGCCCTCGTCGTTCAGCCGGACCAGGACGAACTGCCGGTGTGCGGGGAAGCCCGGCATCGGCACCGCCATGTCGATGATCGGCAGGTCCAGCGTCGGATCGAGCATGGTGTCCCCCATCAATCGGGACGCGGTACGAATACTCATGGTCACCTCAGGAAGTCGATGAGCGAGGGCTGGATCACCTTGGCCGAGGCGGCCAAAGCGGCCTGGTACGAGGTCTGCTGAAGCTGCATTTCCATGATCGTTTTGGGCAGGTCCACGTCCTCGACGTCGGACAGCTGGCTCGTGACGGCGAGCAGCCGGTCCTCGGCGGACTGCTTCGTCTGCGCGACACGATTGTATCGAGCACCAACATCCGAAAGGGTGTTCTTTACGAGATCTGCGGCGGAATCCAGATTTTTCAGCCCATCGCTCAGCGCAGTCGAGTCGCCCGAGCGAATACTGTCCGCGATGCCCTGCAGCACGGTGAACAGTTGCGTGGTGCCCGAACCGAACGCCTCCGGCCCGGTCACGTCCACCCGCACCTTGACGCCGTTGCCGACGGTCCGTGCGACCTGGCCGGTGTCGCCGATGTAGGCACCGGTCGCGTCGAACGCGTCGGCTCCGGACGTGGTGCCGCCGAAGACCGGCCGGTTCAGGTACTTCGTGTTGGAGTAGCCGATCAGCGACTGGCGGATGTTGTCGATCTCGACCGCCAGCGCCTCGTTCGACTGCGTGTCGTTCGTACCCGAACTCAGCCCCTGCACGGTGAGGTCCCGGGCCCGGTTGATCAACGTGGTGCTGCTGGACAGCGTGCTGTCCAGCGTGCTGAGCCAGCCGATGCCGTCGTCGGCGTTGCGCGAGTACTGCTGCAGCGCGCGGGTCTCGCCGCGCAGCTGGAGCGACGACACTGTGCCGGTCGGCGAGTCCGACGGGCGGTTGATCTGCTTGCCGCTGGACAGCTGATCCTGGATCTGCTGACCCCGGGAGATGTTGCGCTGCAGGTTCGCCAGCACCCGCGTGTGGATGCTGCTCTCGGTGACCCTGGTCTGGATGGCCATCTGTCAGTTCCCCTTACCTTCCGACCAGGCCGGTGCGGTTGATGAGCTGGTCGAGCATCGAGTCGATCGTGGTCAGTACGCGCGACGCGGCCTCGTAGCCGCGCTGGTACGTCAGCAGGTTCGTCATCTCCTCGTCGAGGTTGACCCCGGACTGCGCCTCGCGGGCCGCGTCCACCTGCTCGGTGACGGTGTTCTGGATCTCGGAACGCCGGCCGCTGGCCTGCGCCGCCACCCCGAGCTGGCCGATCATGGTCTGGTACTCCGAGTCCGGCCCGGTGGGCGAGCTGCCCGTCGCGGCCAGCGTGTCGGCGACGGTGTTGTCCAGCGCGCCGGCGGTCGACGACATCGCGACCTGCGCGGGGTCGGTGATCGCCACCTTGATCGTCCCGGCGTCGGTGCCATTGAAGAAGTCGAGGCCGGTGCTGCCGTCGATGCTGAACCCCGCGTTGTGCGCGGCGTTCACCGTGGCGATGAGGTTCGCGGCGACGCCGTCGAGCGCCGACGAGATCTGCGGGATGATCGTGGTCAGCGTGTCGACCATGGCGCCCATGGTGCCGCCGGCCTCGACCGCGGACCCGGTGTCGGACCAGCGCAGGGTCATCGGGTCGACCGCCTGGTCGTCCAGCCGCTTCGCGCCGACGATCTCCATCTTGCGCGTGGTGAACCCGCTGACCAGGCTCAGACCGCCGACGAAGACATCCATGGCACCGTTGGGGCGGATCGACGCGGATGCGCCGGTCAGCTCGGCCAGCTGCTGGACCGCCTGGTCACGCTGGTCCTCCAGCTCGTTGTGCACAGAACCCGAGGCCTTGGCCTTCACGATGCTGTCGTTGAGCTGGGCGATCGTCTGGGCCGCCGTGTTGACCTGGTCGACGTACGCGTCCAGCGAGCTGCGGTTCTGGCCCCACTGGCTGGTCAGCGACT
This sequence comes from Krasilnikovia sp. MM14-A1004, assembly GCF_047159485.1. Classification (GTDB taxonomy): domain Bacteria; phylum Actinomycetota; class Actinomycetes; order Mycobacteriales; family Micromonosporaceae; genus Actinoplanes. The sequence continues at coordinate 385,774 of NZ_AP038773.1, read as the reverse complement.
GGTGTGCGCTGTTGAGCCCGTCGGCGACCGTGCTGCTCTGCTGGATCAGGGCGGAGCGGGCGCTGGCCAGCTGCGGGTTGTTCGCCACGTCGCTCCAGGCGTCCCACATGTCGTGCATCTGTGCCTGCAGGGCGGTGTCGCTGGGCTCGGAGAAGACGTCCTCGATCGACGCGTACGCGGAGGACTGGCTGGTCAGGTACGCCTGGTTGGCGTGCTCGGTACGCCCCCGGTCCTCCAGGTACTGGTCGCGCATGCGCTGCACGTCGGTGACGCCGACGCCGGTGCCCGGGCCCTCGGTGGTCGCGTACATCGCGGACGAGGTCGAGCCGACCTGGGACTGCATCTCCACGCGCTGGCGGGTGTAGCCAGGGGTGTTCGCGTTCGCGATGTTCTGTCCGGTGACGTCGAGGCCCTTGCGCTGGGCGTACAGCGCGGTGAGCGCGGTATTGATACTGCCGAAGCTGCTGGGCATCAGATCGCCTCATCCACCAGACTGGGGCGGCGCGTGCCGCCGGATACGGTCTTGCCCTGCGGGCCGTACGTTTCGACGGAGCCGGCGAACGCGAGCATGGTCTCGCGGGCCGCGCGCTGACCGGCGGTGAGCAGGTCCCGGTTCGCGTCGGCCATGGCGCCGATCTCCTGGGTGAGGGTCAGGAAGGCTTTGCGGTGCTGGTGCAGGAGGTCGGACCAGGGCGCGGGTGCGGCGTCGGCCAGCTCACCGAGTGACGCCTCCGGCTCCAGTCCCAGTTCGAGCGCGACGGACTGCGAGAACGCGGCCCGGGCCACCTCGGTCTGCCGGATCTGGTCGAGCACGACCTCCACCTCGCGCGTCGCGTGCGCGAGCCAGCGGGAGCGGTTGGCCGCCAGCAGCAGCTGCTCCTCCTCCAGCTTGAAAAGCAGCAACTCCAGCAGCTCGCGCGAGCGCCAAAGGACGCTGGACAGGTCGGTAAGGCTCACCTGGTCCTCCGTCTTCTCCTCGGGAGGGAAGGCCCTCGCGGCACGTCCCTGCTCATCCGGACAAGTCGGCATGAGACGCAGGTCTCTGAGGGGTTAACGGATGTTCCACCGTGTCGGAGCCGACATGTTTCTTACGAGCGCCACGGAAATCCGGAAACGCGAAAAAGTCACGAGGAAGTTTCGGATACTCCTCATGACTGTCTGCGACCAGTCGATTACTCATGGCGCAAGCCGACGGCTCACGGAAGAGCCGCACCAGACCCGCCGTCAAGGAGGAAAATCCCATGGGTCTCCGTATCAACCAGAACATCGCCGCCCAGAACGCCTACCGGAACCTGTCGGTCACCGACAGCCAGATGTCGAAGTCGCTGGAGAAGCTGTCCAGCGGTTTCCGGATCAACCGGGCGGCCGACGACGCGGCCGGCCTCTCGATCTCCGAGGGCCTGCGCTCCCAGGTCGGTGGCCTGAAGGTCGCCGTCCGCAACGCCCAGGACGGCATCAGCGTCGCCCAGACCGCTGAAGGCGCGCTCAACGAGGTCACCTCGATCCTGCAGCGTATGCGTGACCTGTCCGTTCAGTCCTCGAACGGCGGCTCGAACGACGCCGAGGCGAAGTCCGCGGCGCAGAAGGAGTTCACCCAGCTCAACGACGAGCTGGACCGGATCGGCAACACCACCTCCTTCGGCAAGAGCAAGCTGCTCGACGGCTCGTTCGGTCACGCCGAGGAGCTGCAGGGTGTCAAGGTCGACCCCAGCACCAACGCGCTGCCGACCGGTGCCTTCTCCTTCGACATCACCGACATCGACGGCGTCACCCTGGGTACGCCGATCACCGTCTCGGGCGCCGGCCCGGGCGCGGGTGCCAGCGCCAAGGACGTCGCTGACTCCATCAACACCGCCCTGCAGTCCGCGCTGAAGACGGCCGGCTACAAGGGCAACGAGGTCGCGGCCACCGCGCAGGTTGCGGACGACGGCTCCGGCTTCACGTTCAAGTTCTCGGGTCCGAAGGACTTCACGCTGGCCGACACCGGCACCAGCCTCGCCGACCTCGGCGTGACCGCCGGCGCCAGCGCGACCAACACGACCGCCAACACCGGCCAGTTCCAGGTCGGCGCGAACAGCGGCGAGACCCTGAACATCGCGATCAGCAAGATCGGCGCCAACGCTCTGGGCACCGACATCCTGGACCTGACCGCGAACCCGGACGCGGCGATCGACGCGATCGACGCTGCCATCAAGACCGTTTCGGACCAGCGGGCCTCGCTCGGTGCGTACCAGAACCGGTTCGAGCACACCATCAACAACCTCAACGTCTCGGTGGAGAACCTGTCTGCCTCGGAGTCGCGTATCCGTGACACCGACATGGCCCAGGAGATGGTCCAGTTCACCCGGAACCAGATCCTGACCCAGGCCGGCACGTCGATGCTGTCGCAGGCCAACCAGGCCTCGCAGAACGTGCTCTCCCTGCTGCGCTGAGTAAACCTCACACGCTGAACAACTGAAAATCGAGCTCTGACAACCGAATAGGTGGGGGTGGCCGTAGTCCGGCCACCCCCACTGCACATCCGCTACCGGCAGGAAGGCAGGCGACACCGTGACCAGCTCCATCGACGGCCTCGTCAGCGGTCTCAGCACCTCGTCGCTCATCTCGTCGCTGATGCAGGTCGAAGCCGCCCCGCAGACCCGGCTCAAGACCAAGGTCTCCGACGCGCAGACGGCCGTCGCCTCGTACCAGTCGGTGAATTCCAAGCTCTCCGCGCTGCGCAACGCCGCGGACGACCTGAGCCAGCTCAGCACCTGGCGTGCGGTCAAGCCGATCTCCAGCTCGACCTCCGTGACCGCGACCGCCACCGGCGGCACGAACACCACGACCGGCACGGTGCAGTTCGACGTCGTCCAGCTCGCCAAGGGGCAGGTCTCCACCGCCCGGGTCGACCCCACCGCCGCGGTGACCGCCTCCGACTCGATCACCGTCCAGATCGGCACCGCGGACCCGGTCGTCATCGACATCAGCAAGGACAAGACCGCCCAGGGCATCTCGAACGCGATCAACGCGGCCGGCATCGGGGTCAAGGCGTCCGTGGTGACCACCGGCGGCGCCCAGAACATCCTGCAGCTCAACGGCGCCAAGACCGGCGAGGACAACGCGTTCAACGTGACCGGCCTGGAGGACACCGGCCTGACCACCGCGGTCTTCGCGCAGAACGCGGTGCTGCAGGTCGGCGGCGACGACGCCAGCGGCGGCTACGGCGTCGTCAGTTCCACCAACACCTTCACCGGGCTGATGGCCGGCGTGAGCCTCACCGTCGGCAAGGAGGAGACCGGGGTGACGATCACCGTCAACTCCGACGTCTCCGGCATGGCCTCCAAGATCCAGGCCATGGTCGACGCCGCCAATGCGACGCTCAGCGAGATCGACAAGCAGACCGCGTACGACCCCGGCACCAAGAAGGGTTCGCCGCTCACCGGCGACTTCAGCGTCCGCGAGATGAGCAACGCGATCCTCAGCGCGGTCAGCCGCGGCCTGAGCTACGACGACCCCGCGAACCCCGGCAACACGATCAACTTCGGCAGCCTGAAGAAGCTCGGCATCGAGCTGGACCGCAGCGGACAGCTCACCTTCAACGCCGACACCTTCAAGAGCGCCTACAACGCTGACCCCACCGGCATCAAGAACGCCGGCATCGGGCTCGGCGACACCTTCGAGGCCCTCGGCAAGAAGCAGTCCGACGGCATCACCTCGGTCATCACCGGCCGCAAGAACCAGATCGACTCGATGAACTCGCAGATCGACGACTGGGACGTCCGGCTGGCCGCGAAGCGCGAGGCCCTGCAGCGCCAGTACACCGGCCTCGAAACCGCCCTCAGCAACCTGAAGTCCCAGTCCAGCTGGCTGTCGGGTCAGATCGCCAGCCTGGGCTGATCCGACGCCACCCCACCCCGAGACAGCAATCCGCCCATTGCGAACCGAGGGAACAATGACCTCTCCCCACTTGCGTGACCGCTACCTCCAGGACTCGATCAACACGGCCTCGCCCGCACGCCTGCTGGTGATGCTCTACGACCGCCTGGTCCTGGACCTCACCCAGGGCGAGGAGGCGCTGCGCGGCGACGACCGCGAGACCGCCTCCGAGAAGCTCCTGCACGCCCAGGAGATCGTGTTGGAGCTGCGCACGACCCTGGACATGGACGCCTGGTCCGGCGCCGCCGGCCTGGCCAGCCTGTACGGATGGCTGCTGACCGAGCTGATCGGCGCCAACGTCAACCGCGACGCGGACCGGGTCGCCGCCTGCCGCTCGGTCGTCGAGCCGCTGCGCGACGCGTGGCGGGAGGCGGCCGCGGCCGCCGCCGCACCGGTCGGCTGACCGCTCGTGCCTCAACGCGTACCCATCGAGGAAGCGGGGTGACGGCGTGACGGAGAACTGGCGCGGCGCCTGGACCGCCGCGTTGGACGAGCTGGAGATGGACGTGTCCGCCACCGAGGCCATGCTGGCCGAGGAGCACCGGCACGCCGAGACCCCGCCGGCCAGCGGGTGGCATCCGCCGCCCGGCCTCGGCCCACTTCCGCTGGACCTGCGGCCCCGCGCCGACGAGATCCTCACCCGCCAGCTCGCCGCGGCGCACGAGATCGCCCGGCGGCTCACCGCCAACCGGCAGCAGACCGCGGTGACGGCCCGCATCGAGACCGGAGAGGCGGTCAAACGCCCGGTCTACCTCGACTGCGCCATGTGACCCACGACATCCACAGCACCCATCCCGGCAGCCCCGCAGACGCGGGGCTGCCGGGATTTTTTCATGCAACCCCACGGCAACCGTTTCCAGCTCAGCGGATCGGGGGGTGGGCCGAACCGGAGAGTACGAGCACGGATCGCTCACGTCACGCCACGGACCGGCGGCAACCACAGGTGCAATGACGAAAGGAGTTGTTGCCGTGTTCGATGACGTGTCTTCGTCCGCCCTGCGCGTGGCAGTGGCCGGTCTTTCGGCCCGCCAGTCCGCCATCGCCGACAACATCGCGAACATCGAGACCCCCGGCTACCAGGCCCGGAAGGTTCAGTTCGAACAGGCGCTCAGCGGCGCCCTCGCCAGCGGCGAGTCGCCCTCGTCCGTCACGCCGAGCGTGCAGCGCTCGCTGGAGCCCACGCGGCTCAACGGCAGCAACGTCAACCTCGACGAGGAGACGCTGTCGCACATCGACACGACGATGCGCTACCAGCTCGCCCTGCGCGCGGTGGATTCCAAGTTCGGCCTCCTGCGCGACGCGATCAAGGGAGCCTGACGATGAGCATCTTCAACGCGATCGGTACGGCCGGCACGGGCGTCACCGTGTACCGCAAGTGGCTCGACGCGATCTCCGACAACATCGCGAACATGGACACCGTCAAGCGGACGTCCGAGAACGCGTTCCAGGCCCGGTACGTCGTCGCCCAGGAGGCGCAGGACGGCAACGGCGCCGAGGTCGGCGGCATCGCGCTGGGCAGCGCCGAGGGTCAGCTCTCCTACGAGCCGGACAACCCGCTGGCCGACACCGAGGGCTACGTCCGCCGCCCGGACATCGACCTCGGCGGCCAGATGGCCCAGATGATCATGGCGCAGCGCGCGTACCAGGCGAACCTCGCCGTGGTGGACCGCGCCCGCGACTCGTACACCGCCGCCATCAACCTCGGGAAGTGACGACGATGACCTCTCCGATCGACGCGATCAGCGCCGTTTCCGGCCTCAGCGGGGTCTCGGGCGTCTCCGGGGTCGGCGGTGTCTCCGCCGCCTCCGGCACGCCCGCCGCGACCGGCCCGAACGCCAACTTCGGCGACATGCTCGCCAAGGGGCTGCAGAGCGTGCAGGCCACCCAGAACAAGGCGGACGACCTCGCGATCCAGGTGGCCAACGGCACCCTGAGCGACCCCGCGCAGTACACGATGGCCGCCAATGAGGCGTCCCTGGCAATGCAACTGACCGTGGCTGTCCGGAACAAGGCCGTCGAGGCCTTCCAGGAAATCATGAGGATGCAGGCCTGACATGATCGACCGCCTTCCCGCGCCCGTTCGTCGCCTCGTCGACGGCTTCAAGGCGTTCACCCCGGGCCAGAAGTCCGTCACCGTCGTCGCGGTTCTCGCGTTGGCGATCGGTGGCTACTTCTTCGCCACGTGGGCCGCCAAGCCGACCTACGCGACGCTGTTCAGCAACCTGTCGACCAAGGACGCCAGCGCGATCGTCGAATCGCTGCAGAAGTCCGGCACGCCGTACGAGCTGGCCAACAGCGGCCAGACCATCATGGTCCCCAAGGACCAGGTGTACGACCTGCGTCTGCAGCTGTCCGGCGAGGGCCTGCCCGGCGAGTCCGACACCGGATACTCGCTGCTGGACAAGCAGGGCATCACCACGAGCGACTTCATGCAGCACGTGGGATACCAGCGGGCGCTGGAAGGCGAGCTTTCCAACACCATCAAGAGCATCGACGGCGTACAGGGTGCCACCGTGCACCTGGTCATCCCGCAGAAGGACGTCTTCGCCGACGACCAGAAGCAGCCGACCGCGTCGGTCCTGGTCACCTCGAAGCCGAACGACGAGATGAGCAGCCAGCAGGTCCAGGCCGTCGTGCACCTCGTCGCGTCCAGCGTCGAGGGGCTGCAGCCGGAGCAGGTCACCGTGGCCGACGCGAACGGCCGCATCCTCTCCACCGGTAACGGCGCCGCGGTCGGCACCGGCTCGGGCGGCGACGGCTCGGACGACCAGACGGTCGGCTTCCAGAACCGGCTCAACTCGTCGCTGCAGACCATGCTGGACGCCGTGGTCGGCCCCGGTCACGCCCGGGTCACCACGAACGCGCAGCTCGACTTCGACACGACCCAGACGACCAAGGAGTCGTACCAGGCCGACCCGTCGCTGCCGGCGCTCGCGGAGAGCATCAGCCGGGAGGCGTACAACGGCGCCGGCACCAGGACCGGCGGCGTGCTCGGCCCGGACAACATCCAGGTGCCCAACGGCGCGGCCGGTACCGGCAACGGCCAGTACGAGAACACCGCGACCACCCGCAACAACGCGGTGAACAAGACCACCGAGGTCCGCAAGAGCGCACCCGGCACGATCAAGCGCCTCAGCGTCGCCGTCCTGATGGACAGCAAGACCGCCGGCCTGGTCAACCCGCCGGACGTGCAGAAGCTGGTCAGCGCCGCCGCCGGCATCGACGCCACCCGGGGTGACACGGTCGCGGTCAGCGCGATGCCATTCGACACCAGCGTCGCGGACCAGGCTGCGCGGGACGCACTGGCAGCGCAGCAGCTGGAGAAGACCAACAACCAGATGTCGATGCTCAAGACCGGCGGACTCGCCCTGGTCGTCCTGCTCCTGCTGCTCGCAGTGTGGTGGCGCGGCCGGCGGATGAAGAAGCGCAAGGCGCTGACCGCCGCCGAGCTGGCCCACCTGGAGGCCATGCAGGCCGCCCTGGAGCAGCAGCGCCTGGCCGAACTGAACGCCGCCATCCCGCAGCCCGCCATCGAGGCCATCCGCAACGAGGAGCTCGAGGAACGGCAGCGCGAGATCGAGAAGATGGTCGAAGAGCAGCCCGAGGAAATCGCCAGTCTGCTCCGGGGCTGGCTCGGCGCCGGCCGCTGACGACAACTACCAGTACGAGGGGACCTGAGTTGACCACAGCGGCGCTGACCACGACGTCGATGACCGGCCTGCGCAAGGCCGCCATCCTCCTGGTGCGGATGGGCACGAAGCACTCCAGCAAGGTGCTGGCCACCCTGCGGGAGAACGAGGTGGAGGAACTCTCCGCCGAGATCGCGAAGTTGGGCAAGCTGGAACCCGAGGTCGTCACGGATGTGATCGACGAGTTCTACGCGATGGCCACGACGGCGAACGCCGGCGTCGGTGGCCTCGCGTACGCCCGGGATCTGCTGGAGGCGTCGCTCGGTCCCGAGCGGGCGGCGCTGATCCTGGACCGGCTCGAGGCGTCCATGACGGACATGCCGTTCAACTTCCTCAGCCACGCCGACCCGCGGCAGCTGCTCTCGTACGTCCAGTACGAGCACCCGCAGACCATCGCGCTGGTCCTGGCCCACATCCCGTCGGCCCTGGCCTCGTCGATCCTGTCCGGCCTGGCGCCGGAGGTGCAGTCCGACGTCGCCCACCGGATCGCGGTGATGGACCGTACCTCGCCGGACGTCATCCGCCAGGTGGAGATGGCCCTGCAGCGCAAGCTCTCCACGGTGCTGCAGCCCGACCAGCTCTCGACGGTCGGCGGTGTGCAGCCGCTGGTCGACATCATCAACCGGGCCGACCGCACCACCGAGCGCCTCATCCTGGAGGCCCTGGAGGAGCGCAACCCGGAGATCGCCGAAGAGATCCGGCGCCGGATGTTCATGTTCGAGGACATCACCATGCTCGACGACCGTGCCGTGCAGCTGGTGCTGCGCCAGGTCGAGCCCAACGACCTGGCCACCGCGCTCAAGGGTGTCAACGACCTGGTCAAGAACAAGGTCACCGGCAACCTCTCCGAGCGCGGCCGGGAGAACCTGCTCGAGGAGATGGACCTGCTCGGCCCGGTCAAGCTGCGGATGGTCGAGGAGTCGCAGCAGAAGATCGTGTCGGTGATCCGTTCGCTCGAGGACTCCGGCCAGATCGAGATCCAGCGCGGTGGAGAAGCCGATGAACTCGTTGACTGAGCAGGCGTTCCTGCGCGGCTCGGACGCCGACGCCGCGGCCACTGTGCGGTTCGCCGTGGACCTGCGCCGGCGGGCGCCGATGGACACCCCGCCGATCCAGCGGGCCAAGGACGAGGCCCGCGCCACCGGGTACGCCGAGGGGTGGACCCAGGGCAAACGCGATGCGGCCCTCGAGCACGAGGGCATCCTGGAGAAGGCCCGCGCCGACGCGAAGGCGCACGTCCAGTGGCGCGAAGCGGTGCTGGACCAGGCCATGGATGCGATCGTCCAGGCCGCCGACAAGCTGGAAGCACGGTACCTGCCGGCCGTCGAGGACCTGCAGGAGGCGATCCTCGAGCACGCGTTCGTGCTGGCCGAGGCGATCATCGGGCGCACCCTGGCGGATGTCGAGGGGCGGGGGATCGACGCGGTGCGGCGTGCCATGGCCATCGCGCCGACCCGCGGCGCCGTCACGGTCAGCCTGCATCCGGACGATTATGAGCATCTGGTCGGCGGGGCAACCGAGACCGACTACAACTACGAGGGACGGCCGGTGCAGCTGCGCCCGGACCCGGCGCTCCAGCCGGGCGACGCCGTCGCCGAGGTCGGCGCCACGAAGGTGGACGCCTCGATCGCCGCCGCCGTGCAGCGGGCCCGGGAGGCATTACTGCTGTGACCGACGTGTTCCGCAACCGGCTCAGCGCCGCCATGGTCGCCGCCCGGCCCCAGGCCAAGGGCAAGGTGACCGGCGCGGTCGGTCTGCGGGTCACCGTCAGCGGGCTGGAGGCCCGGGTCGGCGAGCTGCTGGAGATCGGCGAGGGTGCGGACACCGTACTCGCGGAGGTCGCCGCGCTCGACGGTGAGCGGCTGTCCTGCCTGCCGCTCGGCTCCATCACCGGCCTGGGCACCGGCAGCCCGGTGGTCGCCACCGGCGGCCCGCTGCGCGTCCGCGTCGGCCCCGACCTGCGCGGGCGCATCCTGGACGGCCTCGGCCGCCCGATGGACGGCGGCCCGCCACTGACCGGCGAGCCGGTCGGCATCGAGACTGCGCCGCCGTCCGCGCTGGAACGCCAGCTCGTCGCCCAGCCGATGTCGCTGGGCATCCGGGTGCTCGACACGCTCGTGCCGTGCGGCAAGGGCCAGCGCATCGGCATCTTCGCCGGCTCCGGCGTCGGCAAGTCCACCCTCATGTCGATGATCACCCGCGGCACCGCGGCGGAACTGAACGTCATCGCCCTGGTCGGCGAGCGCGGCCGCGAGGTACGCGAGTTCATCGAACACGACCTGGGTCCCGAGGGCCTGGCCCGTTCCGTGGTGGTCATCGCCACCTCGGACCAGCCGCCGCTGGTACGGCTGCGTGCCGGGTCGGTGGCCACCCGGATCGCGGAGTACTACCGCGACGAGGGCGCCGACGTGTTGCTGATGATGGACAGCGTGACCCGTGCGGCCATGGCGCAGCGTGAGGTGGGGCTGTCGGTCGGGGAGCCCCCGGCCACCCGCGGCTACCCGCCGAGCGTCTTCGCCATGCTCGCCTCGCTGCTGGAACGCGCCGGCCCGGGCGCCCGCGGCAGCATCACCGGGCTGTACACCGTGCTGGTGGAGGGCGACGACCACAACGAGCCGATCGCCGACGCGGCCCGCTCGATCCTCGACGGCCACATCGTGCTGGACCGCAAGCTCGCCACGGCGGGCCACTTCCCCAGCATCCAGGCGCTGGACTCGATCTCCCGGGTCGCCACCAGGATCACCAGTGCGGACCAGCGGGCCGACGCCACGGAGCTGCGCCGGATGATGGCGGCCCACCGGGACATCCGCGAGCTGGTCGAGATCGGCGCGTACGTGCCGGGGACCAACCCCGAGGCGGACCGCGCCAACGCGATCTGGCCGGAGATCACCGCGTTCCTGCAGCAGGGCCTGGACGAGAAGGTCACCGCCGAACAGGCGTGGCAGGCACTGCACGGGCTGGTCAACCCCGCCTGAGGAATGCCGCCGAGGCGTCCGGGTGCAGCTCGGGTGCAGGCGCTCAGTGGCCATGGGGCCGGGCCGAAGGTGGGGCGGAGGACGTCCGCCCGCTCCCAGGAGGCCCCGTGAACCGGTTGTTTCGGCTCGCGCCCGTGCTGCGTGCGCGCAAGGCACAGGAGGATGCCGCCCGAGGGGCGGTGATCCAGTCCCGCGCCGAGATCCGCGAGGCGCAGGCACTCGTCAAGCGGCGGCACCTCGAACTCACCGGCGCCGACGCACCCACCGAGGGCACCGCCCGCGCCATGGTCGCCTCGCTGGTGGCCCGGCAGTCCCTGGCGGCCAGCCTCTCCGACGCGCACCGGATGGTCGCCGAGGCGGAGGAGGCCACCGAGGAGAAGGTGGAGGAGCTGGCCAACGCCGCCAAGCGCCGCCGGGCCGTCGAGATGCTGGCCGAACGGCACGCCGAGGCCGTACGCCGCCACGACCTCGCCACCGACCAGCAGAACCTCGACGAGCTGGCCGTCACCGCCAAGGCCCGCAACGCCGCCCGCGGCGTCGACGCCACCCGCGAACAGCGCGCCAACCCGCTGCGCCACGGCGGGGGCACCGCCGCCGACCGGGAGGCCGCCGGCCGCGCCGCCGCCAACTCGATGGCCGCGCAGCGCCCCAGCGTGGAGCTGGCCGACCCCACCCACAGCCGCACCGCCTGGCGCGCCGCCCTGATCGCCGCTCAGCGCGACGGCAAACCGGCCGACATCCAGGACGACAGCACTGGACACGACGAGGACCGGAGCCGCGCATGATGGGTCTCAACGGGGTCATGAACCGGATCGCGGAGCTGAACAGCCAGCTCGGATTCACCCCGGTCACGACGACCGCCCCCGCGTCGAGCACCGCGACGTCGGGTTCGAGTGGCACGGCGTTCGCCTCGGCGCTCGCGGACGCCACCGGCGCGGGTACCGGCGCGAACGTGACAGGTGACGCCGTGGTGGCGGCGGCCAAGAAGTACCTGGGCACCCCGTACGTGTTCGGCGGGACCGACCCGGCCACGGGGCTGGACTGCTCCGCGCTGGTGCAGCGGGCGTACCGCGACCTGGGCGTCGATCTGCCCCGCAACTCGTGGGAGCAGGCCAAGGTCGGCACGAAGGTGGACACCCTCGCCGACGCGAAGCCCGGTGACATCCTCGCGTTCGGCTCGCCGGTCCACCACGTGGGCATCTACCTCGGCGACAACAAGATGATCGCGGCGCCGAAGCCCGGCGACCACGTCAAGATCGAGTCGGTGTACGAGAAGCCCACCCACATCCGCCGGGTACTGGGCACGGATGCCACGGCCGGCCTGAGCGCCGCCGCGGTGGCCCGCCCGGCCGCTCTGCTGCAGACGGGCGACCTGTCCGGGGTGCCGTACGCGGACCTGTTCCAGAAGGCCGGCGCCAAGTACGGCGTCTCGCCGAAGCTGCTGGCCGCGGTCGCCAAGGTCGAGTCCGGGTACAACCCGAAGGCGGTCAGCCCGGTCGGGGCGCAGGGGCTCATGCAGCTCATGCCGTCCACCGCCCGCGGGCTCGGCGTGCACAACTCCTTCGACCCGGCGCAGGCCATCGACGGCGGCGCCAAGCTGCTGGCCCACAACCTCAAGGAATTCAAGTCGCTGCCGCTGGCCCTCGCGGCCTACAACGCGGGCGGCGGCGCCGTGCACAAGTACGGGGGCATCCCGCCGTTCGCGGAGACCCAGGCGTACGTGCCGAAGGTCCAGAAGGCGCTCGCCGCGCTGGGCGGCTGACCATCCGCCAGACACGGCTGAACACCGAGACATCAAGGGGACAAGCGATGAGCACGTCGAGCACCGTCGCCGGGCCGGACTTCAGGACGACCACCGACGCCACCCGCCGCCCGGGCACCACCCGCGGCGACGGCGGGGAGGCGTTCGGTTCGGCGCTGTCCGCCGAGCTGAGCCGCCCCGCGGACCGCGACACGTCGGCCGCCCGGGACCGCAGCGCCCAGGACCGGACCGCGCAGGACCGCGCTGTCCAGGACCGGAGCGCCCAGGACCGGGCCGCCCGGGACCGCGCCGCGCAGGACCGGGACGCCCGTGACGAGGCCGCCCAGGACCGGGCGGGCAGCGGCCGCGCGGCCCAGGACCGCGCGCTGCAGAGCCGCGCGGCACGCGAGCGGGCCGGGGAGAACCGCGCGGCGCAGCGCCGGGCGCAGTCCCGCGCCGCCGAACAGCGGTACGCCGAGGCCGCCGCGGCCGGTCGGCCCGGTACCCGGGCGCGTGCCGCCGCCCGGCCCGACGCCGCCGAGCACGGTGACCCCACCGCGACGCAGGACGCCACCTTCCCCACTGCCACCACGCCCGCCACGGCGGCCGATGCGCCCGCGCGTCAGTCCCCGGACGGCACGGCGGAGAACGGCACGGCGCCCACGGGCGACCCGGCCGTCGCGACGACCGTCGACGCGGCGGCCGTGGACACCACCGGCCGATCCGGGCTGCCGGGCGACCCGGCCGCCGGGACCCAGCCGGGCACCGCCCCGGCCGGACCGACCACGGTCGGCGCCACCACGGAACCGCCCGCCGACGGCGAGTCCGCGACGGACGACGAAGCTCGCGCCGACGAGGCCGCCCAGCCCGCCAACCCGGCCGCGTCCGGGTTCGGCCAGCCCTTGATCGCCCTGCCCGCACCGGTGCCGGTGGCGACGACGGGCGGCGACGCCGCGGCCGGGGTCGAGGCAGTCTCCGCGCCGCTATCCGCCACCACGACCGTCCCTGGTCGCCTTCCGGCGTCCACGGAGATTCCTGGCTCGGCGACCGCGTCGGGCTCGGCAGCCGGTGGTCCGGCCGTGGGCGACCCGGCGACCGCCGGCCAGCCCGCGGGTGCCCCGGCGCAGCCCGGCCTCACCCCGACCGGCCCCGCGCAGCCCTCACCCACCGCGGGTGCCCCCACGGAGCCCGGTACGGGTCCCGTTCTGAACACCGACCCGGCCCAGACCGGCCCAGCTCCGTCGGTCCCGACTCCGTCCGGCCCGGTTCAGCCCGGCCCGACCCAGTCCGGCCCGACCCAGTCCGGGCCGGCACAGCCGGGGCTGGCACAGCCGGGGCTGGCACAGCCGGGGCTGGCACAGCCGGGGCTGGCACAGCAGGGGCCGGTCCAGTCCGGCCCGGTGCAGCCGGGTCTCGTGCAGCCCGGCCTGGTCCCGCCCGCCCTGCGCACCGCCGGATCCAGCGCGGCCGCCGACACCGGCGTGACCGGTCCCGCCCAGCCCGGCGACCCGGCCACCGGACCCACCACCGCCGGCCCGGCAGCGAGCGACCCGGCAGCGAGCGACCCGGCCACCGGCCCCGGCACAGCCGCGCCCGGCGGCCCGGCGGCGTCCCATCCGGCCGCCCCCGACCCGAACGGCGTCCCCGCCACCACCGCGGCGTCCCCGCCGGGCGTCGCCGCCGAGCCGGTCGCCACCCCGGCCGACGGCGAGCGCACCGTTCAGCCGTCCGGCCCGGCCCAGACCGCCGGCCCGACCGCCACCGACCCGAGCCCGCAGACGCCCCGGACCGCACCGGCCGGTGCCGCCACCGGTCAGGAGCCGGACACGAATGCGGACGGCCGCGCCGCCCCGGATCAGCGGACAGCGGCACCGTCCGGACCGGGCGGGGCCGGATCCGCTCCCCCGGCCGCGATGCCGGGGCTGGCGGCCGTACCCGTCTCCGCGGTCGCCCCGACCGCCCGGCCGGAGGCGGCCGCGGCGCCCGCGCCCCCGCTGCCGGTCCAGGCCGCGGAACAGCTGGCGCTCCGGATCGCCCCGCTGCGGCTGGACGCCGACGGGGTGCACCGCCTGACGGTGCACCTGCATCCGGCCGACCTGGGCCCGGTCCAGGTGGTCGCGGAGCTGCGCAACGGCGAGATCAACGTCCAGCTGACCGGTACGACGGACGCCGGTACCGACACGCTGCGCCAGGCCATGGACGACCTGCGCCGCCAGCTGACCGACTCCGGGTTCTCGAACTGTTCCCTGGAGCTGCGTCAGGGCTCTGGGCAGCACGACCAGGCCCGCCAGCAGTTCGCCACCCAGAGCGGCACACCGGGCGGCGGTACGCGCCAGAGCGGCGCCCCGGCGGCACCGGAGCAGTCTGTCCCGGGCCCGGTACGGACCGGCGGCGCGGGCCGTCTCGACGTCCGCGCCTGAGGGCCAGCCAGCACCGGAATTGCACCCTAAGTCCTCGGCGCTCCCCGCCGAACTCGATGACGAGCGGATATTTCCGCCCCCGTAACGCCGACCCAGGAGGGCCGTCATGACCTCGCCGATCAGCGGCTACGTCAGCAAGGACTACGACGTCAACACGTCGCCGACCTCGCTGTACACCAACAAGACGACCACCGACGCCGGCAAGACCAAGAACCTCGCCGACCAGGACACGTTCCTCAAGCTCCTGGTTGCGCAGCTGAAGTACCAGGACCCCTCGAACCCCGCCGACTCGACCCAGTTCCTGGCGCAGACGGCGCAGTTCACCCAGGTCGAGAAGCTCGGCGAGATCGAAAACGTCTTGAAGAGCCAGCAGCTGATCGGGGCCAGCGCCCTGGTCGGCACGACGGTCACCTACAAGGACGGCGACGGCAACACCCAGTCGGGTGTCGTCAGCACGGCAAAGCTCAACGGAGACAGCGATCCGATCCTCGTGGTCGGTAACACGGATGTGCAGCTGTCCATGGTCACGGAAGTCCACCGGGCGGGCTGACCCCAGCCCACCCGCCCACTCCACAACCCTGGAAGGACAACCCACCACATGCTGCGTTCCCTGTTCTCCGGCATCAGCGGCCTGCGCGCCCATCAGCAGATGATGGACGTCACCGGCAACAACATCGCCAACGTCAACACGACCGGCTACAAGTCCAGCCAGGCCGTCTTCCAGGACACCCTGTCGCAGATGGTCAACGCTGCCGGTGCGCCGCAGCCCCAGGCTGGTGGCACCAACCCGGCCCAGGTCGGTCTCGGTGTGCGTCTGGCCAGCATCAACGCGAACTTCAGCCAGGGCGCCGCGCAGACCACCGGCAAGTCCTCGGACATGATGATCCAGGGCGACGGCTTCTTCGTCGTCAAGAGCAACGGGGAGTCGCTGTACACCCGTGCCGGCTCGTTCACGTTCGACGGCAACGGCTCGCTGACCACCCCGAACGGCCAGATCGTGCAGGGCTGGACCGCGAACAACGGCGTGGTCAACACCGCGGGCGCGCCCGGTGACATCCAGCTGCCGATCGGCATCAGCCTCGCGCCGACCGTCACCCAGAACATGACGTTCACCGGCAACTTCTCGAACGAGGCCGTGATCGGCGACTACAAGGACATCCCGGTCAAGGTCTACGACGCAGCAGGTGCCGCGAACACCATCGTGGTGCGGTTCACCAAGACGCAGACCATCGCCAACGGTGACCCCGCCGAGGTCTGGCAGGCCGACCTGCAGGACGGTAACCCGCCGGTCGACATCGTCTTCAACAACGGCAAGGCGGTCGGCGCCCCGGACCCGATCACGGGTCTGGACACCGGCAAGCTGGCGCTGGGCCCGTACACGATCGACATCCACGACTGCACCCAGTACAGCGGTCTCACCGAGGCCCGGGTCAGCAACTCGGACGGTTCCGGCGCGGGCATCCTGAGCTCGTACACGGTGTCGAACACCGGCCAGATCGTGGGTGTGTTCAGCAACGGTCTCAAGCAGACGCTGGGCCAGCTGGCGCTCGCGAACTTCAACAACGTCAACGGTCTGGAGAAGATCGGTGACTCGATGTTCCGCAGCACGGTGAACTCGGGTCTGGCCCAGGTCGGCGCGGCCGGCTCCGCCGGTCTCGGCCTCATCTCCAGCGGCATGCTGGAAATGTCGAACGTGGACCTCGCCCAGGAGTTCACGAACCTCGTCATCGCCCAGCGTGGCTTCCAGGCGAACAGCCGGATCATCACCACCAGCGACGAGATCCTCCAGGAACTCGTCAACCTCAAGCGCTGACGTTGACCGGTGGACGGCCGGGACGGGCCAAGCCCCGTCCCGGCCGCCCGCATGTCCGGCCCCCCAACGGCCGGCGGCGCGGAGGCCCCCGCGCCTCGCACCCGGATCGCGACCCGGGCGCCCTAATTCAGACCTCCCGTATGTCCGATGGACATGTGACGGGCCACGGACGGCCCCGACCAGCCGCAACGCAACCAAGGACGGACTCGTGATCCTCGTAACCCGCCTCAACGGTGCCGTGTTCGCCCTGAACCCGGACCTTGTCGAGCGCGCCGACTGCACGCCCGACACGGTCATCACGCTGGTGGACGGCACCAAGTACGTCATCGCCGAATCCGTGCCCGAGTTCATCGACTCGGTCCGCCACTACCGCGCCTCGCTGATCGCCCAGGCGAGCCGGTTGGAAGAGGCCCCCGCCGCTTCCTCCCCCACCGACGACGAGCAGGACGCCGTGGTGCTCCCGCTGCACCGGAAGGAACGCTGATGGATATCGCCAGCCTCGTCGGCGTCGTCGTCGCGCTGATCATCGTCTTCACCGTCCAGATCCTGGAGGGCGGTTCCCCGGCGTCCATCATCCTGATCCCCTCGATGCTGCTGGTGTTCGGTGGCGCGTTCGCGGCCGGCATGGCGGGCGGGGTGCTCAAGGACGCGCTCAACTTCCCCAAGCTGATGCAGAAGGCGTTCCTCGCCAAGGTGACGCCCCCGACCAAGCTGGTCGACGACATCGTGAAGCTGGCCGAGCGGGCGCGGCGCGAGGGTCTGCTGGCGCTGGAGGACGCGGTCAAGACCGTCCAGCACCCGTTCCTCAAGCGCGGCCTGCAGCTCGCGATCGACGGCACCGACCCGGAGGAGCTGCACGACATCCTCCAGGCCGAGGTTGCCGCGAAGAAGAAGTCCGACAAGGCCGGCATGAAGATCGTCGAGGGCATGGGCGGCTACGCGCCGACGATCGGCATCATCGGCACGGTCATGGGCCTGGTGCACGTGCTGGAGAACCTCAGCAACCCGGAGACCCTCGGGCCCGCCATCTCGGCCGCGTTCGTCGCGACCCTGTGGGGCGTGCTCAGCGCGAACCTGATCTGGCTGCCGCTGGCCTCCCGGCTGACCCGTCTCTCCGGCATCGAGTGCGAGGAGATGGAGCTGATCATCGACGGCGTACTGGCGATCCAGGCCGGCTCGAACCCGCGCCTGGTGGCCCAGAAGCTGCGCAGCCTGCTGCCGCCGGAGGCCCGCAAGGCCGCCGAGGCGTCGTCCGGGAAGAAGGCGGCGTAGGCGATGGCTTCCAAGGGCGCCAAGCGCCGCCGGAGCGCCGGCCATGAGGAGCACGAGGAGCACGTCAACCACGAGCGCTGGCTCGTGTCGTACGCCGACATGCTCACCCTGCTGTTCGTGCTGTTCGTGGTCCTGTTCGCGATGAGCACGGTCGACAAGAAGAAGTTCGCCGAGCTCGCCGCCGGCCTGTCCGCCGGGTTCGGCGCCCACTCGGTCGCCTTCGACGGACAGACCTCGACCCTGGAGGGCAACGGCCAGAACACCCAGCTCGTCGAGATCGACCCGGGCGCCAACCCGGGCGACGGCAGCTCCGGCAAGGGCGAGCTGTCGCCGCAGCAGCAGAAGGCGGTCGAACGGGCCATCATCGCGGAGAAGCGCATCGCGGCGTCGAAGAACGCCCAGGCGGCGACGAAGGAAGCCGAGGATCTCAAGAAGATCGAACGGCAGATCGCGGACGCCCTGGCCAAGGCGAAGCTGCTCGACCAGGTGCGGTTCGTGATCGACCGGCGGGGCCTGGTGGTCACCGTGGTGACCAACGAGGTGGTCTTCGCGGGCAACCGCGCCGACCTGCAGCCGGGCGGGGCGAAGATCCTGGACGCGATCGCGCCGCCGCTGGTCAAGCTGCCGAACAACATCGAGGTCGACGGCAACACGAACCAGCTGAACGCCCCGACGACGTTCTACCCGAGCGGGTGGGAGCTGTCCGCGGCCCGCGCCTCCCGGGTGGTCCGCTACTTCACCGACCACGGGCTCACCAAGAGCCGGATGAGCGCGGTCGGGTTCTCCGACACCAAGCCGCTCATCGACCCGAAGGACCCCCGCTCGATCACCATGAACCGCCGGGTCGACGTCGTGGTCCTGACCATGCTGAAGCCCGACCAGGCGGCGCTGCTGCCCGCCGCGGCGGGTGCCGACGCCAAGCTGCACATCGGCCAGACCACGGCCGAGGCGAACGCCGTCCGGGACGCGCTCAAGGCGCCCCCGGCCACCACCACCACGCACGACTGACCACGACAGGAGGGGTTCGATGAGCGAGAAGGATGGCGCCGACGCGCCGAAGAAGAAGTCCAAGAAGAAGCTGCTGATGATCATCGTGGCCGCGGTCGTGCTGCTCGGCGGCGGTGCGGCGGGCGGGTACTTCATGTTCGCCCCCAAGACGGAGAAGAAGCCCGAGCCGCCCGTGAAGGGCGTGGTCGTGAGCATGGAGGATCCGATGACGATCAACCTGGCGAGCGGTCACTATCTGAAGTTGGGCTTCGCCCTGCAGCTGACCGAGGCGGCCGGCGAGGAGAAGATCGACACCGCCGAGGCCCGCGACCTGGCCATCAAGCAGTACACCGGCATGGACGTGGCGGTCCTGGAGACCGAGAAGGGCCGGGACAAGGCCAAGGACGACCTGCTGACCAAGCTCGAGCAGGCGTACGAGAAGGAGAAGACCCAGATCGTCATGGACATCTACTTCACCCAGTTCGTCACGCAGTGATCTCCGGATGCGCGGTCCGCTCCGCGGACCGCGCATCCGGCACACCTGTGCACAAAGCGACCCACGGGCTCAGTGGTTCGCGAAACGAGCCGATGAGGACGACGTGACCAACTCTGCGTCTGCGCCCGCGACCGGGCGGGGAAGCGCGCCGGCCACCGCGCGGGGCAAGATGTCCCGGCGCGGTTCCGGGGGACCGGCACCGTACGACTTCCGCCGCCCGATCAAGTTGTCCCGCGAGCACGTCCGCACGCTGCAGATCGCGTTCGAGACGTACGCCCGTAGCTGCGGCACGCTGCTGACCACCCGTCTGCGCGTGGTCAGCAGCGTGGCTTTGACCTCGATCGAGCAGCTGAACTACGACGAGTACGTCGCCTCGCTGGCCAACCCGACCGTGGTGGCCCTGGTGTCGCTCGACCCGCTGCCCGGCACGGTGCTCATGGAGATGTCCTCGGCCGCGGTGATGACGGCCATCGACCACATGCTGGGCGGGCCGGGCGGCCCCCAGCCGGAGCGGCCGCTCACCGAGGTGGAGATGCCGCTGCTGCGCGGCCTGCAGGAGCG
This sequence comes from Krasilnikovia sp. MM14-A1004, assembly GCF_047159485.1. Classification (GTDB taxonomy): domain Bacteria; phylum Actinomycetota; class Actinomycetes; order Mycobacteriales; family Micromonosporaceae; genus Actinoplanes. The sequence continues at coordinate 365,902 of NZ_AP038773.1, read as the reverse complement.
GATGCTCGGCGAGCTGCGGTACGGCTTCGAGACGCTGGTCGACCTCCAGCCGAAGCTGCGGGAGATCGAGTACAACGCGCAGTTCCTGCGTGCCCATCAGCCGGGCGACGCCGTCGTGGTGGCGTTGTTCGAGATGAAGATCGGCACCGAGGAGTGCGTGGCCAGCATCTGCGTGCCGTTCAACACGATACTGCCGGTGCTGGAGAAGCAGGAGACGATAGAGCTGACGGCGGCCGAGCGGCTCACCCGCGACACCGCGCACCGGAACCTGAGCACCGGACTTTCCGCCGCTCCGATCGATGTTGCCGTCCGATTCCACCCCATTCGGATGCGTACCGATGACATCGTGGATCTACGCCCCGGTGACGTGGTGCCGCTGGGGCACCCGATCAGCATGCCGCTCGACGTGACAGTCAACGAAACCGTCTTCGCGCACGCCGTACCGGGTAACCAGGGCGCCCGGCTCGCGTGCCTCGTCGTGCCGTCGCCCCAGGAACAGTCGAAGGAGGTTGGCCGCCTGTGACCGCGCCCACCATCACCGAGCCGCAGCTCGCGCTGGCGCGCAGCGCCGCCGAGGCGGCCCGCGCCGTCCTGCCCACGAGTCGTGAGCTGGTTGTCGGCGTACCGGTCGCGGCCAGCGAGGACGCGCTGCCCGACGGGCAGGCGATCACCGCCCGGTTCAGCGGCGCGGCGACCGGCGACGTGGTCGTGGTCGTCGGCCAGGACCTGGCCGACGCGCTCAAGGAGAGCCCGCTCGGTGAGCTGGACCTGACCGCGGCGGTCCGACCCGCCCTGGAGGCGGCCTCCCGGACCTTCGGGCCGGTCGTGCTCGACCCGGGCCAGGTCATGGAGCCGGCGGTGGCGCTCAGCGCGCTCGCCGCCAAGCCTGGCGCGGTGGCGGTGCCGCTGCTCGACGGCGAGACCGTACGGGCGATCGTGGCGCTCGCGCTCAGCCCGTGGCCCGAGGAGGCCGGTCCGGGCGGCGTGCCCGCCCGCCGGCCGGAGATCGGCGCCATCCGGGGCGGCCTGGACATGCTGCACGACGTCGAGATGGAGGTCTCGGCGGAGCTGGGCCGGACCAGGATGAGCGTGCGGGAACTGCTGTCGCTGATCCCCGGCGCGATCGTGGAGCTGGACCGGGCCGCGGGCAGCCCCGCGGACCTGCTGGTGAACGGCCGCCTCATCGCCCGCGGCGAGGTCGTCGTCATCGACGAGAACTTCGGCATCCGGATCACCGAGATCGTCGCCCCGGGCAGCGAACAGGGGTAGCCGTCGGTGATCGAACTCGTCCTGCGGATCGGCTTCTCGCTGCTGATCGTGTTCGGTTTGATGTGGGGCCTGGCCAAGGTGGTCCGGCGCCCGCTGACCGGCCGCCACAGGACGCCCAACCTCGCCGTGCTCGATCGTCAGCAGCTCGCCCGCGGCGCGGTGGTCACTGTCGTACAGGTCGCCGACAAGGCGCTCATCCTCGGCGTGACCGACCAGCACGTGAGCCTGCTCGGCGAGACGGACCTGCTGCCGTTCGAGCCGCCGCCGCACGTGCACACGAAGAAGCGGGACCCCGTCTCGCTGGAGCCTGAGGTCATGGTCCCGCCGGTGCACACGAAGAAGCGGGACCCCGTGTCGCTGAAGCCGGAAGCCATGCTCGAGGACGTCACGCTCCCGGCCGATCTTGCGGTCAAGCACCGCGGCGGCCGGCTGGACGGCTCCGTGCTGTCACCGAACACCTGGCGGGCAACGATGGAGTTTCTTCGAGATCGGACGTCGAGACGATGATCCGCCGCGGGCTCGTACTGCTGCTGACCGGTCTGGCTCTGGCGCTCGCGCCGGCCGCCTCGGCGTCGGCCGCCCCACCCCAGCCCGCGCCGACCCCGGCCCCGACCGCTCCCGCACCGGCCCGGCACGCCCCCATGGTTCCCGTGGCCTACCGGGCGCCGGTCGCGCCGACCACCCCGGCCGCCCCGATCCCCCCGAGCGGCGCGGTCAACGTCAACGTCAACGTGAACGGCCAGAACCGGCCCGCCAACTCGCTGGTGATCCTGCTCGGCATCACCCTGCTGTGGGTGCTGCCCTCGCTGCTGGTGGTGTGCACGCCGTTCACCAAGGTCTTCATGGTGCTCGGGATCACCCGCAACGCGCTCGGGCTGACCAGCATGCCGCCGAACCAGGTGCTGGCCGGGCTGGCGCTGTTCATCAGCCTGTTCATCATGGGACCGACCCTGCAGCAGATGAACCAGCAGGGGCTGCAGCCGTACCTCAATGGCACGAAGACCCAGTCGCAGGCGTTCGAGGCCGGCATTCAGCCGCTGCGGGAATTCATGTTGAAGACGACCCGGCCGGACGAGATCGCGCTGATGGTGAAGGTCTCCGGGTCGGAGACCCCGGCCAACAAGGACGACCTGCCGCTGACCACGCTGGTGCCGGCGTTCGTGCTGTCGGAGCTGCGCGCGGCGTTCATCATCGGGTTCGTCATCTTCGTCCCGTTCATCATCATCGACATGGTGGTGTCCGCGTCACTGATGTCACTGGGCATGATGATGTTGCCCCCGGTGACCGTGGCACTGCCGTTCAAGTTGTTGCTGTTCGTGCTGGTCAACGGGTGGAGTCTGATCATCACGGCCCTGGTGGCGAGCTACGGATGAACTTCGACGCCCCGCTGGCCACGCTGCTCGCGGTGATGCTCGGATCGGTACGGGCGGCGGCGTGGTTGATCGTCAGTCCGCCGTTCGCCTCGCGGCTGATCTCGGCACCGGTCAAGGCGCTGTTGTCGGTGGGACTGACGATTCCGATGGTGCCGTACCTGACCGCGAGCCTGCCTCAGTTCACCGCCTCGGCGATCATCGCGAGCGCGGCCCTGCAGTTCTTCGTCGGCGCGACTCTGGGCTTCATCACGGCGCTGTACTTCGCCGCGTTGCAGGCGGCGGGCGACCTGCTCGACGTGTTCGGTGGTTTCACGCTGGCGTACGCGTTCGACCCGCTGTCGATGAGCCAGAGCTCGGTGTTCGGCCGCTTCTACAACCTGATCGCGATGACCCTGCTGTTCGCGACGGACGCGTACCAGATGATCCTGCGCGGCTTCCTGCAGTCGTACCAGACGTTGCCGCTGAACGCGTCGTTCTCGCTGGCCACGCTGGGCCGGGTGCTCACCGAGGGGGTGGGCGAGATGTTCCTGGCCGCGCTGCAGATCGCGGGCCCGTTGATCGCGATCCTGTTCCTCACCGACGTGGCGTTCGGCCTGCTCAACCGGGTCGCTCCCGCGCTGAACGCGTTCCAGCTCGGCTTCCCCGCCAAGATCCTTCTGGTGCTGACCCTGTCCGGGATCGCGATCGCCGCCCTGCCCCGCGCCCTGGACACCCTCGTCGACAAGGCGGTCGCTGCGGTCGTGCAGCTCAGCGGCGGCTGAAACCGGCCGAACGGGAGGACAGCAGACCCGGGAGGTGACGTGGCCGGCGAGAAGACCGAACAGCCCACCGCGCAGCGGCTGAAGAAGGCGAAGCAGGAAGGCCAGATCGGGCGTAGCCCCGACATCGGTGCCTGGGTGGGCATGTTGGCCGCCAGCGTCGTACTTCCCAAGACGCTGAGCAAAGCGATGGATCACTCGCGCGAGCTGATGGCCAAGATCCCCGCCACCATCGCGGATCCCGATCCGCACGTCGCCCTCGGCATCCTCAAGTCCGGGCTGATGAGCGCGTTCTGGACCGTACTCCCGCTGGCCCTGACGATGATGGCCGTGGGCATCGCCGCGGCCGCCGGCCAGGGCGGCATCCGGGTCGCCACGAAGCTGTTCCTGCCGAAGTTCAACCGGCTCAACCCGCTGCCCGGGATCAAGAAGATGTTCGGTCCCCAGTCGCTGTGGGAGCTGACCAAGGCCCTGGTGAAGACCGCCGTGCTCGGCGGGGTGCTGTACACCACGATGAAGGGCATGATCCCGCTGCTGCTGACGGCGGGCCGGCTCCCGCTGGGCACGCTGCTCGGGGTGGTCACCAACGGGGCGATCTCGGTGATCCGGGTCGCCGCCGTGGCGGGCATCGTGATGGCCGCGGCCGACTACTTCGTGGTGCGCCGCCGCACCAACAAGCAACTGCGGATGACCAAGGAAGAGGTCAAGCAGGAGCACAAGAACTCCGAGGGTGACCCGCACGTCAAGGGGCAGATCCGCTCCCGGCAGATGGCCATGGCCCGCAACCGGCAGATGGCCGACGTGCCGACCGCCGACGTGGTGCTGGTCAACCCGACGCACGTGGCCGTGGCGCTGCGCTACGACCCGGCCAAGGGCGCACCCCGGATCGTGGCCAAGGGCCAGGGCGCGATCGCCACGAAGATCCGTGAGCTGGCCACCGAGCACCGCGTCCCGATGGTGCAGGACGTGCCGCTGGCCCGCGCCCTGTACAAGGGCACCGAGGTGGGCCACGAGATCCCGGCCGAGTTGTTCGGCGCGGTGGCGAAGGTGCTCGCGTTTGTGATGAGCCTCAAGTCGAAGGGCTCCGCCGCCGGTATGCACCGCAACCCGCATGCAACCGCGGCTGCCGCCGCATAGGGGCCAATGTGGGAGATTTACTCACATCCCGTCCATAACCGCGAGACGATGGGCTCGCCAGGGCCCGGAAACTGCCGCTCAGTGACCGCGACGGACCGCCGATCAGAAGTACGCCAGGGATGGCGCGCCAGCAGGGCACGGATCGGCCCCGGACTTCCCACACTCGGAAGGTGCCGTGAAGAACAGGAACCTCAGCAGGTTCGCCGTACCCGTCGGGGTTATCGGCATCATCGTGATGATGGTCGTGCCGCTGCCGACCTTCCTCCTCGACCTCCTGATCGCACTGAACATCACCGCTGCCCTGCTGATCCTGCTGGTCAGCATGTTCGTGCAGAAGCCGCTCGACTTCTCTGTCTTCCCGGCGATCCTGCTGGTGGCCACGCTGTTCCGATTGGCGCTCAACATCAGCGCCACGAGACTCGTGTTGCGCGACGGTGACGCCGGCAAGGTGATCCACGCGTTCGGCAGCTTCGTGGTCGGCGGCAGTCTGGTCATCGGCCTGGTGATCTTCCTGATCCTGATCATCGTGCAGATCATCGTGGTGACCAAGGGTGCCGAGCGGGTCGCCGAGGTGGGCGCCCGGTTCACCCTCGACGCCATGCCCGGTAAGCAGATGGCGATCGACGCCGACCTGAACGCCGGCCTGATCGACGAGGCCGAGGCCAAGAAGCGCCGCGCCGAGGTCGCCGCCGAGGCGGACTTCTACGGCGCCATGGACGGTGGCTCGAAGTTCGTCAAGGGCGACGCCATCGCGGCCATCATCATCACGGTGATCAACCTGGTCGGCGGTTTCGCGATCGGCATGATCCAGCAGGGCATGTCCCCGGCCGACGCGATGAACCACTACAGCCTGCTGACCGTCGGCGACGGCCTGGTCTCCCAGATCCCGGCCCTGCTGCTCTCGGTCGCCACGGGTCTCATCGTGACCCGCTCGGCCACCACCGGCGACATGGGCACCAGCGTCAGCCAGCAGCTGAGCCAGAACAAGCTGGCCCTGCGCATCGGCGGCGGCGCGGCCCTCGCGCTGTGCGTCATCCCCGGCCTGCCGAAGATCCCGTTCCTGCTGGTCGGCGCGACCGTGCTGATCATTGCGCAGCGGGTGAAGGACCCGGAGCCCGAGGTCGAGATCGTCACCGCCGAGACGGACCGGCCGTCGCCGGACTCCCCGGACACGCTGATGGGCGAGATGCGGGTCGACCCGCTGGAGCTGGCGCTCTCCCCGGACCTCGTCGACCTCGTCGACGCGGGCGGCGGCGACCTGCTCGACCGGGTCCGCGCCCTGCGCCGCAAGATGGCCCTGGAGCTGGGCATCGTCATGCCGCCGGTGCGTACCCGCGACGACCTCGACCTGCCGCTGTCCTCGTACGCGATCCGGATCTCCGGGATCGACGCCGGCACCGGCCAGGCGCCGCCCGGCACGGTCCTGGCCATCGGCGACGGCCTGCAGGCCCTGCCCGGCCGGGCCGGGGTGGAGCCGGTCTTCGGCCTCGCGGGCAAGTGGGTTCCGCAGGAGCTGCACTACCAGGCCGAGCTCTCCGGCGCGACGGTCGTCGACCGCGCCTCGGTGATCATCACGCACCTGGCCGAGATCGTCCGCAGCAACGCCAGCCGCCTGCTGGGCCGCGAGGACGTGCGCGCCCTGACCGAGACGGTCAAGCGCACCCACCCGGTCGTGGTGGAGGAGCTGACGCCCGCCCTGCTCAGCCTGGGTCAGATCCAGCGGGTGCTGCAGGGCCTGCTGGACGAGGGTGTGCCGGTCCGCGACCTGGTCCGCATCTTCGAGGCGCTCTCGCTGCGTGCCAAGGTGTCGGTCGACCACGACGGCCTGGTCGAGGCCGCCCGCGCCGCGCTGGGCCCGGCCATCGCCGCCCAGTACACCGCGCATGGCCGGCTGACCGTCATCACGCTGGACCCGATCCTGGAGCAGGGTCTGCTGGAGTCGCTGCGGCCCAGCGAGACCGGCGCCTTCATGGCGATCGACGGCCTGAAGGCCGAGGCCATCGTCACGGAGGCCGGGCGCCTCGTCGAGGGCGCCGAGCAACAGGGGCTCAGCCCGGTGCTGGCCTGCTCCCCGCAGCTGCGGCTGCCGCTCATGCGCCTGCTGCGCGCCGGCAGCCGGAAGCTGCAGGTGCTGTCGTACTCGGAGATCTCCGGTTCCACCGCGCAGATCGAGACCATGGGGGTGGTGAACGGTGCCTACGCGGGTGTTGCTTGAGGGACCAGCCATCGAACCACTGCTGGCGCAGGTGCGTGAGGAGTACGGCTCCGGCGTGCGCATCATTTCCGCGGACAAGGTGCGTAGCGGCGGCTTCGGCGGCTTCTTCGCGAAGCAGCACTACGAGCTGGCCGTGGAGGTGCCCGACCCCGAGGACCGGCCGAGTGCCGAACCGTTCCGTCGGGCCCCGGCCACGACCATCGCCGACGAGCCCCGCGGCCTGGAGCAGCTGCTGGAGCGCGCCGAGTCGCGGGACCGGATCACCTCGGGTGGGGCACCCGCGGGCCACGGCGACGACGACGCCGGCAGCGGCGCCGCGTTCGCGCAGCTGATGGCGGGCCTGGACAGGACCGAGGCCGTGCAGGCGTCCGCCCGGCAGGCGGCCCAGGAGCGGCCGCAGGCGCAGACGGTACGGCCGTTCCGCCCGTCCGCGGCGTCCGGCTCGCCGGTCAACAACGGCGGCACCCGCGGCGCGGCGACCTCCGCCGGCCTCGGCACGGCCGCGTCCCGGATGGGCACGGCCGGCATGGGTACGGCCGCGTCAGGGTTGGGTACAGCCGCCTCGGGCATGGGCACGGCCGGCATGGGTACGGCCGGCATGGGTACGGCCGGCATGGGTACGGCCGGCATGGGTACGGCCGCCTCCGGGCTGGGTGCGCCCGCCATGGGGATGGGTGTGCCCACCGCCGAGAACCCGGCTGCCGTGCGTCCCCTGCCGCCGGTGCCCAGCCTCGCCGAACTGATGGGCGGCCTCGGCATGACCGAGGAGGAGAACGTCAGGTTCGAGCCGCGTACCTCCAGCACGCTCGCACCCACCCGCTCGGCCGCCGCCACCTACGGCATGAACCCGGCCTCGCAGGAGGTCGCCACGTACTCCGCCACGTCGACCGAGCTGCGCCCCGCGCAGAGCGACCCCGTGGTGATGAACCTGATCTCGGTGGGCATGCCCGAGCAGCTGGCCGCCCAGATCACCGGCGGCGACACGTACGCCGGGGTGCTCTCCGTGCTGGCCGCGCGCCCGTCCGCGCCGGGGATCCCGGAGGCCCCCGGCGACATCCTCGTGCTGGCCGGTGAGGTCGCGCACGCGATTCCGATCGGCAAGCAGCTGCTGCAGGAGATCGACCTGGACGCCAACCACCTGCTGTACGCGGGACCGTCGGCGGCCGGTACCGGCATGCACTCCTCCCGGGTGATGCACACCCCCGCACAGGCCGCCGCCCGCGCCGAGAAGCTGCAGTCCGCCGACAACGCCTGGGTCGTCGTGCTGGACGCCCCGGTCGGCGACACCGACCCGATCTGGGTCAACGACATGTGTGACGCGCTCGGCGCGACCGCGGTGTGGGCGGTGGTCGACGCGACCCGCAAGACTCCTGACTCCGCGCGGCACCTGCGTACCCTCGGCGACGTCGAGGCGCTGGTGGTGCACAACGTGGAGATCACCACCGACCCGGCGACAGTGCTCGGCCTCGACGTGCCGATCTACTCGCTGGACGGACGGCCGGCCACCCCGCACGCCTGGGCGGCGATGCTGTGCGCCCGGATCGCGTCCGACATCGTGCCGATGGCCGCGACGCCGCGCCGGGCGCGGGGCAGGTAACGGATGATCCGTCCGGCCGTCCTGCTGTTCGCGCTGCTGATGAGCGCGCCCGCGGTGTACCGGTACGTCAACGACGACATCGACATCTCGCAGGTGCTGATCCGCTTCCTGATCGCCGTGCCGATCGCCGCCCTGCTGCTGGCCGGCCTGCGCTTCGTCACCGCCGGATACGGCAAGAGCGCCGAGGCGGCCGCGGAGCCGGGCAAGACCGCCGAGGCCGGCAAGCCCGCACTGGGCGGTTCGGCCGACCCGGAGTCGGCCGAGCACCCGTCCTGAGGCACCGACCGGTCCCGCGCGCGGCGCGACACGCTGATCGCCCGTTTACTCCTATTGCAGACGTAATGTCATACGTTACCCCCGGTGTACCCATCCCACACCGGAGGTGAGCTGCCGGGTGTCCGGTGACCGTCCGATCATCGTCGTGGGCTGTCCCCGCTCCGGTACGACGATGCTCCAGCTCATGCTGCACGCCCATCCGCGGATCGCGATCCCGCCCGAGACGCGGTTCGTGCTGGCCGCGTACCAGGAGCGACGGGCTTTCGGGGATCTGCGGAACCCGGCGAACCGGTGGACGCTCGCCCGGTGGATCGTCGACCGTGAGCAGACCCGCTTCGCCGATCTCGGCGTGGACCCCGATCAGGTCGTCGCCGCCATCGTCGCCGGGGCGCCGACCCTCGGCTCCGCCCTGGCGGAGGTCTTCCGCCTGTACGCCGCCCGCTTCGACCGCCCCCGCTGGGGCGACAAGCGCCCCGCGTACCTGCAGAACCTCGACATGGTCCTGCGGCTGTTCCCGGACGCCCAGATCGTCAACATCGTGCGCGACGGCCGCGACTGCGTGGCCTCGCTCAAGGAGATGTCCTGGCATCGCGACGACCTGTACACCACGATCGCCGCGTGGGCCCGAGCGGTCGACGACGCCCGCCGCGCGGCCCGGCGTCTCGGCCCGGGCCAGTGGTACCAGCTGCGCTACGAGGATCTGGTGGCCGGCCCGGAAACCGAGCTGTCCCGGCTGTGCGGCTTCCTCGGCGAGACCTACGACCCCGCGATGTCGGAGCCGGGCCGGGTCGCCGAGATGGCCGTCCCGGCACACAAGACGTGGCACGAACGCACCCGCGGACCGGTGACGACCCAGCGGGTCCAGAGTTGGCAGCAACGGCTCAGCCCGGCCGAGGTGGCGCTCTGCGAGACAGCGCTCGGCGGGCGGTTGCGGGCGTGCGGATACGAGCTGTCCGGGGCGTCCCGGCCGGGCGGCGGTGAACTGCTGCGGTACGGCTGGTCGGCGGCGCCGCACCGGCTCGCCCCCGCGAAGCGGGGTCTGACCCGGGCGGCGGCCCGGCTGCGACCCGAGCCGTTGGCACACCGGGTGCCCCACGCGCGTTCGCCCCGGGCGTGAACCGGCGCGGTCAGGCGATCGACAGCGAGAGGGTGCCCTTGCCGTATCGAGCCACTTCGACGGTCAGGTCGAGGCGCTTGCCGAGGGCGAGCAGGTGCGCCCGGGCATCGTTGGGCAGGTCCATGCCCGGGTAGATGACCTGGTAGAGCTTGACGCGTGGCGCGCCCTCGACGTTGCTGAACACGCTGCTCAGCACATTGCAGAGTTCGAAGACGTTCTCGGCGAGGTTCGGGAAGAGCTTCTTCTCCTCGATGCTGTCCTCGGCCGCACCGGCCGGCAGCAGACCGAGAGCCGCGCCTGCGTTGGCGGCAAGGCTGAGTTCCATGCCGAGCACCGCGTACAGCTGCTGGGATGTGTCCGTGTAGATGGCGATGACCGCGGTGGGCAGGTCCGCGGCGCCGAGCGGGTTGCCGGGATTGACGCTGACCTCCCGGCCGAGGAGGTCCTCGAAGAGGTTGCGGACGGCGAGTGCGCCAGGAATAACCGAGGTATCGGACATGACCACATCATCCCAGGATTGGAGAGAACACCTCGTCGAATTGCTCGGCTGTGAATGGCTTGACGATGAAAAACAGTGATCCCGCCGCCTGGGCCTCGTCCTGCATCTCCTGTGTGCACTCGGACGTCACGAATCCGAACTTCACGTTGTTGCCCGCGGCACGCAGCTTGCGCAGAACCTCCACACCGGTCATCTCCGGCATGTTCCAGTCGGAGATGACGAGGTCCGGCTTCTCGCCCTGGGCCATGTCCAGAGCTTCCTTGCCGTCGGAGGCCTCGATCAGGTCGTGCCCGTCGAAACCCGCCTGACGGAGGGTGCGAGTGACGATCTGCCGCATGACGCGGCTGTCGTCCGCGATCAGAATCTTCACTCGCTCTCCTCCTTCTTCACGTCGGCACGGCTCTGCCACATCGAAATGGACACCGGCTCGCCGCCCCACAGGCCGTACAGGCCGGTGACCCGTTCGGCGGCCGGGTACTTCGTGGTCGACTCGGGCGCGAGCACGACCTGCGGCAACGACAGCAGCGCACCGGGCGGCAGCATCGCCTTCACGTTGCCACCGACGATGTTCGCCAGCTCACCGAGCACGTCGGTGAGGTCCTCTTCGCTCACCTCGTCCGGCTCCATGGCCAGGAATGCAGCGGCGGCACGGCGCGCGGCGGTCATCGAGGTGGCGTACACGACGTGTCCGCTCCAGGAGCCCGTGATGGAGACCGACGAGTGCACCTCGCACACCTGGGTGGCGTCCCCGGTGGCGATCAGCGGGTCGACCCCTTCAGGGTCCAGATACGACATCCAGACCTGCTCGACCATTTCGGCGAGCTCGGCCTCACTCACCACGACATCGACGCTCATGAGTTTGCTCCGGTCGGAACGAGGCCCAGCAGGGCCAGCTTCTCGATCATTGCGCCCTCCGTGAAGGGCTTGATGACATATTCGTGTGCACCCGCAGCCAGCGCGCGGACGATCTGGCTCTGTTCACTCTCGGTCGTGACCATGACCAGCGTCATTTCCCGCAGCCGCGGATCCGAACGGACCTTCGTCACGAACTCAAGGCCGTTCATGTTCGGCATGTTCCAGTCGATGAGGGCCAGCTCCGGCACCTCGTCCATTCCATTGAGCAGGTCGAGGGCCTCCTGGCCGTCGCCCGCCTCCACCGCTTCGAAGTTCAACTTCGCGACGATGCGCTTCAGGATCATGCGCATCGCGCGAGAGTCGTCGATCACCATGGCGCGCATCGCGTGCTCATCCCCTCTTGGCGGTACCGGCTGGCACCGCGGCTCGGATCTTGTAGGCGGACGTCCGACCGGCCGCCACTCGTTCGTAGTTGTCATCGATACCGATCGTCGTCTCGGCGGCTCCGAGGAACAGCCAGCCGTCCGGACGGAGCAGCTTGGCGACGTTGTGCAGCACCGACTTCTTCGTGGCCACGTCGAAATAGATGAGCACGTTACGGAGGAAAATGACGTCAAACGGCGGCATTGCCGGTAATGAAGCGGTCAAATTCATCAGTCGGAACGACACGTTGCGCCGCAATGTCGGCGCGACCCGCCAGTGCGTGCCGATCCGGTCGAAATATTGCACGAGTGTGGTTGCGGGCAGACCGCGGTTCACCTCGACCTGGCTGTATTCGCCCTTCTCGGCGCGCCCGATCATCTCCGTGGAGATGTCGCTGCCCATGATCTCGTAGCCCCAGCCGCTCGGCAGGGCCTCCTGCAGCGTGATGGCCAGGCTGTACGCCTCCTGCCCGCTGGAGCTGGCCGCCGACCACACGCGCAGCTTGCGCGCACTGGCCCGAGCCTGCACCAACTCGGGCAGGACCACGTCCGTCAGGGCCGTGAACGGCTCCCGGTCGCGGAACCACGAGGTCTCGTTCGTGGTCAGGGCGTCCACGATGCGTTGCTGGTCGGCGACGTTCGGGCGGCGTTGCAGCCCGGCCAGGAACTCGCCGACGCTGCCCGCGCCGAGCTGCCGGGCGACGGGGATCAGCCGCGCCTCGACCAGATACTCCTTGCCGGGCGCCAGCACGATCGCCGCTTCCCGCTTGACCAGCTGGGAAACGAACGCGAAGTCCGATTGTGACAACGTCATCGGGCCACCGCCGCGGAACGTCCGACCTTCAAGCGGCTGAGCAGGGCGGCCGGAATCCGGTCCAGCGGCAGCACCTCGTCGGCCAGGCCGGCCGCTACCACCGCCCCGGGCATTCCCCACACCACCGACGTCGCCTCATCCTGCGCCAACACCTCGGCTCCCGCCTCCCGCAACACCTTCGCTCCGACACGTCCGTCGTGCCCCATACCGGTGAGCACCGCCGCGTACGCGTTCGCCCCGTAGATGTCGGCGACCGAGCGGAACATCACGTCGACCGCCGGACGGCACGAATTCTCCGGCGGTGCACTGCTGAGCTGGGTCACGATCGCGCTGCCACGGCGCTGCAGCACCAGGTGCCGGTCGCCCTGCGCGATGTAGACCGTGCCCACACTCACTTCCATCCCGTCGGCGGCCTCGACGACGCGCAACGGGGTACTGCGGTCCAGCCGCTCGGCGAACATGCGCGTGAAGACCGGCGGCATGTGCTGGGTGACCACGACCGGCACCGGCAGGTCCGCGGGCAGCGCCAGCAGCACCTTGGTCAGCGCATCGGGCCCACCGGTCGAGCAGCCGACGGCCAGCACGTCCACCCGTCCGCCGGGCCGCTTGCGTACCGGCGCGGCCGGGCGGGCCAGCGGCGGCGCGGCCAGGCGGCTCGGTGCCGCCGGACCGGCGCCGCGCGGCGGCGTCGCGCCCGGTCGGGCCGGGGGCGGCGCGGGCCGGGCGGGCCGCTGCCAGCCCGCCAGCGCCAGGATCTTCGGCACCAGCTGTTCGCGTACGGCCGCGATGGACTGCGCGATCGAGCCGACGTTCGACGGCTTGGTGACGTAGTCGGTCGCGCCCGCGGAGAGTGCCTCCAGCGTGGCGCTGGCGCCCGCGGCCGATAGCGTGCTGAACATGATGACCGGCAGCTTCGGATGCCGTTTACGCAGCTCCCGGACCGCCTCGATGCCGTTCATCTGTGGCATCTCGATGTCCATGGTCACGACGTCGGGCTTGAGCCGGTCGATCTTCGCCTGGGCCAGCAGCCCGTTCGCGGCGGTACCGACGACCTCGATGTTCGGGGAATCGCCGAGGGCGTCCACGATGAGCCGACGCACGACGACGGAGTCGTCGACGACGAGCACGGAAATCATTCGGGCCACCCCCCTCTCACCCGAGCCAAGCCGGTCCCAGCGCCGCGATGACCGGCGCGAGCAGCCGGTGTGACGTGGCGGTGTCCAGCAAGTCCTTGACCACCAGCGCCTGCACGGCGCCGCTGAGCATGTTCCAGATCCCGCCGGCCCGGTCGGCCAGCGGGATCGCCGCGATGTCTATCGCCTGGACCAGCAGCATCTGCGCCGCCGCGGCCGTTCGGACCCGGTCGGACAGATACGCCGCCCAGGACGCCGAGTGCACCGCGGGCGACCAGCCCCCCGCGTTGCGCCGGGCGTCCTCGGCGGACTGCACCAGCCGGTTCAGGTCGGCGGGCCGGATCGAACGCAGCCGGTCCAGCAGCGACGAGATCGCATAGTGGTACGGGCCCAGGTCGATCGGCGCGCCCGTGGGCAGCTTGCGCATCGCGGCGACCCAGCCCGCGCCGAGCATCCGCCGGCTCTGGTCGTCCAGCACCTCACGGAGGTAGCTGGCGACCGCCGCGTCGCAGAGCAGCGCCGTGGCGGACGCCGCGGTCTCGCTCTGCGTCGCGTCCCGGCCGGTGCCCTCCCACGTCCACGCCATCACGTCGTACCGGATGCAGGTGAGCAGCGCGTCCACCGAACCGATCGGCGCGCGTTCGATCAGTGCCAGCGAACTCGCGTCGTTGCCGACCCCCTTGAGGGTCGGCAACCGTCGCGCCGCGCTCTCCACCTCGACCCACAACGGGCCGCGCACGCCTTCGTCCGGCAGTCGCTCCGCAAGCACCGGCAGGTCCCCGAGCTGGAGCTTCAGGGCGCGCAGGAGCACCTCGGCGGTGGCCGACCCGCCACCCAGGCGGGTCAGGTCGAAGCCGAGGACGGGAGCGCTGACCAGGCTGTACATCAGGTCGTAGCGCGGTACGTGTCGACGGCCTGGTTGACGTCCAGCGCCAACATCAGCCGCCCGTCCAGCTTGAACGTGCCCACCACGAGCTCGCGGGTGGGGCCGCTGAGCGTGTCCGGCGGCGGCTCGAACGCCTCGTCCTCGAGGTCCACGACCTCGCCGATGCGGTCGACGAGCAGGCTGACCGGCTCACGCTCCCCGCTGCCTCGGATGATGACGTTCATGACCGGGCCCTCGAGTGCCTGCCGGTTGAGGCCCAGCTGCACCCGCAGGTCGACCGCGGCGATGACCTGGCCACGCAGGTTGAACAGGCCACCGACGGCCGGCGGAGCCAGCGGTACGGGGGTGTACTCGTTGTACGAGAGCACCTCCTGGACGGTGTCCACCTCGACGCCGAACAACTGGTCTGCCACCTCGAAGGTGGCGAACTGACGACTCGCCATGTCAGGCCTCCACCAGCATCTCGTCGGTCGTGTCACGGTAGAAGTTGGGGTCGGCGGCGAGGATCGCGCGCCGCACGTCCAGCAGCTCGGTGACCCGCTGCTGGATCACCGCGGTGCCGACCAGGCCGTCCTCCTCCGCGTCGCGGCGGGCGGTCGTCTCGTTCTCGGCGATGTCGACGATCCGGTCGACCACCAGGGCCACGCTGCGCGGACCCTCGCTGTAGACCACCACCGGCACGGTGTCCCCCTCCGGTTCCTCGCTGTACGCCCCCAGCAGCTGCGACAGGCGCACCAGCGGGAGGATCTGGCCGCGGTACTGCACGACCTCGCGGGAGCCGGCCTGCTCGATGCGGTCCCGCGGGAACTCCTCGAGGCGGGTGACCGTGTCCAGCGGGATGGCGACCCGGCGCTCGCCGACCGCGGTGATGAGCAGACGCTCGCCCCGGTCGCCGCCGCCGACGGCGCGGGAGGCGCCGACGATGTTCTCCCGTTCGCCTTCCGCGCCCAGGTGGGAACGGCGGGCCAGCGAGGAGACGTCGAGGATCAGGCCGACCTTGCCGTCACCCAGGATGGTGGCGCCGGCGTACAGGCCGATGTCCTTCAGGCGGCTGTTGAGCGCCTTGACCACGACCTCTTCGGTGTTCAGGACCCGGTCCACGACGAGACCGAAGCGGCGGCCGTCGGCCTGCAGCACCATGATGTAGACGCCCTGGTCGCTGCCGACCTCGAAGCCGAGCGCGCGGTCCAGCCGGACCAGCGGCAGGAGCTTGCCGCGCAGGCGGTACACCGGCGCGCCGGAGGCGTACTCGATCTTGGTGCTGTTGCCGTCGATGAAGACCAGCTCCAGCACCGCGACCTGCGGCACCACGTAGCGCTGGTCGCCGCAGTCGACAGTGAGGGCCTGGATGATGGCCAGGGTCAGCGGGATGGTGAGCCGCCAGACGGTGCCCTGGCCCGGGGTCGAGTCGACGCTGACCGCGCCGCCGATCCGCTCGATGTTGGTCTTCACCACGTCCATGCCGACGCCGCGGCCGGAGACGTTGGTGACCTTCTGCGCGGTGCTGAAGCCGGGTTGGAAGACCAGCGCCATGATCTCGCGCTTGTCCATGGTGGCGACCTGGTCCGCGCGGATCAGGCCGTTCTCGACCGCCTTCTGCGCGATCCGCTCGACGTTGAGGCCGGCGCCGTCGTCGGCCACCTCGACCGCGACGTGCCCACCCTCGTGGTACGCGCGCAGCGCCAGGGTGCCCTCCGGCGTCTTGCCGTTGGCGACCCGGACGTCGGCGTCCTCGATGCCGTGGTCGACCGCGTTGCGGACCAGGTGGGTCAGCGGGTCCTTGACCGCCTCGAGCAGGCTGCGGTCGAGCTCCGTCTCCTTGCCCTCCATGACCAGCTGGACCTGCTTGCCCAGGCCGGTGCTGAGGTCGCGGACGACCCGGGGGAGCTTCGACCAGATGTGCTCGATCGGCTGCATCCGGGTCTTCATGATCCCTTCCTGCAGCTCGCTGGTGATCATGCCGAGCCGCTGGGCGCTGCGTACGAGCCCGGAGTCGCCGAGCTCCATGACGCCGCGGACGAGCTGGTTACGTGCCAGCACCAGCTCGCCGACCATGTTCATCAGGTTGTCCAGCAGGTCCACGTCCACGCGGATCGCGGAGTCCGCGACGCTGCGCTTGGGAGCCTGGGTCTGCAGGGCCTCGGAGACCGCCGCGGGGGCCGCCTTGCCCTCCTCCAGCAGGATCGTGCCGAGCTTGCGCTCGTCGCCCTCGAGCTGCTGCTGCAGCGCCGAGCTGACGTCGGACGGGCTGGTCGCGCCGGACTCGACGAGCATCTCGCCGAGCGGCTTGCGCTGCCCCTCGACCGGCTCGGGCGCCGGGCGGACCGGCGTCTCCGCCAGCGGGACCGGAGCCTCGGCGGGCGCCTCCGCCTCCACGGCGGCGGCCGGGGCGGCCTCCAGGGCGGGCGCCTCGGACTGCATCTGGGCGTGCACGGAGGCGATGATGCCGTCGACGTTGATGTCGCCCTCGGAGCCGCGGTGCTCGATGGCCGCCAGCAGCGAACGCACGCCGTCGATCGTGGCCAGCAGCGTCGTGATGGTCTCGGGCGTCACCGGCTGCACGCCGTCACGCAGTCGAGACAGCAGCGACTCACCCGCGTGCGCCAGCGTCTCGAGCCGCGTGAAGGCGAGGAATCCGCTGGTGCCCTTGATGGTGTGGATGGCCCGGAAGATACGGGCGATCAGCTCCCGCGAGCCCGGGTTCTGTTCCAGGGCGACGAGGTCCCGGTCGATCTGGTCGAGATTCTCATGGCTCTCCATGAGAAATTCGCCAACGATCTCACCAAGGTCTTCCACGGCCTACCTCCTGCTCGGGGCTTCCTGTTCCCTCATCGACTCCCGGGGCCGCCACCTGAGGACACCGCGTACAGCGCCCTCGGACGGAGTTCAGCTCTCCCCGCCCGGGCGCCGGTACCGATAGCCGAATCCGCGAACGGACTCGATCGGGGATTCGTCCGGGTCCGACCAGCCGAGCTTGCGGCGCAGCCGCAGGACCGCGAACTTGACGCGTTCTTGACCGATTCCGGTGGGGTCGTCCCATGCCTGGGTCAGCAGCTGGTTGGGCGACAGCACCGCGCCGGCGTGCCGGACCAGTGCGTTGAGCAGGCGGAACTCGGTCGGGGTGAGACGTTTCTCATCACCCTTGACGTACACCCGACGCTTGGTGGGGTCCAGGTGGACGAGCCCGTCGTCGTAGATCTGGCTGGCCCAGCTGTTCTGCCCGGCCGACGAGCGGCGCAGCAGCGCCTCGACGCGGGCCAGCAGCTCGTTGTTGGCGAACGGTTTGGTCAGGTAGTCGTCGGCGCCGCCGCGCAGGCCGCGGACCTTCTCGGCCTCCTGGCCGTGCGCGGTGAGCACGAGCACGGGTACGTCGGAGACGTCGCGCAGCCGTTCCAGCACCTGCCAGCCGTCCATCTCGGGCAGGCCGACGTCGAGCACCACGAGATCGGGGTGCTCCGCGTACGCCTCCTTGAGGCCGGTACGACCGTCTCCGGCGTGCGCGACCTCATACCCTGCCCGGCTGAACAGCAGCCGGAGGGCGAGCGCGATGTCCGGGTCGTCCTCGACGACCAGGAGGCGGCTCATGCCCTCATCCCCATGGCATACCCCCGCTGTGCGTCGGCAGACGCGGTGCCCCCGGCCCGCCTGGCGCGGCGTCGGCCAGCCTCGTGGCGATATGACCCACGATAGCTAGACAAACGTCACCGGGTCGGTCGTATGGCGACCTAGTGGTTCATATACGGACAGTCACAGTTTAGCGTTCTCATCCGTTGCCGGGGCCCGTCCGCGCGGATCCGCAGACTTCGACCTCAGGGCTCTCAGCAGGCACGTCCCGCCCCGGCACCCCCGGCGCACGCAAACCGGCCGTCCGTACCGCCACCGCGCGTGCTTACCCAGCGTCTTACCCCGCCGGTCGGCAGGCATCCCACCAGGCTGACATGGACGCAGGCGACGAACAACGCGAACCACGAAATGTGAGACAAAAACGCCACAAGCCGGTCCGATAGCCAAGGAGGGCGATTGGCGCCCACCCGTGGACCCGGAGGCAGAACGTGTTCCATTCCGCCGTACGCAAGCTAGCCGTGCTTGCCACCGCAGCGCTGCCCGTGCTCGTGGCACCGGCGCCCGCCCAGGCCAGCAGCCCCGGCCCGGCGATCATCGCCGCGCGGCTCATGGCCGGCCTGCCCACCCCGGCGCTCGAGTTGATGTCCCAACTCGTCTGGAAGACCAACCAGCAGCGATGGGCGAATGGCTGCGGGCTGCTGGCCGTCGACCAGGAGCTGATCATCGCGTCGATCCGGCAGAGCGCCCACATGGCTCTCACCGGAGACTTCAACCACGTGTGGCTGGACGGCTCGACGTTCGTGACCCGCTCCCGGGCCGCCGGCTACACCCAGCCGTCCGGGGAGAACATCGCCTGGGGCTACCCGACCGCCGACGAGGTGATCGCGGCCTGGATGGCCAGCCCGGAACACCGGGCGAACATGCTCGACTGCACCAACCGCTCGATCGGCACGGGAGTCAGCTTCGGGGCGAACGGCACGCCTTACTACACCCAGCTCTTCGGGCGGCTGTGACGTCGCGCCGGGAGGTCAGAACGCGCAGTTCACCAGGACCGGTTCGGGGTGCAGCTCGACCCCGAACCGGGCGGCCACCCCGTCGCGGATCTCCCGGGCGAGGCCGAGCAGCGCCGTGGTGGTGCCGCCACCCCGGTTGGTCAGCGCGAGGGTGTGCTTCGTGGAGATCGCCACGCCGTCCCGGCCGTACCCCTTGCCGAAACCGGCCTGCTCGATCAGCCACGCCGCCGGCACCTTGACCGCGCCCTGTTCCCCCGGCCAGAACGGCGGGTCGGCCCGCTCCCGCAGCGCCGCCCACTGGGACGCCGACAGCACCGGGTTGGTGAAGAACGACCCCACCGACCACGTGTCGCGGTCCTCGGCGTCGAGCACCATGCCCTTGCCCGCGCGCAGTTTCAGCACCGCGTCCCGCGCCTGCTGCAGCGGCACCCGCTCGCCCACCTCCACGCCGAGGTGGCGGGCCAGCTCGGCGTACCGGATCGGGGCGGACTCGCCGGAGACGGCCAGCCGGAAGTCGACCTCCAGCACCACCCAGCGGTCGGTGTGCTTGAAGATGCTGGACCGGTAGCCGAACCCGCACTCCGCCGGGGTGTACGCGCGCACCTCGTCGGCCGAGCGGTCGTACGCATGCACCGCCACGATCGTGTGGGCCACCTCCTGGCCGTACGCGCCCACGTTCTGGATGGGGGTCGCACCGGCGCTGCCGGGGATCCCGGACAGGCACTCCAGCCCGGACAGGCCCTCGGCCACCGTCCGGGCGACCACGTCGTCCCACGGTTCGCCCGCGGCGACCCGCACCACGGCCCCGGCGGAGTCGCGGGACACCACGCGCATCCCGGTGGTGCGCAGCAGCACCACGGTCCCCGCGAACCCCGCGTCGCCGACCACCACGTTGCTGCCCCCGGCCAGCACGAACACCGGCTCGCCCGCGGCCGTCGCCGCGCGGACCGCCGCGACCGCCTGCCCGGCCTCGGTCGCCACGGTCAGGGTGCCCGCGGGACCACCGAGGCGTAGCGTCGTGTACGCCCCCAGCGAACGCGCGGTCGCTGGGGATGCGGTGGTCTGCCGGTCAGCACTAACGTCAGGCACGACGTTCACCCTAGGGCGCGGGGGCCCGGGGTGCCTCAGGCGGTCGGGTTGAGCGGAGATTCCGATGAACAGGCTGCACGGGACGAAGGACTTCTGGATCGCGGCCCTGCGCGCCGACGGCCCCGCACTGCAGGACGCCCTCGCGGAGGCGGGCGCCGGCGCGCCGATACCGTCGCGCCCCGGATTCAGCGCCGCCGACCTGGTGGAACACCTCACCACCGAGCTGCATTGGGTACGCGAGCACACCCCGCGCGGCGTGACCGACCGGCCCGCCGACCCGGTCCCCGCGGCCCCGCGCCCCGACTGGCCGGACGCCCTGGACGGGCTGCGCCGCGAGCTGACCGGCACGATCGAGACCCTGGACGCGGTGGACGCCGAACTGCCCGCGTGGAACTGGGCACCACAGCCGAAGAAGGCCGCGTTCTGGCAGCGCCGGACGGCCCACGAGATCGCGCTGTGCCGCTGGGAGGCCGAGTCGGCGGTCGGGCGGGCCACCGCGCTGGAGACCAAGCTGGCCGCGGACGGCATCAGCGAGGCACTGGACACCTGGCTGCCGGCCGGGCGGCGTACCGGCCCGACCGA
The DNA here is from genome assembly GCF_047159485.1 of Krasilnikovia sp. MM14-A1004. Classification (GTDB taxonomy): domain Bacteria; phylum Actinomycetota; class Actinomycetes; order Mycobacteriales; family Micromonosporaceae; genus Actinoplanes. The sequence continues at coordinate 345,303 of NZ_AP038773.1, read as the reverse complement.
CCTGCACGGGGTGGTGCACCTGGTCGCCACGGACGCCGCGTACGACTGGTTCGTCCGGCTGCGCGGCACCGGGGTCGCACTGCTCGACACCGGCACGATCCTCGACTCCGACGACCACCACCCCCGCGCCGAGGCCAGCGGCACCGCCAGCGAGCTGCTGCTCACGCTGACCGGTCGCCGCCCCACCGACGCCCTGGTCACCACGGGCGACCCCCGCCTGTTCGCCGCGCTCCAGGTCGGCTGAACCCGTTCACCCGATCCCGGTTCCGAAACCGGTTTCGGAACCGTCGCCCCCCTTCCCAGAGCGGCCTTTCGCCGTACGCTGTACCGGTTAAGTGCGGCGCCCAGCGACCGCAGCGACAGCGGGCAGGAAGCGGTGACAGGCATGACGGCCACGGTCTGGACCGAGTCGACGACGGAGACCAGCGGCGCGCCCGCGACGGCGGGGCCACGGTTCCCCGACGGGTTCGTCTGGGGCGCGGCCACCGCCGCATACCAGGTCGAGGGCGCCGCGACCGAGGACGGCCGCGGGCCCTCGATCTGGGACACCTTCAGCCGTACGCCCGGCAAGGTCGTCGCCGGGCACACCGGCGACGTGGCCTGCGACCACTACCACCGGTACCGCGACGACGTGGCGCTGATGGCCGAGCTGGGCCTCGCGTCGTACCGGTACTCGATCTCCTGGCCCCGGCTGCAGCCCGACGGCACCGGCCCGGTCAACACCCGTGGCCTCGACTTCTACGACCGGCTCACCGACGAGTTGCTGGCCAAGGGCATCGACCCGGTGGTCACGCTGTACCACTGGGACCTGCCACAGGCCCTGCAGGACCGGGGCGGCTGGACCGTACGGGAGACCGCCGAGGCGTTCGCCACGTACGCGCAGATCGCCTTCCGCCGCCTCGGCGACCGGGTACGCACCTGGACGACCCTGAACGAGCCGTGGTGCTCGGCGTACCTCGGCTACGGCAGCGGGCGGCACGCCCCCGGCGTCACCGACCCGGCCGCCGCGTTCGCCGCGCTGCACCACCTGCTGCTCGGGCACGGGCTGGCCGCGCGGGCGCTGCGTGCGGCGGGCGCGCGGCAGCTCAGCATCACCCTCAACCCGACCGCCGTGTACCCCGTGGATCCGGACAACCCGGCCGATGTCGAGGCGGCGCGGCTCGTCGACGGGCTGCACAACCGGATCTTCCTCGATCCGCTGCTGCGCGGCCGCTACCCCACCGACATGATCGAGCACATGCGCCGCTTCACCGACCTGGCGTGGCTGCGCGACGGCGACGAGGAACTGATCAGCGCCCCGATCGACGTCCTGGGGGTGAACTTCTACCAGCCCGCGTACGTGTCGGCGCGGCCCGGCACGCCCGCCTCCCCCGACAGCCCGGGCACCGAGGGCATCGCGTTCCGCGACCCGGTCGGCCCGGTCACCGACATGAACTGGCAGATCGAACCGGCCGCGCTGACCCGCCTGCTGGAGCGGCTGCACCGCGACTACCACGGCATTCCCCTGCTGATCACCGAGAACGGGGCCGCGTACCCGGACGAGCCCGGCCCGGACGGCCGGGTCCGCGACGCGGCGCGGATCGCGTACCTCGACGGCCACCTCCGGGCCTGCCAGGATGCGCTGTCCGCCGGTGTTGACCTTCGGGGATACTTCGTGTGGTCTTTGATGGACAATTTCGAATGGGCGGAGGGTTACGCCAAACGCTTCGGCATCGTGCACGTCGACTACACCACGCAGGCCCGGGTGGCGAAGGACAGCGCACGGTGGTATCAGGAGGTGATCAGGCGTAACGGTCTGCCCGACCGCGCCCGGGCGGAGGAGTGAGCTGAATGGTGACGCGGGAGCGCCCGACTCTGGAAGCGGTGGCGCGGCGGGCCGGTGTCTCCCGGGCCACGGTGTCCCGTGTCGTCAACGGCTCGACCACGGTCGCGGCCACGATCCGTGACGCGGTGAACCAGGCCGTCGAGGAGCTGGGGTACGTACCCAATCAGGCGGCCCGCAGCCTGGTCACCCAGCGGACCGAGTCGATCGCGCTGATCCTGCCGGAGACCGCCAGCCGGGTCTTCTCCGACGACATGTTCTTCCCGGCGGTGATAAGGGGAGTCAGCACGGAGCTGGAGGCCGCCGACAAGCAGCTGGTCCTCATGATGGCCGGCTCCGCGGCCAGCCACGACCGGGTCGAACGGTACGCGATGGCCGGGCACGTCGACGGCGTCATGTTCGCCTCGATGCACGGGGCCGACCCGTTACCCGGCAAGCTCGCCCGGCTCGGCATCCCGGTGGTGTGCAGCGGCCGCCCCATGAGCCCGGCCGGCAACACCGTCCCGTACGTGGACGTGGACCACTTCGGCGGGGTGGCCGCGGCGGTGCGGCACCTGGTCGGTGCCGGCCGGCGGCGGATCGCCACCATCGCCGGCCCGCAGGACATGATCGCCGGCGTGGACCGGCTGGCCGGCTACCAGGCCGTACTGGACGAGGCGGGGCTGCCCGAGCACGTCACCACCGGCGACTTCACCCGCGAGTCGGGCGTCCAGGCGATGCAGCGGCTGCTCACCGAGGACCCGGAGCTGGACGCGGTCTTCGTCGCCTCCGACCTGATGGCGCACGGCGCGTTGCAGGCCCTGCGCGAGCGCGGCCGCCGCGTACCGGTCGACGTCGCCGTGATCGGCTTCGACGACTTCGAGATCGCCCAGTACAGCGACCCGCCGCTGACCACGGTCCGCCAGCCCATCGTCGACATGGGCCGCACCATGGCGAAGCTGATGCTCACCCTGGTCGACGACCCCACCGAGGTGGCCGGCCCGGTGGTCCTGCCGACCGAGCTGGTCCTGCGCGCCTCCGCCTGAGCGCCAGGGTCCGCCGGGAAGCCTGCCCGACAGGGTCCGCCGGAAAGCTGACCGCCTCGTGGGGCGGGCGGGCGTGAGCCCCGGGTCAGGCGGGGGGCGCCTCGATCGGCAGTCCGAGCACCCGGCGCGCCAGCAGGGCGGCGCCCGCCACCGCGCCCGGCATGAGCAGGATCGCGCCGAGCGGCAGCAGGAAGCAGACGAACACGGCCGCCCCGAAGCCGAGGGCCAGCGGCCGGTTGGTGCGCAGCGCCGCCCGGCGATCCGCCAGCCGTCGCCCGCGCCGCTGGAACGGCACCCCGGTCAGCTCGACCGCCAGCAGCCACCCGCCGACCAACGCGCCCAGCACCGGCACCACGGTCTGCCCCACGAATGGCAGGAAGCCCAGCAGGAACAGCGGGATCCCGAGCAGCACCGACAGGGCGATCAGGCGCAGCGAGTCGACGAGGCTGCGCCCCAGCGAACGCCACCACGGCACCTCGACCTCGTCGGGCACCCCGCCGAACCGCTGTTCGACCAGGCCGGAGATCGTCTCGTAGAACGGGTCGCCGATGAGCAGGGTGACCGCCGTGAAGGTCAGCACCCCGATCAGTCCGCTGAGGCCCACCACCCCGACCCCCGCCAGCACCTGGACGAGGTCACGCCACCCGGCGTCCCAGTCGTCGGCGAACCAAGTGACCGCCCGGGAGACCTCTGGCAGGAACGCCAGCAGGGCGATGAGGGCAGAGGTGTACAGGATTCCCGAGATGACCGCCGGGATCAGGCCCAGCACCAGCAGCCGCGGGTTGCGCAGGCACAGGCCCAGGCCGCGGGGCAGCAGGGCCGCGCCGAGCAGGAACTCCCGTACGGGGCTGCCGGGGCCGATCGGGCGCATCGCAACATCGGTCACGACCCGGCAGCTTAGGACCCGGCCACCAGTTCGCCCGCCCCGACGCCCGCCGGTCCGGTGTCAGTGCTCGGCGGCGGCGGCGCGGACGGGCTGGGCGGCGGCTCGCTCGGATCGGCCGGGGTGGGCGGCGGCGTCCGGGACGGCTCCACCCGTCCGGGCGACGGGCTGCGCGACTCGGTGGCGCTGGCCGCGGCGCGGCGCGCGGTACGGCGGGGCGGGGTGGAGCGCACCGGGCGCGGCGTCCATTCCAGCGCCGTGACCGACTCGGGCGTCACGGTCCGGCTCGGCGCCGTCCCCAGGACGCCGCTGCCGGCCGGGGCCGACACGGGCGCGGGCCCGGCGGCCGGTGTACCGAGAGCCCAACCGACGGCCAGTGCGAAGGGCAGCCCGAGCAGGAGGACGCCGAAGAAGATCGATTTGGGGGAGAGCCGCACGGATTGACAATCGTTCCGGGGCCCGAAAGGTTACGGCGTACCCGCTGGGGCGTTGAGGAAGGCCGAGATCCGCTCGCGCAGGTCCCGGCGTTGCGTCCAGAGCACGTCGGGCCGGTCGTACACGTGCAGCGCGGCACCGAGCCGGTCGGCGACCCGCTCGGCGACGGCGGCCGGGTGCAGTTCGTCGCCGTCGCACCCGATCACCAGTGCCCGCCCCGCGAACGCTTGCAGCGCACCTTCGTCGGGCACGGCCGGGGTCTGCCAGAGCGTGTCGAGCTGCGGGGCCAGGCCGTCACGCCGCAACTGCTCCTCCCGCTGGCGCAGGTAGGCCCGGCCGGCGGCGGTGTCCCGGAGGTCGCGGGGCACCTCCGACTCGATCGCCGCACGCAGGTCCTCCGCGTCGGGCGCGGCGCGCAGGTCACCCGCATCGGGCGCGGCGCGCAGGTCACCCGCGTCGAGTGCGGCGCGCAGCCGTCGCATCCGGTCGCGGGCGGCGGTGGGCCGCACCCCGTCCAGCGGGGCGGGCAGGAACAGCACCACCCGCGCGAAGCGGTCCGGTCGCCGCGCCAGCAGGCGGCACACGGCGGCGGCGCCCATGCTGACCCCGACCGCCCGGGTGGCGCCGGAACGGTCCGCGACCGCTTCGAGATCGTCGGCGAGGTCGGCGAAGCTCCACGGCCCCGGCGGGGCGTCGGAACGGCCGTGCCCGCGCTGGTGGAAGAAGACCCGCCGCCCGGTGACGGCACTGCCCAGCGGGCGGGTACCGGCGATGTCCCCGGCGAGGCCGTGGGCGAACACGGTGACCGGTTCCCCGGTGCCCGTGACGAGCTGCTCCAGGCGTACGCCGCCGGGGGTGTCGATCAGTTCGGTGTGCGGGCCGGGCAGTTCGGGCTGCGGGACCCGCGTGCCGTCGGCTACCAGAAGCCCTTGCCGTCGGACAGGTCACGCAGGCCCGTACGGACGTCCAGCAGGTAGACCAGGGCCGCACCGATGCCGATCAGCCCGAAGATGCCGATCGGCCCGCTGACCAGGTACGTCAGGACGAGGCAGACGGCGAGGATGGCCACCCAGGCGCCCTTGGGCAGGGTGCCGATCGCCGGGAATCCGTCGCCACGCTGGGTGATGCAGTGCACCAGCGCCACGGCCTGCACGATCAGCGAGAAGATCATGATGACCAGGTTGATGCCGCGGTACACGTCGTCGTAGAAGATCGGAGCGCTGGTGGCCATGGCCCGAGTCTATGCCGCGGGCCCCGGCCGAAGCCGGGGCCCGCAGTTCACGCGGTGGCGTGTTCGATCACTTGGCGGCCGGACGGGTCCGCTTCACGGCGCGCGGCTTCGGCTCGGCCTGGGCGGCGGCCTCGACGGCCTTCGGGGCCTCGGTGGCCTCGATGTCGGCGTTGACCACGTCCGCGGCCTCGACGACGCCGGAGCCCACCACGCGCTCGCCACGGGCGACCAGCGCGGTGTACGCGCTGACCGCACGCTCCGAGGCCAGCTGCGCGAACGCGACAGCGTTGCTGGCGGCGGTGTCGCGCAGCTTGGTGTAGTCGGTCGTGGCGGCCTTCTCGCGCAGCGTGCCGGCCTTGGTGTTGGCGTTGGCGATCGCGGGCTTCAGGGTCGCGACGGCGCGGTCGCTGAGCTCGCTGAGCGCGGCGGGCAGCTTGCGCAGCTGCTCGACGGCGAGGTCACCGGCGCCGGCGGCGGCGTACAGCGGGGCGGGGATCTTGGTCTTGGTCTGCTCGGTCATGTCGTCTCCTCCGACTTGGTGGTGGTCCTGGGCGGGGGCGCGGCACCGTCTTCTACGACCGCCACGTCCTCCAGGACGGCGGCCAGGTCGCCGCCCTCCTGCTCGACGTGTGCCTCCGCGGTCTTGGGCGGTGCGTGCCGGGCGTTCTCGTTGCGGAACGTCTCGTAGATCTGGGACAGCGACTGCTTCTGCGCGATGGTCAGCTCGGGGTCGACCGCGATCGCGGCCAGCACGCCCTGCTGCCCCTCGCTGTCGAGCAGGCCGGCGCGCAGGTACATCGCCGGGGTGGAGACCCGCAGCGCGCTGGCGAGCTGCTGGAGCACCTCGGCACTGGGTTTACGCAGGCCACGCTCGATCTGGCTGAGGTACGGGTTGCTCACCCCGGCCCGCTCCGCAAGCTGCCGGAGCGAGATCTTGGCGGATTGACGCAGGTCGCGGATGAATCCGCCGATGTCCTGCGGCAGGTCCTTGGGCGTGGGCATGCCTCGACGCTATCGCCGACCGCTAACTCCTGCAAGCAAAACGCTTGCAGGAGTTAGCGTGAATCACCTCACCCAGTGACGGCCGCCTCACGAACGGACAACATCACCAGGCGGCGCGGACCTCGCCGACCGGTTCCCCGCCGCCCAGTACGGCCACCTCCGGCACCGGGCCGTCCACTCCCAGGCGGCGCAGGGCCGCATGCAGAACCGGCATGCGGGCTCGCGCCGCCCCGTCGGAGATCTTGAATGCCACGGCGCCCACCCCCGGCACGGCCACCGCCTGCACCCCTTCGGCGCCGCCCTTGGCCAGCAACCCCGGCAACCCGGACATCAGTACGGTGTCGTCCCCGCCCGTACCGTGCACCAGCTCGGGGTGGGCCCGCATCGCGTCCGCCACCCGGCGCTCGGCGCTGCCCGGCTCGGCGTCCACCAGCCGCAGGAACGACCGCGCCAGCGCGGTCAGCGAGAACGCGAACACCGGCGCCCCGCAGCCGTCCACCCCGGTCGCCGCGATCGGCTCACCGACCAGCTCCGTCACCGTCTGCGCCAGCGCGGCCTGCAACGGATGCCCGGCATCCCGGTACGACTCCACCGTCCAGCCGTTGGCCACGCAGGTAGCCAGCATGCCGGCGTGCTTGCCGGAGCAGTTCATCAGGATCCGCTGCGGTCCGCCGCCCGCCCGTACCACCGCGTCGCGATCGTCCTCCGACGCCGGCAACGCGGGCGGGCATCCCAGCGCCTCCGGGCCCAGCCCCGCCGCGGCGAGGATCTCCCGCGCCCGCTGCGCGTGGAACGGCTCGCCGAGATGACTGCCGCTCATCAGCGCCAGGTCGGCGGACTCCCGCGGGCGCAGCCCGGCGCGCAGCATGCCGACGGTCTGCAACGGCTTGTTCGACGAGCGGGGGAAGATCGGCGAGCTGACGTCCCCGGCGCTGTCCTTCACCGCGCCCGCCGAGTCCAGCACCACGACCGAGCCGTGGTGCACGCTCTCGACGAAACCGGACCGTACGACCTCCGCGAGGATCATCGGGCGGGGATGCCGAGCAGCTCCCGCGCCTCCGACGGGCTCAGCGGGGGCCGCTGGGCGAGCTGCGCGAAACCGACAGCGCGCGCCACGAGCTGCATGTTCGACTCGACCGGCTGGCCCTTCGCGTACGTGACGGTGTCCTCCATGCCGACCCGCAGGTGGCCGCCCGCCGACAGCGAGGCCAGCATGACGGGGATCGTGCTGCGTCCGATGCCGGTGGCCGAGAACGTGGTGCCCTCGGGCAGGTCACGCAGCGCCTGGCGGCAGGCCACCAGCGCCTCCGCGGTGCCGGGCATCCCGCCGGGCACCCCCATCACCAGGTCGACGTGCACGTGCCCGCCGAACGGCAGCCCGTACGAGCTGAGCAGGCGCTGCAGCGTGGTGAGCTGGCCCAGGTCGAAGATCTCGTACTCGGGGACGATGCCGCGTTCCTGCATCCGGGTGTGCAGCTCGACGACGAACTCCCAGCGGTTCATGAAGACGTCGTCGCCGAAGTTGACAGTGCCCATCGTGCAGGACGCCATCTCCGGGCCCGCGTCGAGCACGGCCAGCCGGTCCGCCTCCGGGTCCACCACGGAACCGCCCGAGGAGAGCTGCACGATCAGGCCGGTGGACTCGCGCAGCCCCGCCACAGTCGCGCGCAGCCGCCCCTGATCGAGGGTGGGCTTCGCGTCGTCGTCGCGGATGTGCACGTGGATGATGGCGGCGCCGAGCGCCTCGCACTCCTTGGCGGTGGCCACGAGTTCGTCGAGGGTCACGGGCAGCGCGGGTACGGCCGCCTTGCTGCTTTCCGCGCCGGTGGGCGCGACGGTGATGAGGGTCCCGGTCATGCCCGCGATCCTGCCACGTGGGACGGGCCGGGGTCGCGGGGACCGCAGCTCAAGAGATGATCAGGCCGGGTCGACGGCCGCCGCGGACTCGGCGACCTGGAGCCGGGCGTCGTCTCCCACGTTCCGCTTCAGCACCGCGAGGGCGATCATGCCCAGTTCGTGGTGGCGCACGGCGGTGCCCACGAAACCGACAGCGCGCCCGTCCAGCGTGACCGGGGTGCCCTGCGCGGGCGGGTGATCCGTGGCCACGCCGTCCAGGTGCAGCAGCACCAGGCGGCGGGGCGGCCGCCCAAGGTTGTGCACCCGGGCCACCGTCTCCTGCCCCCGGTAACAACCCTTGTCCAGATGTACGGCGGCCGCGAGGAACCCGGCCTCGGCGGGGATCGTGCGGTGGTCGGTCTCCCAGCCCAGCCGCGGGATCCGGTGCGCGACCCGCACCGCCTCGTACGCCCACAGCCCGGCCTGCGGCACGTCCAGCGCCGCGCGCACCGCCTCGACCTCGGGGCGGCGGACCAGCAGGTCGACGCCGAGCGGGACCCGGCGGGCCAGGCCGTGCGCGAATTCGCGGACGTCGTACTCGGCCGTCGGCCCGACCGGCACGGCGCCCTTGGCGAACTTGGCGTCCGGCACCGGGGCGATCCGCGGCTCGGCCAGGCCGGTCAGGCCCAGCCGGGCGGCGGCGTCGGCGGCGTCCGGCCCGACCAGCGACAGCACCGCCAGCTCGGCGGTGGCGTCGCGCGGCTCCACCTTCGTGAAGAACCGCATCATCTCCAGGTACTTGAGCAGACCGGCACCGCTGCCCGGCTCGGTGTCCAGCCAGGCCGTCGTGCCGTCCTCGGTGACCAGGGCATGCTGCTCGACGTGGCCGTGCGGGGAGAGGACGAGCAACTCGGTGCCCTGCCCGGCGCGCAGGTCGCTCAGGTGCTGAGTGGTCAGGGTGTGCAGCCAGCTCGCGCGTTCCTCGCCGGGCACCGCGACGATCTCGCGGTGCGACCGGTCGACCAGGCCGACCGCCGTGTCGAGCAGGCGCTGCTCGCGCATCGGGTCGCCGTAGTGTGCGGCCACGCCCGCGTCGAGGGAGTCGGGGGTCAGGTCCTCGACCATGATCATGTGAGCTCCTTGCAGTCACCGCAGACGCCGAACAGCGACACGTGCCCGACGTCGACCCGGAACCCGCGCTCGGCATGCAGCTGCCGGGTCACCGGCGCCAGCACGGACGGGTCCGCCTCGCCGATCGACCCGCAGCGGCGGCAGACCAGGTGCACGTGCTGATCCTCGCCGGCGCGGTGGTAGGTGGGCGAGCCGTGCGACAGGTGGGTATGGCTGACCAGGCCCAGCTCCTCGAGCAGTTCGAGGGTGCGGTACACCGTGGTGATGTTGACCCCGGCTGCCCTTTCCCGTACGGCCTGGTGCACCTGCTCCGGGGTGGCGTGGCCCAGTTCGTACACCGCTTCCAGGATCAGCTGGCGTTGCGGGGTGAGCCGCAGGCCGCGTTCCCGGAGCTTGTCGGCAAGCGATGGGGCGGTCACGGTATGAGCATAGTTCGACATGCCTATGCGCCCCGCCCGCGGCGGTCGGGGGTGGTCAGCCGCCGATGCGCAGCAGCCGGGCGGACATGTGCGGCTCCAGACCGTGGCCCTCGGCCGCGACCTCCTGCGCGTACAGCAGGGCGCCCTCGACGATGCCGAACAGCCGGTGGCCCGCCGTGACCTCCTTGGCGGTGGGCGAGCGGACGATCGCGTCCGCCTCCATCTCCAGCCGGGTGCCGGTCACCTTGCCGAGGTACAGCTCCATGATCCCGGTGGGGGTGCACAGGGTGGCTTCCATGTCGTCGGTGGCCCGCCCCTCGGCGTCGGTCACCGGCCGCCACCAGCCGACCTCGCGGTTGGCCATCCGGACCGCCTGCGACTCGTCGTCGAGAATCCACGCCCGCGACTCGTAGTGCAGGAACGGCCGCCCGTCGTGGCTGATGCGGACCTCCTGCGCGAAGTTGAAGTCCTCGACGCCGGGATAGCCACCCTGGCCGCGGCCGCGCCACAGCCCGATGAACGGCAGCAGGCCCAGCAGCGCCGGGTGCAGATCGGGCCCGGAGCGCAGGTCGTGGGTGTCCTCGTACGGGTACGCGTCCACCGGCGGCGCGTTCAGCCAGGGCGGCGGCCCCAGTGGGTTCTCGGCGGCCTTCTCCTCGCTCACCAGCGTCCCCTTGCCATCCGCACGGCCAGGTAGCCCAGGCCGCCCGCCAGCGCGCCGAACCCGGCGACCAGCAGGCTCACGAATCCGATCTCGGTAACCATGACCCGGTCATCGTAGTCAACAGCGGACGCGCCTAGGCTGACGGCCATGACTCGCCTGCTCGTGGTCAAGGCAACCGCCGGCGCCGACGCCCCGGAACGCTGCTCCCAGGCGTTCACCGTGGCCAGCACCGCCGTGGCCGCGGGGGTGGACGTCTCGTTCTGGCTCACAGGCGAGTCCACCTGGTTCGCCCTGCCGGGGCGGGCGGAGCAGTTCGAGCTGCCGCATGCCGCTCCCCTGCCCGACCTCCTGGGGCTGCTGCTGGACAACGGCCGGGTCACCGCCTGCACCCAGTGCGCCGCCCGGCGCGGCATCACGCCGGAGGACGTCCTGCCCGGCGTACGGATCGCGGGCGCCGCCGTCTTCGTCGAGGAGATCATGGGCGAGGGCGCCCGGGCCCTCGTGTACTGAGTCAGCCGTGTACTGAGTCAGCGGCACCCGATCGTGACGCTGACCTGGACCTTGTCGTCGGTCACTGTCGCCACCACGGAGAAGCCACCGATCCGCCACGCCCACGCGCGCGGCTCGGCCTGCACGACGCCCGCCCCCGCGGTCAGCGCCTGAAGCGCCCGGCCCAGATCGCGCGGCACCGGGACGGCCACGCTGGTCACGGTCCGCGCCGTCCCGCCGGACGGGCAGACCACCTCCGTCACGGTCCCCGCCACGGCACCGGCCGCGCCCAGTGCGCGCAGGGCGGCCCGGTACACCGTGGGCACCGTGGACGCCGCCGGGCTGGTGGGTGTCGTGTTCACTCCGGCGGCCGGCGGGCGGCAGCCGGTGGAAACCTGCAGGGTGACGACGGTGGCGTCGGCCGGGGTTCGCGCGTCGATCGCCACGAAACCACCGGCGTCGGCGTACAGCTCCAGGCGGGTGCCGGACGGGCTGCGCCGGACCCGGGCGTGGTACCCGGCGGGCAGGGCCTGCGCGACCGCGTCGAGGGCCGGACCGGCCCCACCGGCCCTCACCCGCAGGGTGACCTCGCGGATCGCCTCGACGCCGGGGCGGACCGGGGTGATCCGGCAGTCCCGCGAGAACTCCGTGGGGTGCAGCACGACGGCGCGGCCGTCGGCGTCCGCCGCGGCCATCACGGCGCCGGTGGCCTCGTCCAGGAACGGCAGGGCCGCCGCGATGTCACGCTGCTCCGGAACGGTGGGCGGGTCGTGGCGGACGGACCAGAAGACCAGCCCGGCCAGCAGCACCGCCCACGCCACGACGACCACCCGCAGCCACGGGCGGCGCGGCGGCCGTGGGGCGGGCGGATATGCCGGGGGAATCACGCCGTCATGGTGGCATGGCAGGCCGCATACGCGTGCAGGGGCGGGACCCGAAACCGGGTCCCGCCCCTGCGGCAACAGAGCGTGGGTCAGTTGGCGACGGTCAGGCCGACCTCGTTGACGCCACGGGCGGCGTCGACGGTGAGGTCGCCGTTGCCCGCCCGGGAGAGCGCCCGCAGCGTCCACGTGCCGGGCGCGGCGAAGAACCGGAACACCCCCTCGGGCGAGGTGACCACCTCGGCGGTGAACTCGCCGGAGGAGTCGAGCAGCCGGACGTACGCGCCGCCCACGGCCTCACCGTCGGCGGTGCGCACGGCACCGGTGATGACGGTCTCCTTCTCCAGGTCGACGCTCGCGGGCAGCGGCGCGGACTGGTCCGGGGCGGCGCACCCGGCTGCGGTGTTGGCGGGAGAAGTCATGGTCACGCCTTTCCGGGCTCGTCGCCGAGGGCGATCGGCACGCCGATCAGGGATCCGTACTCGGTCCAGGAGCCGTCGTAGTTCTTCACGTTGGCCCGGCCGAGCAGCTCCTTGAGCACGAACCAGGTGTGCGAGGACCGCTCGCCGATCCGGCAGTACGCGATGGTGTCCTTGCCGTCCTCCAGGCCGGCGGCCGCGTACAGCTTGGCCAGCTCGTCGTCCGACTTGAACGTGCCGTCCTCGTTGGCCGCCTTGCTCCACGGCACGCTGATCGCGGTCGGGATGTGGCCGGCGCGCTGGGACTGCTCCTGCGGCAGGTGGGCGGGGGCCAGCAGCCGGCCCGCGTACTCGTCGGGGCTGCGCACGTCGACCAGGTTCTGCACGCCGATGGCCTGCACGACCTCGTCGCGGAACGCGCGGATCGACAGGTCGGGCGCCTGGGCATGGTACTGCGTGGCCGCGCGGCTCGGCGCGTCCTTGCTGTACGGGCGGGCGTCCAGCTCCCACTTCTTGCGGCCGCCGTCGAGCAGCTTCACGTCGCCGTGGCCGTACAGCTTGAAGTACCAGTACGCGTACGCGGCGAACCAGTTGTTGTTGCCGCCGTACAGGATCACGGTGTCGTCGTTGGCGATGCCGCGCGCGGACAGCAGCGCGGAGAACTGCTCCTGGTTGACGAAGTCCCGGCGGACCGGGTCCTGCAGGTCCTTCTTCCAGTCCAGCTTCACGGCGCCGGGGATGTGCCCACCGTCGTACGCGGTGGTGTCCTCGTCGACCTCGACGAAGACGATTCCCGGGGTTTCGAGGTTCTTCTCGGCCCAGTCGGCAGAGACGAGCGCGGTGTCGCGACTCATCGATTACTCCCTTTGTCGGGTGGGAAGGGTGAGTCGTCACGCGGGGGAATTCGGCCGCACCCGCGCGGGACCCATTCGGAACAACGGATCACGTGGTTGGTGCGACGGCGCCACTGCCGGGCGTTAGATCCTGCGCAGCATGAGCGGCCCCGTCAGGCGACGGGGCGACACAGGCACGCGGCCACGCGACACAGGTCGATCGCGCGCCGTTTCGTGAGCAACAGGCTCATGGGAGCCGACGCTACCAGCAGGTCCACACGCCGGAACACCGTCGACCAGCATCCGGGACGGAGGTGGCGGTCACAGCCTCACACGCCCCCGGTGAGCGCAACGTCGTGCGCGCTGGCGGTGAACTGCAGGCCGTCCGGCTGCGGCTCCACCTTCTCCACGACCAGGCCGAGCGGCAGCGGCGGCACCTTGAGGTCGACCGCGAGATCCTTCACGTACGCGTCGATGAAGGAGCGGACCAGCGGCAGGTCGGGCAGCCCCGCAGCGGATACGTCGGAGAAGCGCACCCGCACGACCCCGTCGACCACCTCCAGGCTCGCCGTGCCGGTGACCTGGACGGTCTGGCCGAGCAGTTGCACCGGTGCGGTGCCGACCAGCTTGCCGTCCTTTTCGCTGAGGGTGAGCCCCGGCTGGCCGATGAGCGCGGCGAGCTGGGCGTAGTCGACCGTCCCGGTGCCGGTGACCGTTCCCGCCAGGATGTCACCGCGCCCGCTGCGCACGGTGTCGAGCGGGGCGCGCACGTCCGTCGCGCGCACTTCGAGCTCCGGCACGCGCACCGACTTGCCGCCGCCCGCGGGACCCTCGAAGTTGCGCAGCACGATCCTGGTCTCTTCGTACCGGCCCGAGGTGACCTGGGTCAGGAACGGCACGCCCATGACCGTGACGTCCGGATGATCGGAACGGGCACCCTTGCTGGCGATCTGCCCGGAGATGCGTTCCGCGATGACCCGTTCCGCGAACGCCGCCGCGGCGCGGTCGGCCACCACCAGCCCGATGCCGAGCAGCACGACGAGGACGACCAGGGTCACGAGCACGGGCCGGAGCCGGCGCTTGCGAGCGCGGGGCGGGTCGTACACCTCGGCCACGTCTCCTCCTCGATCGACCGTGGGCGCGGACCCCCAGGACCGTACCCGCCCCGGGCCACCGAGTGGGTGTGCTCCAGCGAATGCAGCGAATATCCGGCCAAGGTCAGGACAGGAAGAAAGTCGCCAGGGCGTAGGCCGCGGGCCCGGCCACCGCGAACGCACCGAGCGGGCCCTGCATGTGCCGGGCCAGCCAGAACGTCGGCAGCTCACCGGCCATGCTGCGCCCGGCCTCGGCGTAGTTGACGGCCAGGTCGACCAGCACCGCGAAGGCGGCCGTGACCAGGCCGAGCACGGCACCCTTCGCCGGATCGAACGGCAGCACGAGCACGCTGCCCAGGCCCGCGGCCGCCAGGGTGCCGAGCATCGCGCCGAGCACGATGCCGGCCGCACCGCGCGGCACCTGCGGGGCCAGCCGGGGCTTCGCGTACCCGGCGTCGGTCACCCGGGCCACGACCAGCGCCACGCCGGCCGCGGTCAGGCAGACCAGCACGGTCTGTGCGCCGATCGGCTTGCGGGTCAGCACGAGCAGGCACGCGTACGCGACCACGCCCGCCACGATCATCAGGGTGGTGCCGAGGTTGTCCTTGACCCGCTGCCAGCCGGCCCGGCCGAGCAGCTGCCCGAGCACGGCGGCGACGAAGCCGCCCGCCGCCGCGTACGCGAGCGGGGCCAGTCCGGGGTCTCCCGAGGTGATCGCCACGTAGTCCGCCACCCCGGCGGCCACAGCACAGACCACGCCGACGACAGCGGGCTTGGGCGGCTGGATCGCCATCGTCCAGGCCAGCACGAACAGCAGCTGCACCCCGAAGATCACGATGGCGTACGGCAGGCGGGCGTCCGGCCCGGTGCTCTGCGCGCCGACGATGAGGCCGATGGCCAGCAGCGCGGCGAACCCGCCGATAGCCAGCGACAGCTGACGCCGCACCTCGACGAACACGACCTCTTCGGGCTCGGAGTCGTCGTCGGGCGGGGGCGCCCCCGGCACGATGCTGGCGGGCGGCTCGGGGTCGGGCACGGCGCCGAACACGCCCGGCACCCGGCGCGGCGCGACGCGGGGAAGCTCCCGCGAGAGATCCGCGTCCCACGGGTCGCGGTCGCCGTCGGCCGGCACCGGGGTGAAGTCGCCGCGCTGCGGCCTGGTGGGGAACACGCCTGCGATGGTGCCAGACCACGTGTACCCGGGTCATCCGGCGACCGGGGCGCCGCGGCCGCCCTTCCGGACGGGCCCGTGTCCCGCGTCGCCCGAATGGGCCGTTACCACTCGTCCGTTCGGTCAGCCACGCCGCGTTCACTACATCACTCGACAACGCGACCAGGGACTTCGTGCCCGTCCGTCGGTTAAGGTGAGCCCAGCCCACCCGTCGGTGACGCCGGGAACCCGATCCTCCGGTCTGCACAGCTCGCTGCGGCCGCGCCGCGTTGAGTACGCAACCGGGTCACCCATGCGGCCGCGTGCCGCGAGGACGGAGGTGAGTGTGGAGATCCTTCTGTTGGTGACGGCACGTGCTGGTGAGGCGTCTGCCGTACTGCCCGCGCTGGACCTGCTCCCCCACTCGGTGCGCACCGCCCCTCGGGACGTCCGCACGCTGGTGTCCGGCCCGAGCCCCGACGCCGTCCTGGTCGACGCCCGCTCGGAACTGTCCGAGGCCCGGGCCACCTGCCGCATGCTGCACGCGACCGGGCTGGGCGTACCGCTGATCGCGGTGGTCACCGAGGCCGGGCTCATCGCGCTGAACGCCGACTGGGGCGTCGACGACGTCATCCTGGCCACGGCGGGGCCCGCCGAGGTCGAGGCCCGGCTGCGGCTCAGCGTCGGGCGCCTGACCAGTGCCACCGCGGGCACCGGCGGCTCGATCCGGGCCGGCGAGCTCAACATCGACCCGGACACGTACGCCGCGAAGCTCAAGGGCCGCCCGCTCGACCTCACGTACAAGGAGTTCGAGCTGCTGAAGTTCCTGGCCCAGCACCCCGGTCGGGTGTTCACCCGCGACCAGCTGCTGCGCGAGGTGTGGGGCTACGACTACTTCGGCGGCACCCGCACGGTCGACGTGCACGTGCGGCGGCTGCGGGCCAAGC
Organism: Krasilnikovia sp. MM14-A1004; assembly: GCF_047159485.1. GTDB lineage: Bacteria > Actinomycetota > Actinomycetes > Mycobacteriales > Micromonosporaceae > Actinoplanes. The sequence goes on along the minus strand of NZ_AP038773.1, from coordinate 329,042 downwards.
TCGGCCCCGAGTACGAAGCGATGATCGGTACGGTGCGCCAGGTCGGCTACAAGTTCGTGGCGCCGCCGGCCGGCCGCCAGTTGCCCGACAACGAGCCGGTCTCGCTGCCGGTCTGAGAGCGAACCATGTCGACGGTGCGGCCGGTCCGCCGCGTGGACCGGCTCACCGCCGAGCAGAGCACCGCCGTGCTCGCCCTCGCCGCCGCAGCGGCCGAAACCGACGGCACGTTCCCGCTGTCCGAGGACACGGTGCTGGCGGTACGCGCGAGCGCGGACGCTGCGGGTGAGGACGCGGCGCGCGTACATCTCATGTCCCATGCCGGGGACGGCCTGGCCGGTTACGCCCACCTGGACCGCTCCGATGCCGGAGCGCCCACCGGTGAGCTGGTCGTGCATCCGCGGCACCGCCGCGAGGGGCACGGCACCGCGCTGCTGGCCGCGGCCGCGGCCGCCGTGGCTCCCGGCGCGACGCTGAGCGTGTGGGCGCACGGTGACTCAGCCGCGGCGCGCGCCTTCGCGGAGGGCGCGGGTTTCGCGCGCGCCCGGGTGCTGTGGCAGATGCGCCGTTCGCTGACCGAGCCGCTGCCGGACCTGCCACTGCCCGCCGGGGTGACCGTCCGCCATTTCCGGCCCGGTTTCGACGACGCGGGGTGGCTCGCGCTCAACGCGCGGGCGTTCGCCGACCACCCGGAGCAGGGCCGGTGGACGGAGGCGGACCTGCGGCTGCGGATGGCCGAGCCGTGGTTCGACCCGGAGGGCTTCCTGCTGGCCGTCGACGTGGGGGACGCCCTGCAGGGGTTCCACTGGACGAAGGTGCATCCGGCGCACGGCGACGTCCCCCGGATGGGGGAAATTTACGTCCTCGGCGTCGACCCCGGCGCGCACAAACGCGGGCTCGGCGCCGCGCTCAGCGTGGCTGGCCTGCAGTTTCTGGCGCTGGGCGGGGTGCAGCACGCCATGCTCTACGTCGACGAGTCGAATTCGGCGGCGGTGGCGTTGTACCGCAGACTGGGGTTCACGGTCTTCGCGGCGGACGTCGGTTACCAGAAGATCGTCTGAGCGCCTCGCGACCGGCCGGGTCGCCGGATTGGCCATAACGGAACGGTCAAGCGTATGTCACGGCGCCGTCTCAGGGGTGTCCGAATATGCGACATTTCGGTCGCCAGCCCCTCGGTTCACGTAACGGACAACTCGCCCTCAGTCTTCGGCTACCTCGCAGGGTCGACCTGTTCACCGCAGGTTCACTTGCGACCGGGGAACAGGTCATCTCGTCCTCCTAGCTTTCGAGTGGGCCGGTGAGACCGGCTTGCCGGGCCGAGAAGGCCCGACAATCCACTCGAAGGGAAAACCGTGAAGCTCCAGCGGTCTGGCCTGCTGGCCGGTATTGCTTTGACCGCGACCCTCTCTCTGGTCGCGTGTGGTTCTGACAACGAGACGGCGTCGTCGGCCGGCGGCGCGTCCGCCGCCGCCCAGAACTGCGCCGCGGGGGACCTTACGGCGCAGGGTTCGACGGCGCAGAAGAACGCCATGGACGAGTGGATCAAGACCTACCAGGGTCAGTGTTCCAACGCGAAGATCAACTACCAGGGCACCGGCTCCGGCGCCGGTATCCAGGCCTTCATTTCGGGTACGGCGGACTTCGCCGGCTCGGACTCCGCACTCAAGCCGGAGGAGCAGCCGCAGGCGGACGCCAAGTGCACCGGCGGCCAGGCGCTCAACCTGCCGATGCTGGTCGGCCCGATCGCCGTCGTGTACAACCTGGACGGCGTCGACAACCTGCAGCTGTCGGCGAGCACCCTTGCCAAGATCTTCTCCGGCAAGGTCACCAAGTGGAACGACCCGGCGATCGCGGCGGAGAACACCGGCGTGCAGCTGCCGGCGACCACCATCGAGACGGTCCACCGCTCGGACGAGTCCGGCACGACCGACAACTTCACCAAGTACCTGAGCAAGACCGCTCCGGCCGACTGGACGTACGGCAACGCCAAGGCCTGGAAGGCCCCGGGCGGCACCGGCGCGGCCAAGTCCGACGGTGTGGCGGCTCGCGTCAAGAGCACGCCCGGCACGATCAGCTACGTCGAGCTGTCCTTCGCCGAGAACAGCGACCTGAAGAAGGCGAAGATCAAGAACGGCGCGGGTGAGTACACCGAGCTGACCCCCGAGAGCGCGGGCAAGACCATCGAGGGCGCCAAGGTGGCCGGCACGGGCAACGACCTCAAGCTGGACATCGACTACAGCACCACCACGCCCGGCGCGTACCCGATCGTCCTGACCACCTACGAGATCGTGTGCAGCAAGGGCAGCCCGAAGGCCGCGGCCATCAAGGGCTTCCTGACCTACACGTCGAGCACCGGTGGCCAGGCGTCCCTCGCCGAGCTGGGCTACGGCCCGCTGCCCGAGAGCATGCGCAGCAAGGTTGCGGCGTCGGTCGCGGCCATCTCCTGATCCCTTCCAGGGTCCCTCCGAGACGACAGCGAGCAGCAGATGGGTGAGTACCCCTCCGGCTCGGCGAACCTCGGCGCCGGCGGGTCGCGTGTGGCAGGACGCCACACCCGGCCCGCCGGCAACGGCGTTTCGCCAGTTCCCCCCGACGACGTCCTTCCCGGCGGCCGTCCGCCCCTCGGCGGCGGCGGCGCGCTCCCCCGCAAGGCGCGGTTCTCCGTGGAGAGCGTTTTCCGCAGCCTCAGCCGGGCATCCGGCGCGATGGTGCTGGTCATCATCGTGGCCATCGCGATCTTCCTGATCGCCAAGGCCATCCCGGCGCTGCAGGCCAACACAGAGAACTTCTTCACGTACGAGAAGTGGTTCCCGAACGAGACACAGCCCAAGTTCGGTATCGCGGCCCTGGCGTTCGGGACGGTGCTGACCTCGATCATCGCCTTGATCGTGGCGGTGCCCGTGGCCCTGGGCATCGCGCTGTTCCTGTCGCACTACGCACCGAAGCGCCTGGCCAACCCGCTCGGCTTCGTCGTCGACCTGCTGGCCGCCGTGCCCAGTGTCGTGTTCGGCCTGTGGGGCCGCGACTTCTTCGTGGAGCCGGTACGCGAGCTGTCGGTGTGGCTCAACCACTACTTCGGCTGGCTGCCGCTGTTCGACGGCGACGGCCCGTTCGGGTACTCGATCCTGCTCGGCAGCCTGGTGCTGGCCATCATGGTGCTGCCGATCATCACCTCGATCTCGCGTGAGGTGTTCCAGCAGACCCCCGGCATGAACGAGGAGGCGGCGCTCGCGCTGGGCGCCACCAAGTGGGAGATGATCCGGACGGCGGTGCTCCCGTACGGCCGGCCCGGCATCATCGCCGCGGTCATGCTCGGCCTGGGTCGCGCGCTCGGCGAAACGATCGCGCTGGCCCTGACGCTCGGCAGCGTCTTCGGGATCTCCTTCAACATCATCGAGAACGGCGGCAACAGCATCGCCGCGAACATCGCCAACACGTTCGGCGAGGCCAACGAGACCGGCCGCGGGGCACTGATCGCCTCCGGCCTGGTGCTGTTCGCCATCACCCTCGTGGTCAACATGGCGGCTAGGGCGATCATCTACCGCCGCCGCGAGTTCCGGGACAGTGCGGCATGAGCCTTATGGAGCGGAAAATGCCCGGCGTTCGGATGACGCCGGAGAACATTCGGTCGCAGCGGCTGTCGCTCGGCGCGAACCTGGGGGTCGCGCTCGTGGCCCTCGCGCTCGCG